>NZ_PZKG01000024.1 GCF_003034985.1 Cereibacter changlensis JA139
AGGAGACCGAGGTGGGCATGGTCTTCGCCAATCAGGGCGAGGGCGAGGCCACCATCCGCCGCTTCCTCGATCAGGAGGATCTGCCCGGCGCCGATGTCTGGCTCGATCCGTCGAGCTCGCTTCTGGCCGAGTTCACCGTGCCGGGCCTGCCCGCCACGCTGTTCTTCGACGCCTCGGGCGCGCTGCACCACATCCACATGGGCGAGATTTCCCGCGCCGCCCTCCTGTCGCGGATGGACGAGATCCGCGGCCCCGCCCCTCAAGCCCGCCCGTAGGCCCCATCCTTAAGGCTGAGATAAGCCGCGGCGGCTTCGTTGCGGCGACACAGGGAAGGACAGTCCATGCCGCTTACCCGACGCAGCCTCATCGCCGCCAGCGCCTCGCTGGTCCTCGCCCCGCTCGCCCTGCGCGCGCAAGGCTATCCCGATCCCGGCGAGGTGCTGAACGACCCCGACGCGCCGGTGCTGGGCAACCCGCAGGGCGATGTCACCATCGTCGAGTATTTCGACTACCAGTGCCCTTACTGCAAGCGCGGCCACCCGGCGCTGACCGAGGAGGTGGCGCAGGACGGCAACATCCGGCTGATCCTGAAGGACTGGCCGATCTTCGGCACGGCCTCGGTCCATGCCACGCGGCTGGTGCTCGGCGCGCAGAAGCAGGGGGCCTATGCCGCCGGGCTCGAGGCGCTGATGGCGACCGAGGGGCGGCTGAGCGAGGCGCAGGTCGACCGGCTGCTGACCGGGGCCGGCGTCGATCTCGCCGCGGCCGGCGCCGCCTACGAGGCAGAGAGCGCCCGCTGGGACGCCTTGCTGCAGCGCAACGACGCTCAAGCCTCGGCCTTCGGCTTCATGGGCACACCCGCCTACATCATCGGCATGACGATGTTTCCCGGCGCCATCGACCGCGACACCCTGCGCGAGGCGATCAGGGCCGCCCGCGGCGCCTGAACTCAGCGCGGGGCGCAGAAGGTGTCGTAGAGCGCGGCCATCAGCGCCTCGGTCTCGGCATCGCCCAGCCGGTAGTGGATCGTCTTGGCGTCGCGCCGCGTGGCCACCATGCCGGCGGCGCGCAGCTTGGCGAGGTGCTGGCTCAGCGCCGACTGGCTGAGCCCGACCGCCGCCTGCAGCGCCCCCACCGACCGCTCGCCCTGCGCCAGCTCGCACAGAATCAAGAGACGGCGCGCGTTGGCCGCCAGCGCCAGCCGGGCGGCGACATGCTCGGCCCGGGCTTCCAGATCGTCCAGCGGCAGGGTCGGGGTCATTTCAGGTATCTCTATTGCATATATTAGACATCGCTCATATGTGCGCTTCACGGGACCGATCCGCAACCGGTCCGGGATAGAAATCAAGGAGAACAGATGGGTCCCGTCGTTCCAACGGAGTTCACACCCTGGATGTCGCTGCTCGGCGGCATGCTGATCGGCCTGAGCGCCGTCATGGTCATGGCGCTGTTCGGCCGGATCGCCGGCATCGCCGGGATCACCAACGGCGTGCTGGGCGCCCTCGCCCCGGTGAAGCGCGCCGCGACCGACCGGGGCTGGCGGCTGGCCTTCCTGCTCGGCCTCGCCGCCGCCCCGCTCGCGGTGGTCGTGGCGGGGGGCGAGGTCACCCAGACGGTTTCCGACAACCTGCCCGGCATGGCCGTTGCGGGGCTGCTGGTCGGGTTCGGCACCGCGCTCGGGTCGGGTTGCACCTCGGGCCACGGGGTCTGCGGCCTCGCCCGGCTATCGCCCCGCTCCGCCACAGCGGTGGGAACCTTCATGGCCGCGGCGGGCGTTACCGTCTTCCTGCTGCGCCACGTGTTCGGAGCCTGATCCATGCGCCTGATCCTCGGTTTTCTCAGCGGCCTCACCTTCGGCATCGGCCTCGTCGTCTCGGGCATGTCCAATCCGGCCAAGGTGCTCAACTTCCTCGACGTCTTCGGCGCGTGGGATCCGAGCCTCGCCTTCGTCATGGGCGGCGCCACTCTCACCGCCTTCGTCGGCTACCGTCTGGCCTGGCGCCAGCCGGAGCCGGTGCTGACCGACAGCTTCGACATGCCTGACACAAGGAAGATCGACCGTCCGCTGCTGACGGGGGCGGCGCTCTTCGGCATCGGCTGGGGCATCGGCGGCTTCTGCCCCGGCCCGGCCTGGACTTCGCTGCCGCTCCTGTCGCCCGCGATCCTCGTCTTCCTGCCCATGATGCTCGTCGGGCTCTGGCTCGGCGCGCAGTTGAAATCAATGCCAGTCGTCAGAGGAGCGTGACCATGAGCGACCCGAAACTGAAGCAGCGCGTCGTGCGCCACTCGCCCTCCCGCGGCGCGGGCAGCCCGGATGTCTGGGGCATCTACGAGCCCGACACCGGCTCGATCCAGTATGTCTGCGCCGATCCGGCGACCAGGCAGGCGGCGCTGATCGACGTGGTGTGGAACTTCGACGCCAAGCATTACCGCTTCTCGACCGGCAGCATGGATCAGGTGCTGGAGCTGGTGCAGCAGCAGGGGCTCAGCGTCGCCTGGGTGCTCGACACCCATCCCCATGCCGATCACGTCATGGCCTCGGCCCGGCTGAAGGAGCGGACCGGCGCGCCCAATGCCATCGGCGCCAAGGTGGGCGAGATCGCGAAGATCTGGGCCGAGATCTACAACCTGCCCCATGCCTTCGACCCCGCCCGCGATTTCGACCGGCTGTTCGCCGAGGGCGAGACCTTCGCGCTTGGCGAGCTGGAGATGCGGGTGATGCTCTCGCCCGGGCATACACTGGGCTCGATCACCTATCTCTGCGGCGATGCGGCCTTCACCCATGACACGCTGATGCAGCCCGATGTCGGCACCTCGCGCGCCGACTTCCCCGGCGGCGCCGCGTCGGACCTGTGGACTTCGATCCAGGCGATCCTCGCGCTACCCGCCGATACACGCCTGTTTGTCGGCCATGACTACGGCACGAAGGAGCGCGACGAGCCGATGTGGGAGGCGACGGTGGCCGAGCACAAGGCGCAGAACGTCCATGTCCGCGACGGCACGATCCGCGAGGACTGGATCGCCAGGCGCAAGGCGCGCGACGCCACCCTGCCCCTGCCCGACCGCATCCTCGCGGCGCTGCAGATCAACCTGCGTGGCGGCCGGCTGCCCCCGGCGGAGGATGACGGGCGGCACTATGTGAAACTGCCGCTGAACCGCTTCTGAAGCACCGCTCCCCGCCCGGCGGCGGGGAGCCGGCAGGAGGCCCCCGGGCCGGTCAGCCCGGGTTGAAGCCGGCGATCAGCTGGCGCAGGCCGATCATCGCGCCGACCACGATCGACAAGAGGGTGACCGGCCCGGACCAGGCCAGCGTGGCGATACCGGTGACGCCCTGCCCGATCGAGCAGCCCATCGCCACCACGCCGCCCACGCCCATCAGCACGGCGCCGCTGACCTGACGGCCAAGCTCGCGCGGGTCCTCGCAGGCTTCCCAGCGGAACAGGCCGCGCAGCAGCGATCCCAGCAGCGCGCCCAGCATGACGCCCAGCACCGAGCCGACCGAGAAGTTGATGCCGCCGGCGGTGGAGGTCATCAGAAACAGCAGAGTCCGCCCCACCGGCGCGGTGAAGGATGGGCCCTCGACCGCCACCGCGCCGAGGCTGTCGTTGAAGAGCCAGGTGGTGCCGACCAAGCACCAGACCACCGCCAGCCCGGCGGCGACGCCCCAGGCCAGCATCTTCGGCTGCGCCCGCAGCGGCGCATGCGACAGCGCCCAGCCGAGCGGCAGCAGCCCCAGCGCCAGCACGGTCAGCAGCGGCGCGACGCCCAGTTGCCCAAGGTCGTGCACGATGCCCTGCGGCCCGGCGGCGGCAGGCTGCGGGAAGATGAGCTCGCGCAGCGGCGCCAGCGGGCCGGAGAGGGCGATGAAGCCGAAGATCCCCAGCACCACCACGATCACCAGGGATCGCAGGTCGCCACCGCCGAAGCGCACCAGCGCGCCGAAGCCGCAGTTGCCGGCCAGCGCCATGCCATAGCCGAAGACCAGCCCGCCGAGGATCGAGGCCGCCGGGTTCCAGCTGATCGCGTGGTAGAAGGTCGCGCCGAGATCGACGAAGCCTGCCAGCGCCAGCAGCTGCGTCCCGAGGATCGCGACCCCCAGCACGAGGCCCCAGAGCCGCATCCGCCGCTGGTCGCCGCCGTAGACCGCCGCCTCCAGCGCGCCGAGGGTGCAGAAATCTCCCAGCCGCGCGGCCAGCCCCAGCACGACGCCGCCGGACAGACCCACCAACGCGGCAAGCAACCCTGTCGGGACTGCCTCCATAGCCTTCTCCTCCCTTCAATTCCCCGCCAGTGGCGGGGGCGTCTGCGCCCTAGGGCCGGTCTTCCGCCGGTTCCGTGAAAAGCTGGGCAAGCAGTCCGATGAGCTCCGTCACCTTGGGGTCAAGGAGCGAATAGTAGATCGCCTGCCCTTCGCGGCGGGCGCTGACCAGTCCCTCCAGCCGCAGTCGGGCGAGTTGCTGACTGACGATAGCCTGACGCGACATCAGCAGGTTTTCAAGCTCGGTGACGCTCTTGGGACCGTCGCGCAGGTGACACAGGATGGTCAGCCGGCCCTCGTGCCCGAGCGCCTTCAGCAGGGTCGACGCCTCTTCGGCCCGGCGCACCAGGGAGCCGAGCGGGGGATTTTTCCGGATCCCGTCAAGATCATCGCCAATTTCGCCCACGTCCTACCCCGGCCCACCCTGTCCTGACCCATGTTAGCCCGGCAGCGGGCAAACCGGAACAGCGCCAGTTCGGAAGGACTTTGCGACGGGCGGGCCGGATCATTCAAGGGCGGGACGTGCGGAATCAATCAGTTCATCAAGAAGAGGCCAGAAAAAATCCTCACCGGGATAACCTTCGAGGCGGCCCTGCTCCTGCCCGTCCCGGACGAGGACGAAGGTCGGGGTGAAGACCGGCGGCGAGACCAGCCGGATGTCCTCCGGCACCGGGTCGCGCAGCTGCAGCCGCCGCAACGGGGCGGCGCGCCCCTCCTCGGTCAGCGGATAGGCGGGGGCCACCTCGGCGTTCCAGCGGGCGCAGTAGAGGCATCCCGGCTGTTCGAACATCAGAAGCTGAAGCTCCGCCGCCGTGACGGGGGAGGACCAGAGCAGCGCGGAGGCCAGGAATATCTTGCCGAGATGGCGCACGTTGACAGCCTTATTGAAACATAGGAATATGCTAATGTAACTTTGCCATTGGGGCAAGGCACCGCTTCGGGGAGGGGGCGATGCTGGAGATGACCTATGGCGGGGCTGCGCTGGCGGGACTTCTGTCCTTCCTGTCGCCCTGCATCCTGCCCATGGTGCCGTTCTACCTGTCCTACATGGCGGGCCTGTCGGTGCGCGAGCTGCGCGACGGCGGCGAGATCGCCCCGGGCGCCCAGGCGCGGCTGGTGCGGCAGTCGCTCCTCTTCGCCCTCGGTGTCACCACGATCTTCGTGCTGCTGGGCATGGGCGCCACCGCGCTCGGCCGGGTCTTCGTGCAATGGCGCGAGGTGCTGTCCTGGGTGGCCGGGGGCGTGCTGATCCTGTTCGGGCTGCATTTCCTCGGCGTGCTGCGCATCGGCCTGTTCTACCGCGAGGCCCGGGTGCAGACGCAGAGCAAGCCGACGACGCTGGTCGGCGCCTATGTCATGGGGCTCGCCTTCGGCTTCGGCTGGACGCCCTGCGTCGGCCCGGCGCTGGCGGCGATCCTGATGGTGGCCAGCGGCATGGGCGAGGTTTGGCGCGGCGGCGCGCTGCTTCTGGTCTACGGGCTTGCGATGACCCTGCCCTTCGTGATCGCCGCGCTCTTCGCTGGCCCCTTCCTCGGCTGGATCGCCCGCCACCGCGCGATGATGGGACATGTCGAGAAGGTCATGGGCGTCATGCTCATCGTCTTCGGGCTGCTGATCGCCACCAACTCCGTCAACCTGATCGCCGACTGGATGATCCGCAACTTCGACTGGTCGGCCACCCTGAACTAGCGGAAGGACACACCGTGACCCGACTTCTCCAGACTGTTGCAGCGCTCTGCCTCGCAGCCTTGCCGGTTCAGGCGGTCGAACTGGGCGACGACGGGCTGCACAAGCCGACTTGGCTGCGCGAGACCTTCAAGGACCTGCGCGAGGATCTGGCCGAGGCCAATGCCGAGGGCAAGCGGCTGCTGATCTCGGTCGAGCAGCGCGGCTGCATCTACTGCACCCGCATGCACGAGGAGGTGCTGGTCGACCCTGCGATCGACCGGCTGATCCGCGACAACTACTTCGTCATCCAGATGAACCTGTTCGGCGATGTCGAGGTCACCGACTTTGACGGCGCGGCGCTGCCGGAGAAGGACATGGCGGCGCGCTGGGGGGTGATGTTCACCCCGACCTTCATCTTCCTGCCGGAGGACGTGGCGGAGGGCGCGACGGCCGCCGACTCGGCGGTGGCGATGATGCCGGGGGCCTTCGGCAAGGGCACCACCTCCGCCCTGCTCACCTGGGTGAAGGATCACGGCTATGAAAACGGCGAGCATTTTCAGAAGTTTCTGGCCCGCCAGGTGCTTCCGGCCGAATGAGCCGGAATTGCTGCAGCGCAGAACATAGAAATATTCGCGGATTACTATATTTCTGTTGCGCCATGTGACATTCCGCCACTATCCTCGGGTGGAGAAGAGATCAGGGAGGATCGCAATGACTCGCCGGCTTTGGTCGGCGGCCCTGGCAGCGCTGTGCGCCGCCACGCCCGTCGCAAGTGAAACCGCCCCCAAGGACGTCGCCTTTCACGAGGGGGCGGTCGAGGCCCCCCTGTCCGGCGCTCCGGGGAATCCCGAAGCCGGCGTGACGGTGATGACGACCAACGCCCTGGGAAATTGCGTGGCCTGCCACACCGTCGCGGCGCTACCTGACGTGCAGTTCCCCGGCAACATCGCCCCGGCGCTGGACGGCGTCGCGGACCGCTATTCCGAAGCGCAGCTTCGTGGCATCGTGGCCAATGCCAAGATGACCTTCGAGGGCAGCTTCATGCCCGCCTTCTACAAGACCGACGGCTTCATCCGCCCCGGCGACGGTTTCACCGGCAAGGCTGCCGAGGGCGAATTGCCGCCCATCCTGAATGCACAGCAGATCGAGGACGTGGTCGCCTACCTCACGACACTCAAGGAGTGAGGCGACCCAATGCTCAAGGAGATCAGAATGAACCTGTCCAGACGTGACACCCTGATGTTCGGCCTCGGTGGTTTCGCCACCCTGGCCCTGCCCGGCGCGCTCTCGGCCGCCACGGTCGAGGAACTCGCCGCGCCCTTCACCGGCGGCGCGACGCCCGGCGCCGGCGGCATCACCCTGACGATGCCGGAGATCGCCGAGAACGGGAACACCGTTCCGGTCGAGGTCGACGCCCCCGGCGCCGTGGCCATCCTGCTCCTGGCCAGCGGCAACCCCGAACCGGCCGTCGCCACCTTCACCTTCGGCCCCGCCGCCGCGAACCAGCGCGCCGCCACCCGCATCCGGCTTGCCAAGACGCAGGACGTGATCGCGATGGCCAAGATGGCGGACGGCTCCATCGTGCAGGCGTCGGCGACGGTCAAGGTCACCATCGGCGGCTGCGGCGGCTGAACCAAGGGATCGAGGAGACAAACATGGCAGAAGATGCAAAACCCCGCGTGAAAGTGCCGAAATCGGCTTCGGTCGGCGAGGCCGTGACGATCAAGGCGCTGATTTCGCACAAGATGGAATCCGGCCAGCGCAAGGATGCCGAAGGCAAGCTGATCCCGCGCTCGATCATCAACCGCTTCACCTGCGACTTCAACGGCGCGAATGTCATCGACGTGGCGATCGACCCGGCTGTCTCGACCAACCCCTATTTCGAATTCGACGCCAAGGTCGATGCGGCAGGGGAATTCAAGTTCACCTGGTATGACGACGACGGCTCTGTCTACGAAGACAGCAAGTCGATCGAGATTGCCTGAGCGGACGGGACATTAGGGAGGATAGCCATGCACCGCACAGCCAAGTCGATCGCCGCACTGGCCCTGGGCCTCGCCCTGACGGGCATGGCGTCCGCCGACCCGGTCGAGGACACGCTGACGGTCGAGACCGATGACGGCCCGCTCACGCTGACCACCATGACCTCGGCGCCGGACCACCTGACGGATACGATGGATACCATCTGGTCCGGCTGGCACTACCGCGAGGACGATACCCGCGACATGGAACGGGACGACTTCGACAATCCGGGCATGGTCTTCGTCGACCGTGCGATCGACAGCTGGAACGCGCCGCAGGGCGTCAAGGGCGAAAGCTGCGCCGGCTGCCACGAGGGGCCGGAGAGCATGGCCGGGCTGCGCGCCGTCCTGCCGCGCGTCGATCCCGAGAGCGGCAAGCTGATGCTGATGGAAGACCACATCAACAGCTGCGTCACCGAACGGATGGGTCTCGAGGCCTGGAAGCTGACCGGCGACGAGATGAAGGACATGCTCGCCCTCATCTCGCTGCAGTCGCGCGGCCAGCCGGTGAACGTCGCCATCGACGGCGCCGCCGCTCCCTTCTGGGAGAAGGGCAAGGAGATCTACTACACCCGCTTCGGCCAGCTCGAGATGTCCTGCGCGAATTGCCACGAGGACAACCAGGGCATGATGATCCGCGCCGACCACCTGAGCCAGGGCCAGATCAACGGCTTCCCGACCTACCGGCTCAAGGATGCGGGCCTTCTGTCCTCGCAGCAGCGCTTCATCGGCTGCGTCCGCGACACCCGCGCCGAAACCTTCAAGGCCGGCTCGGACGAGTTCAAGGCGCTGGAGCTCTATGTCGCCTCGCGCGGCAACGGACTGTCGGTGGAAGGCGTCTCGGTGCGCCACTGACACCGTCGCGGCCGCCCGCCGGCCGCGACAGCATGTGAAATCACGATACGGATCGGTCCGGTCGGCGTCATGATGACGCCCGGCCTGCCATTCCCGACGACAGGGAGACGCGCATGATCACGCGCCGCGAGTTTTTTCAGGCCGCATTGGCCACGTCGGCGCTGTATGGCGCGTCCGGGCTCGGCAACTGGGCGCGGCTTGCCGCCCAGCAGGCGCTGACGCAGGACCAGCTGCTGCAGTTCGACGACTTCGGCAATGTGACCCTGATGCACATCACCGACATCCACGCCCAGCTGAAGCCGATCTGGTTCCGCGAGCCGGAGGTCAACATCGGCGTCGGCGAGGCCAAGGGGCATGTGCCTCATGTCACCGGGCTCGAATTCCAGAAGATGTTCGGCATCGCGCCACAATCACCCGAAGCCTATGCGCTGACCTATGCGGATTTCGAGGCTCTCGGTCGCGCCTATGGCAAGATGGGCGGCATGGACCGCGTGGCCACGGTGGTCAAGGCGATCCGCGCCGCGCGGCCCGACGCGATCCTGCTCGACGGCGGCGACACCTGGCACGGGTCGATGACCAGCTTCCTGACCAAGGGGCAGGACATGGTCAACGTGATGAATGCCCTCGGCGTCGAGGCGATGACCAGCCACTGGGAATGGACCTACGGTTCAGGCCGGGTGAAGGAGATCGTCGAGACCCAGCTGAAATTCCCCTTCCTCGGCGCCAACATCTTCGACGCCGAATGGGACGAGCCCGCCTTCGAGCCCTACAAGATCTTCGAGCGCGGCGGCCAGCGCATCGCCGTGATCGGTCAGGCCTTCCCCTACATGCCCATCGCCAACCCGCGCTGGATGTTTCCCGAATACAGCTTCGGCATCCGCGAGGAGCGGATGCAGGAGATGGTCGACGAGGTGCGCGCCGAGGGGGTGGATCTGGTGGTCTGCCTCAGCCACAACGGCTTCGACGTGGACAAGAAGATGGCCTCGCGCGTCAAGGGGATCGACGTGATCCTGACCGGCCACACCCATGACGCCGTGCCCCAGCCGGTGCTGATCGGCGAGACGATCCTGATCGCCAGCGGCTCCAACGGCAAGTTCCTGTCGCGCGTCGATCTCGACGTGCGCGACGGGCGGATGATGGGCTACCGGCACAAGCTGATCCCGATCTTCTCGGATGTCATCACCCCCGACCCCGAGATGGCCAGCCTGATCGACGCCGAGCGCGCACCGTTCAAGGCGGATCTGGAGGAGAGGGTCGGCACCACCGAAACCCTGCTCTACCGCCGCGGCAGCTTCAACGGCACCTGGGACGACCTGATCTGCGAGGCGATCCGCTCGGAGCGCGACGCGCAGATCTCGCTCTCGCCCGGCGTGCGCTGGGGCACCACGCTGATGCCCGGCGACGCGATCACCCGCGAGGACATCCACAACGTGACCTCGATGACCTACGGCGCCTGCTACCGCAACGAGATGACCGGCGAGACGCTGAAGACCGTGCTCGAGGACGTGGCCGACAACCTGTTCAACACCGACCCCTACTACCAGCAGGGCGGCGACATGGTGCGGGTCGGCGGGCTGTCCTATGCGATCGACGTGTCCAGGCCTATCGGCACGCGGATCTCGGATCTCAGGCTCACCGACAGCGGTGAGGCGATCGAGCCGTCCAAGGCCTATACCGTCGCGGGCTGGGCCTCCGTCAACGAGGGCACCGAGGGGCCGCAGATCTGGGATGTGATCGAATCCCACATCCGCAAGCTCGGCACCGTGACCCTGCAGCCCAAGAACCCGGTCACCGTGACCGGCCTCTGACAGACGAAGGAGAGTTCGCCAATGACCGACGAACCAAGGAGCGGCACGTCGCGCCGCGGATTTCTGCGGACATCCGCCCTCGCGGGCGCAGGCCTCGCCGCCGGGGCCACCGCCGCCCGCGCGGAAGCCGCCGACCCGCTGATCACCGAGGTGCAGGACTGGGCCAGCGCCTTCGGCGATCCCGTCGACGCCACGCCCTATGGCATGCCGATCAGGTTCGAGAGCCATGTGGTGCGGCGCAACGTGTCTTGGCTGACCGAAAGCCCGGTCTCCTCGATCAACTTCACGCCGATCCACGCGCTGGAAGGCACGATCACCCCGCAGGGCTGCGCCTTCGAGCGTCACCACTCGGGCGCGATCGAGATGTCGAAGCAGGACTACCGGCTGATGATCAACGGTCTGGTCGACCGTCCGCTGGTCTTCACCTTCGAGGATCTGCTGCGCTTCCCCCGCGCCTCGACCACCGCCTTCCTCGAATGCGCGGCGAATGGCGGCATGGAATGGGCGGGCGCCCAGCTCGAGGGCTGCCAGTTTACCCAAGGCATGATCCACAACATGGAATATGTCGGTGTGCCGCTGCGCGTTCTCCTCGAAGAGGCCGGGGTGCAGCCCGAGGGCAAGTGGATCTACGCCGAGGGCGCCGATGCCTCCTCCAACGGTCGCTCGATGCCGCTGGAGAAGGCCATGGACGACGTGATCGTCGCCTTCTTCGCCAATGGCGAGGCGCTGCGCAAGGAGCATGGCTATCCCGTGCGCCTCGTGGTGCCGGGCTGGGAAGGCAACATGTGGATCAAGTGGCTGCGCCGGATCGGGGTCTACGATCAGGCGGTGGAAAGCCGCGAGGAAACCTCGAAATACACCGACCTCATGCCGGATGGCCGGGCGCGCAAGTGGACCTGGGTGATGGACGCGAAATCCGTCATCACCGCGCCGAGCCCGCAGGTGCCGATCCGGCACGGCAAGGGCCCGCTGGTCATCACCGGCCTCGCCTGGAGCGGCAACGGCGCGATCAGCCGCGTCGATGTCTCCACCGACGGCGGCAAAAACTGGCAGACCGCGCGTCTGACCGGCGATTCAAAGCCCAAAGCGCTGGTGCGCTTCCACCTCGACATCGACTGGGACGGCGAGGAGATGATGTTGCAGTCGCGCGCCATCGACGAAACAGGCTATGTCCAGCCGACCAAGGATGCGCTGCGGGAGATCCGCGGCCTGAACAACGTCTATCACAACAACGGCATCCAGACCTGGTGGGTCAAGGCGGATGGGGAGGTCGAGAATGTCGAAGTCGCGTAATCTGGCGCTCGGCGCGATCCTCTCGGCCCTTGCCGCCCCGGTCGCCGCCGAACCGCTCGGCCTCGGCCGCCCTGCCCTGCCGGGAGAGGTCACGGCCTGGGACGTGAGCGTGCTGCCCGACGGCACCGGCCTGCCCGAGGGCTCGGGCGACGTGCTGACCGGCGAGGAGGTCTTCGCCGAAAAATGCTCCTCCTGCCACGGTGAATTCGCCGAGGGGCTCGACAGCTGGCCGGTGTTGGCGGGGGGTGAAGGCACCCTGACCGACCGCCGGCCGGTGAAGACGGTGGGCAGCTACTGGCCCTATCTCTCCACCCTCTTCGACTACATCCACCGCTCGATGCCCTTCGGCGCGGCGCAGACGGTGAGCGTGGACGAAACCTATGCGATCACCGCCTTCCTGCTCTATTCCAACGGGCTGGTGGAGGATGACTACGTCCTGTCTAAGGCGAACTTCCTCGAGGTCGAGTTGCCCAACGCGGACGGTTTCTACGCCGACGACCGGCCCGAGGCGGAATACGCGCTGTTCAGGGGCGAGCCCTGCATGGCCGATTGCGCCGCCGAGGTGAAGGTCACCAAGCGCGCGGCCGAGCTGAACGTGACGCCGGAAGACCCGGACGGCCGCCCGGCAGGCAGCCTGCCCGACCTGCGGACGGCCGCGGCCGAGACGGCCGCGCCGGAGGCGCCCGCCGCCGAAGTGACGGCCGGTGACGCTGCCCCGGCAAGCGCCGAGGCGCCGGTAGAGGCTCCGACCGCCGCCGACCCGGCGCTGATCGCCGCGGGCGAGTCGGTGTTCAAGAAATGCTCCGCCTGTCACAAGGTGGGCGAGGATGCCAAGAATGGCGTCGGGCCGACGCTGAACGGCGTGGTCGACGGCCCGGCGGCGCATGAGGAGAAATTCAAATACTCCAAGGCGCTGCTCGACAAGGCCGAAGAGGGTCTCGTCTGGGACGAGGCCGCGCTGGGCGCCTTCCTCGAGAACCCGAAGCGCTATCTGAAGGGCACCAAGATGTCCTTCCCGGGGCTGAAGAAGGAAGAGGACCGCACGGCGATCATCGCCTATCTCGCGTCGCTGCCGAAGTAAGCTCGGCGCCGGCGCCGTCCCCGCGATGGCGCCGGCGGCCCGCCGGAACAGCCGCCGCCCCGGTTCCGCCGGGTCGGCCCCCTCTGGAGGAGACCCCCGCATGATCCTGACCCGGCGCCTGTTCATCGGCACCAGCCTCGCGGCCTCCTCCGCCCTCGCCTCTCCCGCCGTGCTGGCGCAGGCCCGCCTCCATGTCGTCGTCATCGGCGGCGGCGCCGGCGGGGCGACGGTGGCCCGCCACCTCGCCCGCGACAGCGGCGGCGCGCTCGACGTGACGCTGGTCGAGACCAACCCGGTCTACACCACCTGCTTCATGTCCAATCTCTACCTCGGTGGCCTCCGCAGCTACGAGAGCCTGGAGCACGGCTACGGGGCGATCGGCGCCGGGGTGACGGTGATCCACGACACCGCGACGGCCGTCGATCGCGAGCGCAAAAGCGTGACGCTGGCCGGGGGGCAGAGCCTCGCCTACGACCGTCTGGTGCTGGCGCCGGGGATCGACTTCGTCGAGGATGCCGTGCCCGGCTGGTCGCTGGAGCCTCACGCCGGGATCATGCCGCATGCCTACAAGGCCGGGCCGCAGACCCAACTGCTGAAGTCCATGGTCGAGGCGATGCCGCAGGGCGGCACCTTCGCGCTGGTGGCCCCGCCCGACCCCTACCGCTGCCCGCCCGGTCCCTACGAGCGGGTCAGCATGATCGCCACGCTGTTCAAGCGGACGAACCCGACGGCCAAGATCCTCATCATCGACCCGAAGGAAGGCTTCTCCAAGCAGACGCTCTTCGAGAATGCCTGGCTGAAATACTACGACGGCATGATCGACTGGATCGGCCCCGACTTCGGCGGCGATCTCGTCGAGGTGCGGCCCGAGACGATGGAGCTGGTGATCGACGGCGAGGTGCAGAAGGTCGACGCCTGCAACGTCATCCCCGCGCAGGTGGCCGGGCGCATCGCCGCCGCCGCCGGGGTCACGGATGACAGCGGCTGGGCTCCGGTGGCGCCCGAAAGCCTGCGCTCGAAGATCGACGAGGCCGTCTTCGTGCTGGGCGACAGCGCGTTGCAGGGCGACATGCCGAAATCGGCCTCGGCGGCCAACAGTCAGGCGGCGGTGGTGGTGCGGGCAATCCGGGCCGATCTGCTCGGGACCAAGCTGCGCAATGCGGACTATGCCAACACCTGCTGGTCGCTGCTGGCGCCCGACGACGGCGTGAAGCTCGGCGGCGCCTACGAGGCGACACCCGAGAAGATCGCCTCGGTGCATCATTTCATCAGCGAGGCGCATGAGGATGCCGCCCTGCGCAAGGCCACCTACGAAGAAAGCATCGGCTGGTATGACGGCATCACCGCCGACATCTTCGGCTGATCGGGGAGAACGACCATGCTGAGCCGCCGCCACTTCCTTGTCACCGCCCTTGCCGCGCCGCTCGCGCCGCGCAGGCTCTGGGCCGCCTCGACGCTGACCTCGGGCTCCTGGCAGCTCGACACGCTGTCGGATGGCAACCTGATGCTGCCCGGCGATTTCGTGCTGGGCGGCATGCCCGAGGCCGAGATGCGGGAGATCGTCGCCCGCTACGGTCTGGCCACCGATCAACTGACCCCGCCCTGCAACGTGACCCTGCTGCGCGACGGCACGAACACGGTGCTCTTCGACGTCGGCGCAGGCCCGGACTTCCAGTCTTCCGCAGGCAAGCTGGCCGAGAGCCTCGAGGCGCTTGGCGTGGCCCCGGAGGAGATCACTCATGTTCTCTTCACCCATGGCCATCCCGACCACCTCTGGGGTCTGCTCGACGAGTTCGACGAGCCGGTCTTTGCCAATGCCGAATATGCCATCGGTCAGGCGGAGTTCGACTACTGGACCGACCCCGAGACGGTGGACAGCATCGGCGAGGCGCGTACCACCTTCGCGGTGGGCGCTGCGCGGCGGCTGGCGGTGATCGCGGACAGCGTGCGCAAGCTCAGCGATGGCGAGGAGGTGCTGCCCGGCATTGCAGCCCGGCTGACCCCCGGCCACACGCCGGGACACATGTCCTTCGAGCTGGCCGCGCCCTCGCCAGTCATGGTGCTGGGCGACGCCATCGGCAACCACCACATCGGCTTCGAGCGCCCGGACTGGGCCTCGAACTCCGATCAGGACAAGGATCTTGCTGCGAAAACCCGCAGCGCGCTCTTGGACCGGCTGGCGGCCGAGCAGATGATCCTGATCGGCTATCACCTGCCCGGCGGCGGCATCGGCCGGGCCGAGAAGGCGGGCAGCGGCTACCGCTACGTCGCCGATCTCTGACGGCGGGCGGCTCAGGCCGCCAGCGGGGCGCGGCGCTGGTCGACGAGGAAGTCGGTCACCACCGCCCCCACCCACATGCAGAGCAGCGCCAGCCAGGCGGTCGCCACGAAGATCGAGCTGCCGGTGACGCCCGAGCCGATGGCGCAGCCCCCGGCCAGCATCGCGCCGAAGCCCATCAGTACCGCGCCCAGCATCGAGCGCCGCATCTGGCTTTCGCCGTCGAAGCCCTGGAACCGCAGCTCGCGCTTCAGCCCCGCCGAGAGCAGCGCGCCGAGGAAGACGCCCGGCACCAGCCCGATGTCGAAGTCGAGCGCCGGCGAGTCGGTCAGGAAGAACATCAGGAAATTCGCGGAAGGCCCGGAGAAGGTGGCCGAGGTCACGCTGACCGGGTCGAAGGCGACCTGCGCCAGGCTGAAGGTCAGCACCCAGCCGAGCGCCACGGCGAAGCCCACGCCCGACGCGAAGACCAGCGACAGCCAGGGCATCCGCCGATGCGCGGCGAGCCAGAGCGCTGCGGCGGCGAAACCGAGGCCGATCACCAGCCCGGCGGCCTCCGGCAGGCCCGCCAGCGCCAGGAGGTTCACATTGGCCCCGCCCGGCGTCACCCAGAGCCCGGCCAGCCACTGCCGCAGCGGCGCGAGCCAGCCATGCAGCGACATCTGCGCCACCACGGCGAAGATCAGCCCCGAGACCACCGAGCGCAAGTTGCCGGTCGCCGCGAGCACAAGCAGCCGCCCCGAACAGCCGCGCGCCAGCACCATCCCGGCGCCGAACATCAGCCCGCCCAGCACCGCGCCCGACCAGGACCCGGTCACCGCCATCATCCGCGCCTCCTCGGCGCGGAACAGGCCGAGCATCTGCGCGCCCTGTACCCAGATCATCGCGGTGGAGAAGGTCAAAAGCCAGACCGCGATCCGGTCGCCCAGCTGGCCACGGGCGAATTCCACCGTCGCCGCCCTGAGGCAGAAGGCGGAGCGATGCGCCGCAACGCCGAAGGTCACGCCGGTGAGCACGCCGAACAGCGCGGCGAGCGTGGCCTCATCCATCAGATCGGCGAGAAATTCGAGAGCCATCCTGCCCCCATCCGGCGCAACCTCACCCCAAGAATACAGCACGGTCAGCAACTCGTATTGATCTGGCGCAACCGCTGTCATCCCCCCAGTCCGCGTTCCAGGCTCGGAGCACAGGGGCGAGGGGACCGCTGCGAACCGACGATGCCGAAGCTCGCGTTCTGGTTCGTCGCCTCCACGACCAGGCTCGGAGCCTCGATCAGCGTGCCAAGCCATCGCGCCCAGACCGACTTGCCGATCCCGACGGGCCCGTCGAGCAGCAGGGGCGGCATCCGGAAGCCCGGCCAGCCTTCCCGCACCGAGCGGCGCATCGCGCGCCAGACCACCTCGGTGGCGGGCGCCAGCCAAGGGAATTCCCCGTGCAGCTCGGCGGCCAGTTCATCTGCCCGGTGCTCGGACGGGATGACCGCGAGGCGGACTCCCCGGGCCAGCACCTCGAGACGGTCCCGGTCCTCCTTCTTCAGGTGCTTCATCCCGGAAGCCGCTTCCCGCCGATGGAACAGCCGCCTTGCCCTGCGGTCGATCTTCGACCGGTCGGCGGCGGTGAGGCTGATGGTGCTCGCGGTTCTCGTGAGCACTCGATCGGCCGGCGGCAAGAACAGGTCGTCATCCTTTGCGCCATCGGCATCGGCGCCTTTCGCCTTCCTGATCCCGACAGCAGGCTGCGCCGCATCTTCCTGTCGGAGCGGCGCTGCGGCCTCGGCCAGCCTCCGCTCCTGCGCCTCCCGCAGCTTCCACAGGTGGTCGGTCAGGCGGCGGGTGATGTCCAGCTGCGATGCAGCGACAGCGGGGAACCGCGCCTCGATGAACCGGATGTGGCCTTTGGCCAGGATGGGGTCGGCGGGCATTGTAGCCTCCTCGAGCATGCCTCCGCCCTGCGGGAAAGCAGTGCTTTCCCGGTGGGGAAGATGTGGTTTTGGGAACTGCCGGGAAGGCTGGAGGCGTCAGCGCCTCTTCGCCGGACCGGACAAGATGACGGAAACCATGCTCAGGAGGGTCGAAACCGTCAACGGGGTGGGGAGAGGGCCGACCGGCTTGCACGGCCCGGAGGCGCTCAAGCCCCGGACCACGCCAACTAGTTGATAACTATAATGAAAGGGCCACAGCCCCCAAACCGATGGACATTAATTGCGCGTCCAATGGTCAAAACAGGGGGAAATGGACAGTATTTGCTGTGTATTACAACAACAGCTGGTTGTCGGTTCACCTCACCCGCACTTCGAAAATCCGCAGCTTGCGCAGGTCATGCAGCCTTCCACCATCCGCAGGTCGTAGCTGCCGCAGGAGGAGCAGGCCTTGGCCTTCATTCCCAGCACCGCCACGTCGGCCTTGGGGTCGGTCTTCAGGCCCATGCCCTCGCCCTCGATGAAGCCGATGGCGATCAGGTGGCGTTCGATCACGCCGCCGATGGCCGCGAGGATCGAGGGGATGTAGCGGCCTTCCATCCAGGCGCCGCCGCGCGGGTCGAAGACCGCCTTCAGCTCCTCGACCACGAAGGAGACGTCGCCGCCGCGGCGGAAGACGGCGGAGATCATCCGGGTCAGCGCCACCGTCCAGGCGAAATGCTCCATGTTCTTGGAGTTGATGAACACCTCGAAGGGCCGGCGGTGACCGGCGATGACAATGTCGTTCACCGTGATGTAGAGCGCATGCTCCGACCCCGGCCATTTCACCTTGTAGGTCGCGCCCTCCAGCTCCGCGGGCCGGTCGAGCGGGTCGGTCAGGTAGACCACCTCGCCCTTCGGCTCCGGCTCGGCCGGCGCGGCCTGCGCCGCTTCGGACACGCTCAGCACCGAGCCCGTCACCTCGTTCGGGCGGTAGGTGGTGCAACCCTTGCAGCCCTGATCCCAGGCGGCCATGTAGACCTCGGCGAAATCGTCGAAGCTGATGTCCTCGGGGCAGTTGATCGTCTTGGAGATCGAGCTGTCGATCCATTTCTGCGCCGCGGCCTGCATGCGGACATGCTCCAGCGGGGCGAGGGTCTGGGCGTTCACGAAGTAATCCGGCAGCGGCGCGTCGCCATGGGTCTCGCGCCACAGGCGGACGGCGTAATCGACCACCTCCTCCTCGGTGCGGGTGCCGTCCTTCTGCAGGACCTTGCGCTTGTAGGCATAGGCGAAGACCGGCTCGATGCCCGAGGAGACGTTGCCCGCATAGAGGCTGATCGTCCCGGTCGGGGCGATCGAAGTCAGCAGCGCGTTGCGGATGCCATGGGTGCGGATCGCCTCGCGCACATCCTCGTCCATATGGGTGAGCGAACCCGAGGCGAGGTATTTCTCGGCGTCGAACAGCGGGAAGGCGCCCTTCTCCTTGGCCAGATCGACCGAGGCGAGATAGGCGGCGCGGGCGATGGCCTTCATCCAGACTTCGGTCTGCTCCGCCGCCTCGACCGAGCCGTAGCGCTGGCCGACCATCAGCAGCGCATCGGCGAGCCCCGTGACGCCGAGACCGATGCGGCGCTTGGCCTGGGCCTCCTGCGCCTGCTGCGGCAGCGGGAAGCGCGAGGCGTCGACCACATTGTCCATCATCCGCACCGCCAGACGCACCAGCTTGTCCAGCGCCGCCAGATCGAGCGTGGCCTCAGGGGTGAAGGCGCCGCTGACCAGCGTCGCCATGTTGATCGAGCCCAGGAGGCAGGCGCCGTAGGGCGGCAGGGGCTGCTCGCCGCAGGGGTTGGTGGCGGCGATGGTCTCGCAATAGCCGAGGTTGTTCATCGCGTTGATCCGGTCGATGAAGATCACCCCGGGCTCGGCGAAATCATAGGTGGAGCGCATGATGCGGTTCCACAGGTCGCGCGCCTGCACCGTCTTGTAGACCTTGTCGCCGAAGACCAGCTCCCACGGGCCGTCGGCCTTCACCGCCGCCATGAAGGGATCGGTGACCAGCACCGACAGGTTGAACATGCGCAGCCGCGCCGCGTCCTTCTTGGCCTCGATGAACTGCTCGATATCCGGGTGGTCGCAGCGCATGGTGGCCATCATCGCGCCGCGACGGCTGCCCGCCGACATGATGGTGCGGCACATCGCGTCCCAGACGTCCATGAAGGACAGCGGGCCGGAAGCGTCCGCCGCCACGCCCTTCACCTCGGCCCCGCGCGGGCGGATGGTGGAGAAGTCATAGCCGATGCCGCCGCCCTGCTGCATGGTCAGCGCGGCCTCCTTCAGCGCGTCGAAGATGCCGCCCATGTTGTCGGGCACGGTGCCCATGACGAAGCAGTTGAACATGGTGACCGCCCGGCCGGTGCCGGCGCCCGCGGTGATCCGGCCGGCGGGCAGGAACTGGAAATCCTCCAGCGCGTGATAGAAGCGGTCCTCCCAGACCTGCGGCTCGGCCTCAACCTCGGCCAGCGAACGGGCGATGCGGCGCCAGGTGTCCTCGACCGTCCCGTCGACCACCACGCCCGAGGCATCCTTGAGACGATATTTCATATCCCAGATCTGTTCGGCGATGGGGGCATGAAAACGGGACATGGGAGATTCCTTGTGGTGGGACGACGGGGAGTGTTGTTCGGGGAAGGACGTACAAGATATGCCCCCGGCCCGCTAGGGTCAAACCATAGATTGAGAGAACGGTAGGTTTTTCCGGCAGGCCGCCGCCTTGAACTCGGATGCCAAAAGGTTAATGTCAGGCCTCCCCCCTGCGGAGATTCCCTTGGCCGATTTTGTCAACCTGTTGAAACTCTGCGTCGGTGCCGAGAAGGTCGAAGACCTGATCGACTGGCAGCAGAGCCAGCGCGGTCGCTGGCCCGACGGTCTTCCGCGCCATGTCACCCGGATGTGGCCCAAGCGCGAGACCGAGATCATCAGCGGCGGCTCGCTCTACTGGGTGTTCAAGGGGATGATTCTGGCGCGGCAGCGGATCGACGGGCTGGAGGAGGTCGTCGGCGCCGACGGCATCACCCGCTGCGCGATCCTGCTCGACCCCGAAGTGATCCGCACCGAAGGCGCCCCCCGCCGCCCCTTCCAGGGCTGGCGCTACCTCTCCGCCGAGGAAGCCCCGCGCGACCTGCCCAAGGGCCGCGCCCGCGAAGAGGCCCTGCCCCCGGCGCTGGCGCAGGCGCTGGCAGAGATCGGACTGCGCTGACGCGTCGCTTGCCCGGTTTCCGGCGGCTGGCTAGCCTCCCCGCAGGATGCGCGGGGGTGGCTAGTGGCGGAGCAGATCTTCCATCGTCGCGCGGATGAGCGGGAGCGCCGGCTGGTCGCGGATTCCGGCTGGCTCTGGGGCAAGGCGCCGCGGCAGATCGCCGGAAATGGCCCGGCCTGCGTGAAGGCCTATCTTGGCCCGCTCCCTGTCGGAGAGGCGGGCTACAGCTTCCGCACCGGGGTTCCGCCTTCACATTATCGTAGCTTCTTCGGGGTAAAGGGAGCAATCTGGGACGAGGGCGCGACAGGTGTGCTTGATGTGCCCGGCCTGCGTGGCCACGTAAGGATACCAGTCGAGGTTATCTGATGACCGCAATCGCAACGAAACCAGAGCCTGCCCTTGGCCCGTCGAACGGTACGCGCGGCGCGGCGCCCGGGCTGGTCTGGCCCAGCGGCCGCGGCCACGAAATCGCTCTCATCCGCGGTTCGCTCGACAGCGTGCGCCGGACCATCCTCGCCAAGGGCTCCGCGACCCCGCCACAGATCGACCTGGTCGAGGAGGACGGGGCGAAGGCGCTAGTGCTGCGCGGGCTGGTCGAAGGGCCGGTGTCGATCCTGAACGACCCGTCGGCCTCGCGCAGCCAGCTCGCGGTCATTGCCGATGACGGGCAGGACGCCACGATCCTGATAGACAGGTTGGCGCTGCTCCTCGCCCCCCTGTCGCTGGTCAGGACCGGGTAAACTCGGGCTCGGCCACATCCAGCTTCTGCACAAGCTGCGCCAGCGTCCCCGCAGCCTCCCCCCACTCCGCCCGCCGCGAGGCGAAAAGCACGGCCTGCGAGCTGTGGACCAGCGCGTCGGACAGGATCTTCAGGTGGTTCGCCCGAAGCGTCTCACCCGAGGAGGTGATGTCGGCGATCGCCTCGGCGGTGCCGTTCTTCACCGTGCCCTCGGTCGCGCCCTGGCTGTCGACCAGCTGATAATCCGCAACCCCCTGCGCCGTCAGGAATTCCCGCACCAGCCGGTGATACTTGGTGGCGATGCGCAGCCGGAAGCCATGCGCCGCCCGGAAAGCCGCCGCCGCCGCGTCGAGGTCGTCGAGCGTGTCGACATCGATCCAGCAGGCCGGTACGGCGATGATCAGGTCGGCATGGCCGAAGCCCAGATGCGCCAGCTCCGCCACCTGCGTCTGCCAGTCGGCAAGCTTGTCGCGCACCAGATCCGATCCGGTGACGCCCAGATGGATGCGCCCCGCCGCCAGCTCGCGCGGGATCTCGCCCGCCGAGAGCAGCACCAGCTCCACCCCGTCGATCCCCTCGACCGCGCCGGAATATTCGCGCTCCGCCCCGGTCTGGCGCATGGCGATGCCGCGCGCGTTGAACCAGTCGAAGGTCTTCTCCATCAGCCGCCCCTTGGACGGCACGCCGATCTTCAGCATCAAAGGGTCCCCTTCAGCTGCGCCACCAGCCCCGGGCGGATCACCCCGCCCACCGCCGGGATTGATCGGCCCTGCCCCAGCACCGCCGTCAGCGCATCATAGCGCCCGCCTGTCGCCACCGGCGGCAGCGCGGGGTTGGCGGCGTGGAAGCTGAAGACGAAGCCGTCATAATATTCCAGCGTGCTCTGGCCATGGCTCGCGGCGAAGGGCAGCGTCGCGGCATCCATCCCCCGCGCCTCCAACGCCCCGAGCCGCCGCGCGAAGCGGTCGACCGAGGTGGCGATCGCCGGCATCTCGGCCGCAATCGCGCGCAGCCGCTCCAGCGCCGCCGCAGCCGTGTCCTCCAGCGTCAGAAGCTCGTCCAGCATTCCGGCCTCGGCGCCGCTGATCGGCGCGGCCTCGGCATCCTCGATCAGCGCCGCCGCCCGTGCCGCGATATCGGCAGGCTCGCGCAGCCCGATCACCGGCCCCGCCGCCTCGATCAGCGCCTCGGCCGAGCCCGTGGCCAACCGCTCCAGCAGCTGCAGCCGCGCCTCGGGCGCCGGCGCCCGCCCGGCGAACCGGTCGAGCAGCGCGCGGAACCGCTTCGGCCGCCAGACATGGCGCAGCAGCGCCGCCTTGCGCCGCTCGGTGGTGCCGAGGCCGCGCACCGCCGCCAGCAGGATGCCGATGTCGCCGGTCGCCGCCTTCAGCCCCAAAGGCGCCAGCAGCCGCGAGAACAGCGCGAAAACCTCGGCATCCGCCGCTTCCGGCTCGGCGCGGTCGAAGATTTCGAAGCCAACCTGCAGATATTCCGAGGCGCGCGGCCCGAAATGCTCCTGCCGCCGGAACACCTCGCCCATGTAGGTATAGCGGGCGGGATCGGCGCCATGCGCCATATGCGCGTGCACCACCGGCACGGTGAAGTCAGGCCGCAGCATCATCTCGCCGCGCAGCGGGTCGGCGGTGACATAGGCCCGCGCCCGGATATCCTCGCCGTAGAGGTCGAGCAGCGTGCCGGCGGGCAGCAGGATGTCGGCCTCCACCGGCAGGGCGCCCGCGGCCTGGAAGGCGGCGAACAGCGTCTCGGCCTCGGCCCGGATCGCGGCCTTGGTCACTGGTCCAGCATCCGCTTCACGGCGGCGACCAGATCGGCCCGCGCCACCTCGACCTGCGCCGGGCGGGATTTCCACTCCTCGAGGCTGGCCTCCTCGGCCACCTTGGCGCCCAACACCAGATCCTTCAGCACCACGACGCCGCGCCCGGCCTCGTCGGTGCCCTGGATCACCGCCACCGGAGAGTGGCGATTGTCGGCGTATTTCAACTGGTTGCCGAAGTTCTTCGGGTTGCCGAGATAGAGCTCCGCCCGGATCCCGGCCGAGCGCAGCTCGCCCACCATCGCCATGTAGTCGCCCATCCGGTCGCGATCCATCACCGTCACCACCACCGGCCCGACCGACTTCTGCCCGGCCCGGCCTTTGGCCCGCAGCGCCGCCAGCAGACGGTCCACACCGATGGAGACCCCGGTCGCCGGCACCGCCTGTCCGGTGAAGCGCTTGACCAGATCGTCGTAGCGCCCGCCGCCCGCCACCGAGCCGAACTGCCGCTTGCGGCCCTTCTCGTCGAGGATCTCGAAGGTCAGCTCGGCCTCGAACACCGGCCCGGTGTAGTAGCCGAGGCCGCGCACGACGGAGGGATCGATCTCGATCCGGTCGGGGCCATATCCCTGCCGGTCCAGCAATTCGGCAATGGTTTCAAGCTCCTGCACGCCCTCGCCGCCCAGAACCGAGCCGCCGACCAGATCGCGCAGCCGCGCCACCGTCTCGGCGCCCGTGCCGCGCTTGGCGGCCATGAAGCCCATCACCACCTCGGCCTGTTCGTCCGACAGCCCGGCGCCCTTGGTCACGTCGCCCGACTCGTCGCGCCGCCCCGCGCCCAGCAGGGCGCGCACCCCGGCCTCGCCCAGCCGGTCCAGCTTGTCGATGGCGCGCAGCACGATGCCGCGCTCCGCCTCGAATTTCGACGGGTCGGAAGGGTCGAGCACCCCCGCCACTTCCATGACCCCGTTCAGCACCTTGCGGTTGTTGACCCGCACCAGATAGTCGCCGCGCGGAATGCCCACGACTTCCAGCGCATCGGAAAGCATGGCGCAGATCTCGGCATCCGCCGCGACCGAGGCCGCGCCGACCGTATCGGCATCGCATTGATAGAACTGGCGAAACCGCCCCGGCCCCGGCTTCTCGTTGCGCCAGACCGGGCCCATGGCGTAGCGGCGGTAGGGCGAGGGCAGGTCATTGCGGAACTGCGCCGCCACCCGCGCCAGCGGGGCCGTCAGGTCATAGCGCAGCGCAAGCCAGTCGCCATCCTCGTCCTGCCAGCCGAAGACCCCCTCGTTCGGGCGGTCGACGTCGGGCAGGAACTTGCCCAGCGCCTCGACGGTCTCGACGGCGGAGGTTTCCAGAGGATCGAAGCCGTAGCGGTGATAGACCTCGGCGATGCTGTCGAGCATCGCCTTGCGTTCCGTCACATCCGCGCCGAAATAGTCGCGGAAGCCCTTGGGCGTTTCCGCGCGGGGGCGGCGGGGAGACTTGTCCTTGGCCATTACCGGACCCTTCGCTGTGTTTCGCTGGGGGTGTATCGGAGGAGAGGGCGCGGGACAAGCCGCGGGCGTTTGCGGCAAAACGGCGATGCACGACCGATGCACAGGTCATGCACGACGCATGCAGAGGAAAGGAAGCGGCGGATGGACAGGATGGATGCGGCCGAGGAGCAGATCGCGCATCTGACGCGGGCGGTGGAAGACCTCTCGGAGGTGGTGGCGCGGCAGTCCAAGGACATCGAGCGGCTGTCGCGCCGCGTCGGCCTGCTGCTCGAACGCGAGGCCGAACGTGAGGCCGACAGCGGCGGCGGCATCCCCCTCGCCGATCAGCGCCCGCCGCACTGGTAAGCGGACTTTCTTATAAGCTGAATTTCAGGCCGACTTTCTTTCCCCTCACCTTGGAAAAATATCCTCGGGGTGGGGGTCCGGGGGAGGGGCAGACAGCCCCTCCCCCGGCGCTTGCCGGAAGCGCCGCATATCCCTCCGCGCCTTGCCTTTCCGCCATGCCGGTGGTGATGTGCCGCGGATGCGTTTCTCCCTCCCCTTCGACCCTCTCGCCACCCTCCTGACCCTCGCCATCGGCGCGGCGGGCGGGTTGGCGGCCAAGGCGGCGGGGTTGCCGCTGGCGCTGCTGCTGGGGTCGCTGACCGCGGTGGGCTGTTCGGCGGCCTTCCGGCTCCGGCTGTTCAACCGGGCCATCGCCGTGCCGCAGAGCCTGCGCACGCTGTTCGTGCCGATCATCGGGCTGGGGATCGGCGGCTCCTTCACGCCGGAGGTGCTGGCGCAGATGCCCGGGTGGTGGTCGAGCCTGCTGGCGCTGGGGCTCTACATCCCGATGGCGCATTACATCGGCTACCGGATCTACCGCCGTCTCGGGCCGCTCGATGCGCCGACCGCCTTCTTCGGCGCGGTGCCGGGCGGGCTGATCGAATCGGTGACGCTCGGGCAGGAGGCCGGGGCGGACGAGCGGATGCTGGTGCTCCTGCAGTTCCTGCGGCTGATCCTGACCATCGTCGCGGTGCCGCTGATCTTCAGCTGGCTCACCGGCCATGCGGTGGGCAGCAGCGCCGGGGTGAGCACCGGCGGGCACTCCCCGCTCGGCTTTGCCGATGTGCTGGTGCTGACGCTCTGCGGAGTGCTGGGGGTGGTGATCGGCACGCGGCTGAAGATGCCAGCTGCGGTGATGACCGGGCCGCTGACCCTGTCGGCGCTGGCGCATCTGGCCGGGCTGACCGAGGCGGTGCCGCCGGGCTGGGCGGTGCAGGTGACGCAGGTCGTCATCGGCTCGGTGCTGGGCGCGCGCTTCGCCGGGCTGACCCGTGGCGCGCTGCCGATGGCGCTGCGGCTGGCGGTGGTGAATGTCAGCGCGATGATGCTCCTGGCCTTCGGCTTTGCCTTCGCGCTGGCGGGCGTGGTCGGCCAGCCCGCCATGGCGGTGTTTCTGGCCTTCGCGCCGGGCGGGCTGGCCGAGATGAGCCTGATCGCCCTGAGCCTGCAGATGAGCGTGGTCTATGTCACGGCGCATCACGTCGCGCGGATCATCTTCAGCGTGCTGGTGGCGCGGATCTTCTCCAGCCGGATCGGCTAGATCTCCTCGATCATCACCACGCCCTGCATCGCCTTGATCGCGCCCTTGATCTGCGGCGTCACCGGGTAGTCCTTTGGCAGGGCGATGTCGATCTCCTGCCCGCTGGCCGGATCGGCGACGCAGATGGTGATCTGGCCGCGCGCCCGCCCCGCCTCGGTGACCCGGGCAAACAGCGCCGCGACCGAGGCTGCGGCCTCGGCCCGGTCGAGATGGATGCGCAGGCTGGAGCCCCCGGCTTCGGCGGCAACCGAATCGATCGGCTGGGCGGCGCGGGCCAGCAGTTTCAGCGTATCGCCTTCCAGCGTCGCCTCGACCGTCAGCACCACGTTCTTGCCGGGTTCCAGCAGGTCGCGCGCCTGTTCCAGCGTGTCGGAGAAAACCGTGACCTCGTAGAGCCCGGTCGGATCGGAGAGCTGGACGAAGGCGAAGCGGTTGCCCTTGGCCGATTTCTTCTCCTGCCGGGACGAGACCGAGCCCGCGAGCTTGCCGATGATCGGCCCGCGCTGCGCGGCTTCGGTCAGTTCGGTCAGCGTCATCACCTTCTTGCGCTTCAAGGGCCCCATGTAATCGTCGAGCGGATGGCCCGAGAGATAGAAGCCGATGGCCTGATGCTCCTGCGTCAGCCGCTCCACCGGCAGCCAGTCGTCACGGCTGGCCAGACGCGGTTCCGGCAGGTCGGCCCCGGCCTCGCCGAACAGCGAGACCTGGCTGGAATTCCGGGCTTCATGGATGGCGGCGCTGTAGGCGACCAGCGGATCGAGCGCCTCGAACACCCGTGCGCGGTTGGAATCGAGACAGTCGAAGGCCCCGGCGCGGGCCAGCATCTCCAAGGGGCGTTTGCCGACGCGCTTCAGGTCCACCCGGCGGGCCAGGTCGAAGAGCGTGGCGAAGGGCCGGTCGCCCCGCGCCTCGACGATCAGCCGCATGGCATCGAGGCCGACGTTCTTCAGCGCGCCGAGCCCGTAGACCACCGCCCCGTCGCGCACGGTGAAGCTGGCCAGCGAGGCGTTGACGCAGGGGGCGATCGTCTTGATGCCGAGCTTGTCGACCTCGCGCTTGTAGACGGCGAGCTTGTCGGTCAGGTGGATATCGCAGTTCATCACCCCGGCCATGAACTCGACTGGGTGATTGGCCTTGAGCCAGGCGGTCTGGTAGCTGACCACGGCATAGGCGGCGGCGTGCGACTTGTTGAAGCCGTAGTTGGCGAATTTCTCGAGAAGATCGAAGACCTCGCCCGCCTTCTTCTCCGGCACGCCATGGGTGGCCTTGGCGCCCTGGATGAACTTCGGGCGTTCCTTGGCCATCTCCTCGGCTATCTTCTTGCCCATGGCGCGGCGCAAGAGGTCGGCGCCACCGAGGCTGTAGCCGCCCATGACCTGCGCGATCTGCATCACCTGTTCCTGATAGACGATGATGCCCTGCGTCTCCTGCAGGATGTGGTCGATGGTAGGATGGATCGACTCGAGATCCTTGAGCCCGTTCTTCACCTCGCAATAGGTCGGGATGTTCTCCATCGGGCCGGGGCGGTAGAGCGCCACCAGCGCCACGATATCCTCGATGCAGGTCGGCTTCATCCGCCGCAGCGCGTCCATCATGCCGCTGGATTCCACCTGGAAGACGGCGACGGTCTTGGCGGCGGCGTAGAGCTCGTAGGTCGGCTTGTCGTCGAGCGGGATCATCGAGATGTCGACCTCGACGCCGCGCAGCTTCATCAGGTCCAGCGCATTCTGGATCACGGTGAGGGTCTTCAGCCCGAGGAAGTCGAACTTCACCAGCCCCGCCGCCTCGACCCATTTCATGTTGAACTGGGTCGCCGGCATGTCCGACCGCGGATCCTGATAGAGCGGCACCAGCTCGTCCAATGGCCGGTCGCCGATCACCACGCCTGCGGCATGGGTGGAGGCGTTGCGCAGCAACCCCTCGATCTGCTGGCCGTAGTCCAGGAGACGCTGCACCACCTCCTCGGCCTTGGCCGCCTCGCGCAGCCGCGGCTCGTCGGCCAGCGCCTTCTGGATCGAGACCGGCTTCACCCCCTCGACCGGGATCATCTTCGACAGACGGTCCACCTGCCCGTAGGGCATCTGCAGCACCCGCCCCACGTCGCGCACCGCCGCCTTGGACAGGAGCGCGCCGAAGGTGATGATCTGCCCCACCTTGTCGCGGCCATATTTGCCCTGCACATACTGGATCACCTCTTCGCGGCGATCCATGCAGAAGTCGATGTCGAAGTCGGGCATCGACACCCGCTCGGGGTTCAGGAAGCGCTCGAACAGCAGGTTGTAGCGCAGGGGGTCGAGGTCGGTGATGGTCAGCGCATAGGCCACCAGCGAACCCGCCCCCGAGCCGCGGCCCGGACCGACGGGAATGCCCTGCGCCTTGGCCCATTTGATGAAATCGGCCACGATGAGGAAGTAGCCCGGAAAGCCCATCTGCTCGATGATGCCGAGCTCGAAGGCCAGCCGCGCCTCGTACTCCGCCACTGGCACGGCATGGGGGATGATCGCCAGCCGCGCGGCCAGACCCTCCTGCGCCTGACGGCGCAGTTCCACCACCTCGTCATCGGCGAATTTCGGCAGGATCGGCGGGCGCTTGGCCACCTTGAAGGCGCAGCGCCGGGCGATCTCCACCGTGCTCTCCAAGGCCTCGGGCAGATCGGCGAAGAGCGCGCACATCTCGGCTTCGGTCTTGAAGTAGTGCTGCGGCGTCAGGCGGCGGCGGGGCGCCTGCTGGTCGACATAGGCGCCTTCCGCGATGCAGATCAGCGCGTCGTGGGCCTCGTACATCTCGGACTTGGGGAAATAGACGTCGTTGGTGGCGACCAGCGGCAGGCCCAGCGCATAGGCCAGCTCCACCAGCCCCTGCTCGGAGGCGCGCTCCGCCTCGGGGAGCCGCCCGCCCTCGCCCGGATGGCGCTGCAGCTCGACATAGAGCCGGTCGCCGAAGATCGCCTGCAGCCGGCGCATCAGCGCCTCGGCCTTGGGCCCCTGCCCGGCCTGCAGGAACCTGCCCACCGGCCCCTCGGCCCCGCCAGTGAGGCAGATCAGCCCCTCGGCATGGGTTTCGAGCTGCTCGAGGCTGACCTGCGGCAGCTGCCCGCCGGTGCCGATATAGAGGCAGGAGTTCAGCTTCATCAGGTTCATGTAGCCGCGCTCGGACTGCGCCAGCAGCACGACCGACGCCGGGGCGCGCGGCTTTTCCCCCACCGCCGCCGGATCGAAGCAGACCGAGATCTGGCAGCCGACGATCGGCTGGATGCCCGCGCCGCTGGCCAGCACCGAAAATTCCAGCGCGGCGAACATGTTGTTGCTGTCGGTCACGGCCACGGCCGGCATAGCCTGCGCGGTGCAGAGGCCGATCAGCTTCTTCACCGGCACCGCGCCTTCCAGCAGCGAATGTTCGGTATGGGTGCGGAGATGGATGAATCGGGGCGCGTTCGACATGGCGGCACCCTAGCCGAGCCGTGGGCCGGGCGGAACCCTGCGTGGATTTTGCGCCGCCCCGGCGCGCGGTGACGCAGCGATGCGAAGACAGCCCTTGCCATGTGCCCGGCGCAAAGGCTTCATGGTGTCGCACCACCCCCGCTTTACGCCGCATCGGGCGGGCTGGCGCAGGCCCTGCCGGGGCCACGGGATGCAGAGAAGGCGGCAGGTTACCCTATGACGGACATCGCGTTTCACCTGAACGGAACGCCGGTGCGTGTTTCGGGAGCATCTCCCACGCGCACCCTTCTCGACTGGCTGCGCGAGGAGCGCGGGCTGACCGGCACCAAGGAGGGCTGCAACGAGGGCGATTGCGGCGCCTGCACCGTGATGGTGACCGACGAGACCGGCCCGCGCGCGCTGAACGCCTGCATCCTGTTCCTGCCGCAGCTGCAGGGCAAGGCGATCCGCACGGTCGAGGGCATCGCCGGTCCCGAAGGCCAGCCGCATCCGGTGCAGCAGGCGATGGTGGCCGAACACGGCAGCCAATGCGGCTTCTGCACCCCGGGCTTCGTCGTCTCGATGGCCGTGGCCCATGCACAGGGCCGCACCGACCATGACGACGTGCTGGCCGGCAATCTCTGCCGCTGCACCGGCTACGCCCCGATCATCCGCGCAGCCAAAGCCGCGGAAGGCGCGCCGGTCCCCGACTGGTTCTCTGCCCCTCTCACCTTGGCCCAAACGCACCCCGAGGAGGGGGCAGACAGCCCCCTCCCCGACGCTCTCCGCCCGCGCGGCATCGCCGAGCTGGCGGACCTCTACGCCGCCCATCCCGAGGCCACGCTGATCGCCGGGGCGACCGATGTGGGCCTCTGGGTGACGAAGGAGCTGCGGGAGCTGCCGCTGCCGATCTTCCTCAACGGCATCGCCGAGCTGGCGCGGATCGAGCGGCAGGGCGACAAGCTGCGGATCGGCGCCGGGGTGACGATGGCGGCGCTGCGCGACGCGGTGCGCGACCTGCACCCCAGCCTCGGCGAATTGCTGCGCCGCTTTGCCAGCGAGCAGATCCGCAACGCGGCGACCGTCGGTGGCAATATCGCCAATGGCTCGCCGATCGGTGACACGCCGCCCGCGCTGATCGCGCTGGGCGCGGTGCTGCATCTGCGGCAGGGCGAGGCGACGCGCGACCTGCCGCTCGAGGCCTTCTTCCTCGACTACCGCAAGCAGGACCGCCGCCCGGGCGAGTTCGTCGAGGCGGTGACGATCCCCGCCGAGGCCCCGGCCCTGCGCTGCTACAAGCTGTCGAAACGCTTCGATCAGGACATCTCGGCGGTCTGCGGCTGCTTCAACGTGACCGTCGCGGAGGGCCGCGTGACCGCCGCCCGCATCGCCTTCGGCGGCATGGCGGGCATCCCGAAACGCGCCGCGGCGGTGGAAGCGGCGCTGCTGGGCCAGCCCTGGGGCGAGGCCGCGGTGGCCGCCGCCCTGCCCGCCTTTGCCGCCGATTTCACCCCGCTCAGCGACATGCGCGCCTCGGCGGGCTACCGGCTGCAGGCGGCGCAGAACATGCTCACGCGCTATCTCCACGATCTTGCCGGGCGACCTGTCTCGGTGCTGGAGGTGCAGCCATGAGCGCGGGCAAGCCGTTGCCGCATGACGCGGCCCCGCTGCATGTCACCGGCGAAGCACGCTACATCGACGATCTGCCGACCCCGCGCGGCACGTTGCATCTGGCCTTCGGGCTGAGCCCCGCGGCCCATGCCGAGATCCTGTCGCTGGATCTTGCGGCGGTGCGGGAAGCGCCGGGCGTCGTCGCGGTTTTCGGGCCGGACGCCTTCGATCCGATGCCCGACTGCTCGCCCTCGGTGCATGACGAGCCGCTGCTGGCGCAGGGCGTGGTGCATTACCTCGGCCAGCCCATGTTCCTCGTGGTGGCCGAAAGCCATCTCGCGGCGCGCAAGGCGGCGCGGCTCGGGCGGATGGAGCTGCGCGAGCGGCCTGCCATCCTGACCGTGGACGAGGCGCTGGCGGCGGAGAGCCGCTTCGAGGACGGGCCGGTGGTCTGGCAGAAGGGCGATGCGGCGGCGGCCATCGCCGGGGCGGCGCAGCAGATCGAGGGTTCGATCGAGCTGGGCGGGCAGGAGCATTTCTATCTCGAGGGTCAGGTGGCGCTCGCCCTGCCGCAGGAGGGCGGCGACATGGTGGTGCAGAGCTCCACCCAGCACCCGACCGAGATCCAGCACAAGGTTGCCCATGCGCTGCACCTGCCGATGAGCGCGGTGCGGGTCGAGGTGCGGCGGATGGGCGGCGGCTTCGGCGGCAAGGAGAGCCAGGGCAACGCGCTGGCCATCGCCTGCGCGCTGGCGGCGCGGGCGACCGGGCGGCCCTGCAAGATGCGCTACGACCGCGACGACGACATGACGATCACCGGCAAGCGCCACGACCTGCGCATCGACTACCGCGCAGGCTTCGACGCCGAGGGCAGGCTCGCCGGGGTGGAGTTCCGCCACCTGATGCGCTGCGGCTGGTCACAGGACCTGTCGCTGCCGGTGGCCGACCGGGCGATGCTGCATGCCGACAACGCCTATCACCTGCCCGCCGTGCGGATCGAGAGCCACCGGCTGCGCACCAACACCCAGAGCGCCACCGCCTTCCGCGGCTTCGGCGGGCCGCAAGGGATGGTGGGGGTCGAGCGGGTGATGGATCACGTGGCACACCAGCTGGGGCGCGATCCGCTGGAGGTGCGGCGCGTCAATTTTTACGCGGCGCGGGTGGACAGGCCGGGGGGCTGTCTGCCCCCCAGCCCGGCCACGGGCCGGGCGTTCTTCGCTGGAAATCCTCCACCGGAGGATTTCCGGACGCTCATCACCCCCGAGGATATTTTTCGACAGAAAATGGGGGGAGAGGACGCCGAGGCGCTTCGGGTTCTGGATGCGGAGGAGGTGGATCTGACCTCGCGGGGGGCGGAGACCTTCCAGCATGGTGAGGCGCCGCCGGCGCCCGAGGGGGTGCAGACCACGCCCTATCACATGCCGGTCGAGGATTTCATCGGCCATGAGCTGGTGGGGGCGCTGGCCGAAAGCGCGGACTATGCGCGGCGGCGGGCGGAGATCGCGGCGTGGAATGCGGGGAACCCGATCCTGAAGCGCGGCATCGCGTTGACGCCGGTGAAGTTCGGCATCTCCTTCACGCTGACATGGCTCAATCAGGCCGGGGCGCTGGTGCATCTCTATCAGGATGGGTCGGTGCATCTGAACCATGGCGGCACCGAGATGGGACAGGGGCTGTTCCAGAAGGTGGCGCAGGTGGCGGCGGGGGTGTTCGGGCTGGAGGCGGAGGCGGAGGCGGTGAAGATCACCGCGACCGATACCGGCAAGGTGCCCAACACCTCGGCCACGGCAGCCTCTTCCGGGTCGGACCTGAACGGCATGGCGGCGCGGATCGCCTGCGAGACGCTGCGCGACCGGCTGGCGGCCATGCTGGCCGAGCGGCATCAGGCGCAGGCCGCCGAGGTGCGCTTTGCCGGTGGCCGGGTGACGGTGGCGGGGGCCGAGTACAGCTTTGCCGAGGTGGTGGGGCTAGCCTATCAGGCGCGGATCTCGCTGTCCTCGACAGGCTATTACCGGACGCCGAAGATCGTCTGGGACCGCAAGAAAGGCGAGGGGCGGCCGTTCTTCTATTTCGCCTATGGCGCGGCGGTGTCGGAGGTGGTGATCGACACGCTGACCGGCGAGAACCGCCTGCTTCGGGTGGATGTGCTGCATGACACCGGGCGCAGCCTGAACCCGGCGCTCGACATCGGCCAGATCGAGGGCGGCTTCGTGCAGGGCGCGGGCTGGCTGACCACGGAGGAGCTGGTCTGGGACGGCAAGGGGCGGCTCAGGACCCATGCGCCCTCGACCTACAAGATCCCGGCCTGTTCCGACCGGCCGCCGGTGTTCAACGTGGCGCTCTGGGGCCGCGACAACCCGGAGGACACGGTGGGGCGGTCGAAGGCGGTGGGCGAACCGCCGTTCATGCTGGGGATCTCGGTGCTGATGGCGCTGAGCGATGCGGTGGCGGCCTGTGGCGATGGTTCGGTCTATCCGGGTCTCGACGGGCCGGCGACGGCGGAGCGGGTGCTGGCCGCCGTGGGGCGGCAGCGTGGCTGAGCGGGGCTTCGATCTGGCGGGGCTGCGGGCCGCGGTCGAGGCCCGGGGCCGCGTGGCCCGCGTGGTCGTGGCCGCCGGCGACGGATCGAGCCCGCGCGAGGCCGGGGCGGCAATGCTGGTCTGGCAGGGCGGCGCCTCGGGCACCATCGGCGGCGGGGCGCTGGAATGGGAGGCCATGGCGCGGGCGCGGGCGATGCTCGACGCGGGCGGGCGGCGGCTGGAGCGGGTGGCGCTCGGCCCGTCGATCGGCCAGTGCTGCGGCGGGGCGGTGAGCCTGCTGACCGAGGTCTATGATGCCGGAGCGGTGGCGGCGCTGGACGGGCCGGTGATCGCACGCGGGCCGGGAGAGATGCCGCTGGCGGTGAAGCGGCTCCTGGCGCGGGCGCGTGGCGAAGGGCTGCTGCCGGAGCCGCAGCTGGTGCAGGGCTGGATGGTCGAGCCTGTGGCGCGGGTGGACCGGCAGATCTGGATCTGGGGCGCGGGCCATGTCGGGCGGGCGCTGGTGGCAGTGCTGGCGCCCTTGCCGGGGCTGGCGCTGACATGGGTCGATGCCGGGGCGGAGCGGTTTCCCGATGCCGTGCCGGAGGGGGTGACGGTGCTTTGGGCCGCGGCGCCGGAGGCTCTGGCGGGCCATGCGCCGCGCGGGGCGGAGCATCTGGTGCTGACCTATTCGCATGCGCTGGATCTGGAGCTGTGTCATCGGCTGCTGGGGCATGGCTTTGCCGCGCTGGGTCTGATCGGGTCCGAGACCAAGGCCGCGCGCTTCCGGTCGCGGCTGCGCGCGCTCGGTCATGGCGATGCGCAGATTTCGCGCATCCTGTGCCCTATCGGTGACAAATCGCTCGGCAAGCATCCGCAGGCGATTGCGCTTGGCGTGGCGGTAGCGTTGCTGGGACAGAGACGACCAACCGAGACGGAGATCGCGGTATGACAACGGGGGACCTTCTGCGCGTCGAGGGGCTGACCAAGGCCTATCCGGGCGTGGTGGCCAACAGCGACGTGTCCTTTGCCATCAAGCCGGGCGAGGTGCATGCCCTGCTGGGCGAGAACGGCGCGGGGAAATCGACGCTGGTCAAGATGATCTACGGGCTGGTGCGACCGGATCACGGGCGGATGCTGCTGCGCGGCGCGGAGTATGCGCCGGCCGAGCCGCGGGCGGCGCGGGCCTCGGGCGTGGCGATGGTGTTCCAGCATTTCTCGCTGTTCGAGGCGCTGAACGTCGCCGAGAACGTGGCGCTGGGGATGGAGAACCCGCCGAAGCTGCGCGAGCTGGCGGGCAAGATCCGGCAGGTGTCGCAGGATTACGGGCTGCCGCTGGACCCCTCGCGCATGGTGGGCGACCTGAGCGCCGGCGAGCGGCAGCGGGTGGAGATCATCCGTTGTCTGCTGCAGGACCCGAAGCTGTTGATCATGGACGAGCCGACCTCGGTGCTGACGCCGCAGGAGGTGGAAATCCTGTTCCAGACGCTGCGGCAGCTCTCGGCGGAGGGGACGGCGATCCTCTATATCTCGCACAAGCTGGAGGAGATCCGGGCGCTCTGCGACGAGGCGACGATCCTCAGGCGCGGCAAGGTGGTCGCCACCTGCACGCCGCGCGACCGCTCGGCGCGGGAGATGGCGGAGCTGATGGTGGGCACGGTGCTGACCCCGCCCGCCCGCAGCGGCACGGCCAAGGGGGCGGTGGCGCTGGAGGTGGCGGGGCTGACGGTGGACTCGCCCATCCCCTTCGGCACCTCGCTGAAGAACGTGAGCTTCAAGGTGCAGCGCGGCGAGGTCCTGGGCATCGCCGGGGTGGCGGGCAACGGGCAGGACGAGCTGCTGCTGGCGCTGTCGGGCGAGTTGCGCTCGGGCGTGGATGCGGTGCAGATCGCCGGCGTCGGCATGGGAACGGCCGGGCCGAACGAGCGGCGGCGCGCGGGGCTCGTCTCGGCCCCCGAGGAGCGGCTGGGCCATGCGGCGGCGCCCGACATGTCCTTGGTGGAAAACGCGCTCCTGTCGGGCGATACCCGCAAGGGGCTGACGCGGCACGGCTTCATCGACTGGGGCAAGACGCGGGCCTTTGCCGAGGAGATCGTCAAGGAGTTCGACGTGCGCACGCCGGGCACATGGGTCGCGGCGCGGGCGCTTTCGGGCGGCAACCTGCAGAAATTCGTCGTGGGCCGGGAGCTGTCACAGGCGCCGTCGGTGATCGTCATCAACCAGCCGACATGGGGCGTCGATGCCTCGGCGGCCGCGGCGATCCGGCAGGCGATCCTCGACCGGGCGGCGGAGGGGGCGGCGGTGGTGGTGATCAGTCAGGATCTTGACGAGCTTCTGGAAATCGCCGACCGCTTCGCCGCGCTGAACGAGGGGCGGCTGAGCGCACCGCGTCCGGTGCAGGGGCTGACCATCGACGAGATCGGCCTGATGATGGGCGGCGCGCATGGCATGGAGGTGGCGCATGGTCATGCTTGAGAAACGCCCGAACCCCTCGCGGTTCTGGACGGCGGCGACCCCGGTTCTGGCGGTGGTGCTGACCATGATCGCGGGCGGGGTGATGTTCGCCATTCTCGGGAAGAACCCCTTGGAGGCGATCCGCACGATCTTCTGGGACCCGCTGTTCGGCGAGTTCGCCTGGTATTTCCGCGGGCAGCTTCTGGTGAAGGCCGGGCCGCTGATCCTGATCGCGGTGGGGCTGTCCTTGGGCTTCCGCGCCGGGATCTGGAACATCGGGGCCGAGGGGCAATACATCATGGGGGCGATCTTCGGCGCCGCCGTGGGTCTGGCCTTTTACCCGATGGAGGCCTGGTTCATCTTTCCGCTGATGGTGATCGCCGGGGCCTTCGGCGGCTGGCTCTGGGCGATGATCCCGGCGGTGCTGCGCACGAGGTTCCGCACCAACGAGATCCTCGTCTCGCTGCTCCTAGTCTACGTCGCGCAGTCGATCCTGTCGTCGATGGCGCTGGGGGCGCTGCGCAACCCCGAGGGCGGCGGTTTTCCCGGGTCGCGCAACCTGTCGCAATATCCTTCGGCGGCGAATGGCGAGCTGATCGCCGGGAGCGGGATGCATTGGGGCGTCGTCGCCGCCTTCATCGCGGTGATCGCGGCCTATGTGCTGCTGCAGCGGCATATCCTCGGCTTCCATATCCGGCTGGCGGGTCAGGCGCCGCGCGCCGCGCGCTTTGCCGGGGTGTCGCCGAACCGGCTGGTGCTGCTCTGCATGGGGATCTCCGGGGCGCTGGCGGGGCTTGCCGGGCTGTTCGAGGTGAGCGGGCCCGCGGGGCAGATCAGCATCGATTTCGCCTCGGGCTACGGTTTCACCGCGATCATCGTGGCCTTCCTCGGGCGGCTGAACCCGGTGGGCATCCTGCTGGCGGGGCTCTTGATGGCGCTGACCTATATCGGCGGCGAGAATGCCTCGACCAATCTCGGGCTGCCCTCGGCCTCGATCCAGGCGTTTCAGGGGATGCTCTTGTTCTTCCTGCTCGCCGTGGACCTTCTGTCCAACTACCGCCTCCGCCTGTCCAACCGGGAGACCGCATGATGCTTGGAGGGATCAACCCCGCCGTCCTGATCGCCTCGCTCATGGTCGCCGCCGTGCCGATCATCCTTGCCGCCATCGGCGAGCTGGTGGTGGAGAAGGCAGGCGTGCTGAACCTCGGGGTCGAGGGAATGATGATCATGGGCGCGATCTGCGGCTTCGCCGCGGCGGTGGCGACCGGCAGCCCGCTGATGGGCTTTGTCGGCGGCGCGCTGGGAGGGGCGGCGCTGAGCGTGATCTTCGCGCTGCTGACGCAGTTCCTGATGGCCAATCAGGTGGCGACGGGGCTGGCGCTGACGCTGTTCGGGCTGGGGCTGTCGAGCCTGATCGGACAGGGCTATGTGGGCATCAAGCCGCCGCCGACGGCGCGGCTGGATCTGGGGCCCTTGAGCGACATCCCGGTGCTGGGCACCATCCTGTTCCGGCATGACGTGATGGTCTATGTCTCGGTCGCGGCGGTGGCGGTGGTCTGGGCGGTGCTGCGTTATACCCGCACCGGGCTCGTGCTGCGCGCGGTGGGCGAGAACCACGACGCGGCGCATGCGCTGGGTTATCATGTGATCCGCATCCGCTTTCTGGCGATCCTGTTCGGCGGGGCGATGGCGGGGCTGGGCGGCGCCTATCTGAGCCTGATCCGCGTGCCGCAATGGACCGACGGGATCACCGCCGGGGCAGGCTGGATCGCGCTGGCCATCGTGGTCTTCGCCAGCTGGAAACCCTGGCGCGTTCTGCTGGGCGCCTATCTTTTCGGCGGTATCGCCGTGTTGCAGCTTAACCTGCAGGCAGCGGGGGCGCGGATTCCGGTCGAATACTTGTCGATGTCCCCCTATCTGATAACGATCCTCGTGCTGGTCATCATGTCCGCCGACAAGAGCCGCGCCGCTGCCGCAGCGCCCGCAGCCCTTGGCAAGAATTTCCACGCCTCGCGTTGAGGCAAGCATCAAGCCGGGACCGCCCGGCGCAACAGGGAGCCTAACATGAATCGCAGAACCCTTCTCGCCAGCGCGGCGATCGGCCTCGGCCTGTCGATGACCGGCGCGGCCTTCGCGCAGGACAAGCTGAAGGTCGGCTTCATCTACGTCGGCCCGATCGGCGACGGCGGCTGGACCTTCCAGCACAACGAGGGCCGTCTGGCGTTGGAAGCGGAATACGGCGACCGGATCGAGACCGTCTATCAGGAAAGCGTGCCGGAAGGCGCCGACGCCGAGCGCGTGCTGACCCAGATGGCGCTGGGCGGGGCCGACATCATCTTCACCACCTCCTTCGGCTACATGGATGCGACCAATGCCGTCGCCGCCAAGTTCCCGAACGTGAAGTTCGAGCATGCCACCGGCTTCAAGCGCGAGCATCCGAACGTCGCCACCTACAACGCGCGCTTCTACGAGGGCCGCGCCGTCATGGGCACCATCGGCGGGCGCATGACCAAGTCGAACAAGATCGGCTACATCGGCTCCTTCCCGATCCCGGAAGTGATCCAGGGCATCAACGCCTCCTACATCCACGCCAAGAAGGTGAACCCGGATGTCACCATGTCGGTGGTCTGGGCCTATACCTGGTTCGACCCAGCGAAAGAGGCCGACGCCGCCAAGGCGCTGATCGAGCAGGGCGTCGACGTGATCCTCGCCCATACCGATTCCACCGCGCCGCTGGCCGAAGCCGCCAAGACCCCGGGCGTGATCGGCTTCGGCCAGGCCTCGGACATGATCAGCTATGCGCCCTCGCCGCGCGTGTCGTCGATCATCGACAACTGGGCGCCCTATTACATCGAGCGTGTGGGCATGCTGCTGGATGGCACCTGGGAGAGCACCGACGCTTGGGAAGGCATCGGCGGCGGCGAAGTGAAGATCGGCGAGATCACTGACGCGGTGCCCGCGGAGGTGAAGGCCGAGGCCGAGGCGCTGGCCGCCTCGATCGCCGATGGCAGCTACCACCCCTTCACCGGCCCGCTGAACAAGCAGGACGGTTCGGCCTGGCTGGCCGAGGGCGAGACCGCGGATGATGCGACGCTGGCGGGGATGAACTTCTACGTCGAAGGCATCACCGGCGACATCCCGAAGTAACGCCCGCCCCGGCGCGGCCGGAAACAGGCGACGGAAGGCCCGGTCCCGCACCGGGCCTTCTGCATTTTGACGCCGTGCGTGAACTGGGCGTCAAAACGACGGAGGCGGCGCAAGCCCCTGTTCCGACAGGCCAATGAGTCGTGCTAGCTTTCCCTTACGGAAGCGGTTCAAGTTCCCATTTACGAGTAGTCAGGAGTATCCCAATGCCCCGCTTTGTCGTGGACCTCGGAGATATGGAGATGAGCACCGAGGTTCAATCTGCCCTGAATCGCGACATCCAGAAGGTGGCCCTCGGCCGAACTGAAGATGGAGCGTCCGATCGCAGTCGAATTTCCGCATGACTGGGTCGGCCTGATCGCGCGCCTTGATGTCGAGCGCCTCGCGGCGGTCGAGAAGGCGCCGGGGGCCATTTCGCCCTCGATCCGGGCCGGACGGAGCAGATGACGGCCCTGACCTGTCCGAGCGCACCGGCTTCCCCTGGCGCGGTGCTGCTGGGCATGACGGGAGCGGAGGGGCGGATCGTGCCCCTCCGCACCAGGATGGAGGCGGACGCGAAATTTCTCGCGTCCGCCTCCCGCCGGGGGGCCGCCCGAGGCGCAGATGCGCTTCGCCTCGCCCTGCCGGTCCGAAGGCTGCGCCCAATGGACCGGGACCGCCTGCGGCATCATCCAGCGGGTGCTCGACCACATCGACCGGCTGCCCGACCCGCCACGCCTGGCGGAGACCCTGCCGCCCTGCACCATCCGGCAGAGATGCCGCTGGTTCAGCGACAGGGGCCGCCCGGCCTGCGTCGCCTGCGACCTCGTCGTGACCGATCAGGCCGCCGCCGGTTCCTGATCCTCGACCCGCGCCTCCTCCTCCCGGGGCGGCGGGCCCTTGCCTGCGGCGCGAGCATCGCCTTCCTCCCCCCGGCCGCTCGACCGCAGGCCTTTTTGCCGCCGCCGGCGCCGGGATCCCCTTGCACTTGCCCCAAGGGCAGGCCAGCTTGCGGCATGGAACATGATTTCGTGATTGTCGGCGGCGGGATCGCCGGTGTGTCCGCGGCGGCGCGGTTGTCCGCCCTGGGGTCGGTGCTGCTGCTGGAAGCGGAGGATGCGCTGGCGCATCACGCCTCGGGCCGGTCGGCCGCGCTCTACGAGCCGCGCTACGGCCTGCCGCCGGTGGTGGAGCTGTCGCTGGCCTCGGGCGCGTTCTTCCGAGCCGCCGAGGGTGTGCTGTCGCCGCGCGGGCTGATGATCGTCGGTCGCGCCGAGGAGGCCGGGCAGCTGGCCGAGGATGCCGAGACCATGCATCTGGAGCGGATCTCGACCGAGGCGGCGCGGGCCATGGTGCCAGTGCTGAACGACCAGGTGGCCTTCGCCGCGCATGGCGACCACGCCTGGGACATCGACACCGACCTCCTGCTGCAGGGCTTCGCCCGCGAAGCGCGCAGCCGCGGCGCGGTGATCCTGACCGGCGAGAAGGTGACCGGCATCCGGCGCGAGGCGGCGGGCTGGCAGGTCAGCACCGCGAAGGGCGTGCATCGCGGCGCCCTGCTGGTGAACGCCGCCGGGGCCTGGGCCGATGTGGTGGCGGGGATGGCCGGGGTGCGGCCGCTGGGGCTGCAGCCCAACCGGCGCTCGATGGCGCGGATCCGGGCGCCGGGCGGGCATGACGTCAGCCGCTGGCCGATGCTCTTCGGCGCGGGCGAGACCTGGTACGCCAAGCCCGACGCGGGGGCGCTGATCGTCTCGCCCGCCGAGGAACATCCGATGGAGCCGCATGACGCCTGGGCCGACGACATGGTGCTGGCCGAGGGGCTGGCGCGCTACGAGGAGATGGTGACGACGCCGGTCACCCGGCTGCTGGCCAGCTGGGCCGGGCTGCGCACCTTCGCGCCGGACCGCGTGCTCGTCATCGGCCGCGATACCGGCGAGCCCGGCTTCTTCTGGCTGGCGGGACAGGGCGGCTACGGCTTCCAGACCTCGCCCGCCGCGAGCCGGCTGGCCGCCGACCTGCTCGGCGGCACGGCGCCCGAGCTGGATGCGGCGACGCTGGCGGCGCTGTCGCCCACCCGCTTCGGATGAGCCTGCGCCTGCCCGATTCCGGCGCGCCGCAGCTGCCGGACGGCCGGCGGCTGGCGCCTTCGGCCGAGCGCAACGCCGAGCCGATCCTCGCGCTGCTGCAGGCCGAGGGCCTCTCGGGTCGGCTTCTGGAGCTGGCCAGCGGCACCGGGCAGCACGCGGCGCGCTTCGCCGCCGCCCTGCCCCGGCTCGACTGGCAGCCGAGCGACCTCGAGCCGGCGAACCTCGTCTCGATCGAGGCCTGGCGGGCGCAGGCCGGGGTCGCGAACCTGCGGCCGCCGGTGCTGCTGGACGCCGCCCGGCCCGGCTGGTCGGCCGATTGGCAAGGGCTGGACGCGATCCTGCTGGTGAACCTGCTGCACCTGATCCCAGCGCCCGCCGCGGCGACCGTGCTAGCGGAGGCCGCCCACGCTCTGGCCCCCGGCGGCAAGCTGCTGCTCTACGGTCCCTTCCTGCGCGACGGCAGGCCAACCAGCGAGGGCGACGCGGCCTTCGACGCCAGCCTGCGGGCGCAGGACGCGGCCATCGGCTACAAGGATCTCGCCTGGGTGACGGGACATCTGGCGGAGGCCGGGCTGACAGCGCAGGTGGTGGAGATGCCGGCCAACAACCTGATGCTGGTCGCGCGCAGCGGCTGATCGCCGGGCGCCAAGTTTGCCCATGACAGCCCGGCGGATTTGCGGCAGGTTGGCCGCGACCCTGACGTTCCGGAGCCCCATGACCCCGTTTTCCCGCCTGCTGTCGCTCGGGCTCCTCGCCTTCGCCCTGACCTCCTGCGGCCGTCCCGAAGTGACCGCCGAACTGCCCTCCGGCCAGGTGGTGACCATCGCGCCGCCGAGCTTCGGCGACGCCCGCCCGCATGCCTGGCAGGGCCGCGCCCCCTCAGACTATGCGGTGCACGGCACGGATGTGTCGCGCTTCCAGGGGCCGATCGACTGGCCGACGGCGACGGCGGCGGGGGTGTCCTTCGCCTTCATCAAGGCGACCGAGGGCGGCGACCGGGTGGACCCGATGTTCCACGAGAACTGGCGCGGCGCCGCGCGCGCCGGGGTGCCGCGCGGGGCCTATCACTTCTTCTACTTCTGCCGCCCCGCCGCCGAGCAGGCCCGCTGGTTCATCGAGAACGTGCCGAAGGCCGCCCGCAGCCTGCCGCCGGTGCTGGACATGGAGTGGAACCCCTTCTCCCCCACCTGCACCCTGCGCCCCGCCCCCGAGGTGGTGCGTGCCGAGGCGCTGGAGTTCATGCGGATCGTCGAGCGGCATTACGGCAAACCGGCGATCATCTACACCACCGTCGATTTCTACGAGCGCAACGAGATGTGGCGGCTGCGCGGCCATGACTTCTGGCTGCGCTCCACCGCCGGCCACCCGTCGGAGCGCTACGGCAGCCAGAGCTGGCGGTTCTGGCAATACACCGGCACCGGCATCGTCCCCGGCATCGCCACCCAGGCCGACATCAACGTGTTCAACGGCAGCGCCGCCGAATGGGCCGGATGGCTGGCGCAGCGCGGGCAATGAGGCGGGCAATGAGCCGGGCGGGCTTCCCTCGGCCGCCGGTTTGCGCGAGAAACGCCTGACAGACCGCCTGACCGCAGCAGAGGAAACAGCATGCCCACCGTCTTCATCACCGGGACCGCCGGCTTCATCGGCTTCCACCTGGCGCGCGAGCTGCTGGCCGCCGGGTTCCGGGTCGTCGGCTTCGACGGTATGACCGACTATTACGACGTGGCGCTGAAGCGGCGCCGGCACGCGATCCTGCTGCAGAACCCGGAGTTCTCGGCCATCGAGGGCCGGCTCGAGGACGCCGATCTGGTGCTGCGCAGCATCCGCGAGGCGGCGCCCGATGTCATCGTCCATCTCGCCGCCCAGGCCGGGGTGCGCTACTCGCTGGAGAACCCGCGCTCCTATGTCGAGTCGAACCTCGTCGGCACGTTCAACGTGATGGAAGCCGCGCGCGAGATCGCGGTCGGCCACCTGCTGATGGCTTCGACCTCCTCGGTCTATGGCGGCAACACCGACATGCCCTTCGAGGAGAGCCAGCGCACGGACATGCCGCTGACGCTCTACGCCGCGACCAAGAAGGCCAACGAGCACATGGCGCACAGCTATGCGCATCTGTGGAAGATCCCGACGACGATGTTCCGCTTCTTCACGGTCTACGGCCCCTATGGCCGGCCGGACCTGGCGCTGTTCAAGTTCGTCCGCGCCGCCCTGGCCGGCGAGGCGATCGACGTCTACAACCACGGCGACATGGCCCGCGACTTCACCTATGTCGGCGATCTGGTGCGGGGCATCCGGCTGCTGATCGACTGCCCGCCGCAGGAGGCCGAAGACCCCGAGACCATCCCCGACTGGGACAGCCTGAGCCGCGTCGCCCCCTTCCGGGTGGTGAACATCGGCAACGGCCAGACGGTGCGGCTCCTCGACTTCATCGAGGAGACCGAGAAGGCGCTGGGGATGCCGATCCGGCGCAACATGCTGCCGATGCAGAAGGGCGACGTGCCGGCGACCTGGGCGAACTCGGACCTCCTGTTCAACCTGACCGGCTTCCGGCCCGACACGCCGATCGCGCAGGGGATCGGCGAGTTCGTCGCCTGGTACCGCGAGTATTACGACCTCTGACCGCAGGGCCTTGGGCTGCCCCTGATGCGCCGGGCGGGCGCCGCGCGTCCGCTTGTCTCGACGCCGCGCCGGGCCTATCACCGCAGTGACGACGCGGCATGACAGGCGAGACCCCCCAGATGCAGACCGAACCCGCAGCCCCCACTCCCCCGGCGGACCTCCATATCCGCCGCGACTCGCCGCTGGCCGCCGAGGTGCTGCCGCTCCTCGAGCGGCATCTGGCGCTGATGCACGCCTCCTCGCCGCCCGAGAGCGTGCACGCGCTCGACCCCGCCGCGCTGGCCGGCCCGGAAGTGGCCTTCTTCACCCTGCGCGAGGCCGGGGCGGTGCTCGGCATGGCGGCGTTGAAGCGGATCGACGCCAGCCACGCCGAAATCAAGTCGATGCATATCGTGGCCGAAGCCAGAGGCCGCGGCCTCGCCCGCCCGCTGCTCGCCCACCTGCTGGCCGAGGCCCGCGCCGCGGGCTATGCGCGGCTGAGCCTCGAGACCGGCGTCGAGGACGTCTTCGCCCCCGCCCGCGCGCTCTACGCCGCCGCTGGCTTCACCCCCTGCCCGCCCTTCGAGGGCTACGCCGAGGACCCCAACAGCGTCTTCATGACCCTGACGCTGTAGCCGCGGCACCCTTTGCTGCGCGCTCCTGCGACGGAACGCCCGGCGCTTGCGAAGTTTTTTCCGAGACGGTATCAGAGGAGTCACGGTCCCGTAGCTCAACTGGATAGAGCACCTGACTTCTAATCAGGATGTTGGGCGTTCGAGTCGTCCCGGGATCGCCACTTATGCTTATGTTGTAGTGTAGATGGGGCATAAGTGCGCAAAAATTGCGCATAAGCGTGCACACCCCCTGTCAAGCACATTCGGCCCTTAGCGGGCTATTATCACCTAAGTCACTGTTTCTGTTTTACTTTGATGGATTACGCGGTTTGACATAGGAAGTAGCCTCTTCAAAGCTCTGCCTCGGCCCTAAGTGTCCGATTGCCGAATAGGCGCCTAAACCTGCTGGGCCGGCAGGCAGTCGATGGGCTTGGCTAATGCAGGCGGCGACGTTGCGGACGTGCGTTCAAGGCAATTTCCTTCAGCGCGCCACGGGCTGCGTCAGGTCAGATCATGCAGCACCTTGCCGACCGGCGCCCCGATCTGGAACTCGGAAAACCGCACCTTCAGGCCATCCCGCTCGGGGCTGCAGCACATGGGGCCGACAAGATAGCTGGATGCCTGTGGAAAAGGGCAGAGGCCTAACAGCGGCCATCGCAACCCATCGAGATGGAACATCTTAGATCGGCAGTCGTTTGCCGCCTTACCAGCCTTTCGGCTGCAACATCTGCCTCGAAGCGCGCCGTCGGGGCCGAACGGCATCCCGGCGCCCGTCTTGCCATAGAAGTGCAAGCCGCCCGCCTGTTCTCCATTATGCATCAGCTCCTTGGTATGTGCGACAGCCGCAGATGAGACGTGCAACTTGCCCTCGATCATCCGGGCCAGGAAACCGACGTGTTCGATGGGCGAGATTTGCAGGGACGAGCTCAGCCACGCGTTTGCAAGGCCGTTCCCTTCGCCCTCGTCCCCCGAGACGTCCTCGTTGCCGTAATCGAACGCATCGACATAGGCCGCGAAGCGCTTCATCCCGAGCTGCTCGGTGGCACGCTGCGAATACCAGACGACGGAATCCCGCATCCAACTTTCCGGGGTCGTCGTCCGTTTCCAGCGCGGGTTCCAGTCGGCGTACCCCTCCTTGAAGGGCCAATCCGGCGCATCCGGCGCCGTGAATGTCCCGGCGTCGAAGCCCATCAGACTGATCGCCACTTTGAAGGTGGATGCCGATGAAATCCGCACGTTGCATATCCCTCTTGAATCAATGGTGCCGATGAGCGGGGTCCATAGCGATCATGCAGACCACCCGCTCTTCGGCGTGTGCGGCGAGGGTTAGTGTCAGAACAGTTGAGACCGCGGCTAGGATCATCTTGCTCATGGGGCTTTCCTTCTTGCCTGCTCGCCAGATACGGCTGCGGAGGCCAGAAAGTCCAAGTCGTCTTCGGACTTGTTGCGCAGCAATACGGAATGATCGGCACGTCCGGTGAAGTCCGGCGCCGGCTAATCCAGCCCGGCAAGTTCAAGCAAGCTAGCCACCATGCCTGTCGTTTGCCGCAGCGGCAGCCCGATGAGAGCCGCCGCATGACCCCTACGCCCTGTTCCTTTGGACAAGCACGAGATTGTCCTCCAGCAACGCCCCTGCCCCGTCCGGGCCACGCCCGGGACGCGTTACCACCTGCGCTTCTATCACCTCCAGCTCAGCGGACGGCGCACCTATCGCATCGAGTTCCTCGGCCACGGTCGGGAAGATGGTCGATGAGGTTGCTTGCGGGGACCAAGGAGGCGGGGCGGCGTGGGACAGGACCAGAAGATGGCCACCGGGTCGAAGGCGCCGCGTCGCCTGCCCGAGGATCGCCGCGCGCGCAAGGGCCACGGGCGATTGCAGGTAGAGTGCGGTGATGAGGTCGAAACCGCCCTCGGGCAGGGAAACCGACAGGTCGCACCGCTCGAATTGCGCCCCCTGCGCAAGGCCAAGCTCAGCCGCGCGCGCCTGGGCCTGCTCAACGGCAACCTGGGAGATGTCGCACCCGCGGGCGTGCCAACCCTGCTGGGCCAGCCAGATCACGTCATCGCCGTGCGAAGCGCCAAGATCGAGCGACAGGCCCGGCGTCAAGGCGACTGCGATCCGCTGCAGCGCGGCGGTGGCGCGGCCACTCGAACTGGTCCGCTTGGTGAGGTAGAACTCTTCCCAGAACACTGCGGGGCTCTGGATGTGATCGGTTGTCATCCTTCGTCCTTTCGGTGCAGTAAAGGCCGTCCGTGCAGCAGCGTGGCAGCCAGCAGCGCCGCTCCGCCAGTCGAGGTGATCTGCAGCCAGAGCATCACCGACGCGGCCTCGAGCCCTGGCCGCGTTGCCAGCGCTTGGCCGTAGAGCGCGAAGCTCAGCGCAATCGAGGCGGCCATGCAGACCTGCTGCATTGTCTGGATGGCGCCGGCCCCCGCTCCGGCAAGGGGCTTCGGCAGGCCCGACATGCCAAGCTGCATCACGGATGTCACCGTCAGACCCATCGACAGCCCGGCCGTCAACACGCCGAGGCGCAGTGGCCAGAGTTTTTGTGTTGTCATCTGCGGAAGGATGGCGCGGATCAGCACGAAGCTGGCGCAGAGCAGGCCGACACCAAGCGCCACCCGGGCAATTGTCTGCAGCGGAAGGCGTCCGGAGATCCAGGATCCGGCCACGACACCGGCGGGAAAGCCTGCCGTCACCAATCCGGTCTGGATCGGGCTCAGTCCCAGCTCACTTTGCAAGACCAGCGACAGGACAACGAAGAAGCCCGGAGGGGCCGAGACGGCCAGAAAAAGGAAGGCGAGGCTCCAACGGAAGCTGGGCGCCTGAAACAGTCCGGGCGGGATCAACGCTGCCGGTCCGGCCCGCGCCATGAGGCGTGCGAACAGGGCGGCGCAGGGCAGTGCTGCGGCGGGCATCACGAAGACCAGCGGCGGCCATGAAAAGGCTGGCCCGACATAGAGCGGCGCAACGAGACAGAAGATGATCGCTGAAAAACTGGCGATCTCGGCGGGGCGGCCGCCGCTGCCGGCGACTTGATCGTCATGATCCAACTGCCGCGCAGCCAGCAGCATGACGGTCAGCGCAAGCCCCGCTTCAACCAGGAAGATGGCGCGCCAACCAATCCACGCAGGCGCCGCAACCAGCAGCATCCCCGCCACCAGTGGTCCGCAGACCGAGGCGAAGGATGCAGTCATGGCAAGGCGCGCGAACGCACCGGATTGGGTCTTGGGCGTGAAAAGACGCGGGATCAGCGCCAGCGCCTGGGGTGCGAGCGCCGCTCCGCCGACCCCCTGCAACATCCGCGCGCCCGCCAGGGCTGAGGGCCCGGTCGCAACCGCCGCGAGAAGCGCGCCCAAGGCGAACAGCCCCCCACCGACCAGAAACACCCGCCGCCGCCCGAACCGATCTCCGGCGCGGCCCGCCGGAAGCAGCAGCATGGCGACAAGCAATGGATACGCTCCGGCAATCAGGGCCAGCGTCTCGGTCCCCAAGCCGAGGTCGCTGCCGATCCCCGGCATGGCGATGGCCATCATCGACACATCAGTGACGGTCAGGGCCATGCCGATCAGCAAGGCCGAAAAGCCGCGCGACCGGCGGCGAGGTCGCGACACCCATATCTGCCGAATCATGTAACTTCATGAGTATCTTGATGGCACAGGTCGGGCGGGTCATGTAATACTTAAAGTTACACGATCCAAGGAACCCGGATGCGCCAAGACACCCGCCTCTCCCGCCTTTTGCATGTGCTGCTGCACATGGCGCAGACCGATGCGCCGATGACCTCGCAACAGATCGCGCTGACGCTGGGTTCGAATGCGGTTGTGGTTCGGCGGATCATGGCCGGGCTCCGCGACGGCGGCTATGTCGAATCCGAACGCGGTCATGGCGGCGGCTGGCGGATCACGAGGCGGACAGACGAGATCACGGTGCTCGATGTCTACCGCTCGCTCGGCTCGCCCGACCTCTTCGCTTTTGGTTTCTCGAACCCGAAGCCGCACTGCCTGGTCGAGCAATCCGTAAACGCCGCGGTCGAGGACACGATCAGAAGTGCCACTACCTCTATCCTTGAGCAGTTCGGCGCTTTGCGCCTGTCGCAGATCGAGGCAGAAGTTCGGGACAGGATGCCGTCTCGTGCGATGCGCTGCGCGGATCACTAGCTTGGCGCCCACGGCTCGACGGTGCCGGCGATGCGAGCGCGGCGGCCCACCTTGGGGCGCTGTAGCTCTGCCCAAGCAGCTTTGCGCCCGCTCTCGTCCTTCAGCCTCTTCCTCGAAGACGGCCGGGTGGCCATCGACAACAATCCCGCCGAGCGCACCCTGCGCCCGATCGGCATCGGACACCGCAACTGGCTCTTCGCCGGGGCCGACACCGGCACCGAAACGCTGGCCCGCGCAATGACCGTCATCGAGACCGCCAAGATGAACGACCTCGATCCGCAGGCCTATCTGACCGACATCCTGGCCCGCATCCACGATCACAAGATCAATCGACTCGACGAGCTGCTGCCCTGCAACTGGTCGCAGCTGACCTCTGCGTTGCCCGAGGCCGCCTGACGGCAACCGTCACCCATGTCTGCACCCTCGACTACGTCGCCAGGATGCTGGGCGAAGACCCCGAGCTTCTCGATGCCATCGTCTACAATGACGACAACCTGACCTATGGGGCGATCATCAGCGTCTAAACCGGCCCCGACGAGACCATCACCGCCCTGACTGACGACGGCATCGAAGAACTGCAAGACATGCTCAGGGCAGCTCGCATGACAACTGAAACTTGGCACGACTTCTTCGACGACTTCGTCCATGATCCAGAACTCGTCGCCCGCATCAAGGCTCAGCCGCCGCGGTAGCAATCGGCCGGTTACCAAATACCTCTCCACGTCGTCGAGGAAGTTGACCCCGGCCCTTCTCTATTGGGGGGAGGTTCGTCAAGGCAGCAGTGTTACCTTGCAGGCGCTGTCGGCTATGCGGGACAAAACTGCCGTTGATCGCCCAAGACACGCGGGTTATCATTGGCAGGTCTGAAACAGG
>NZ_PZKG01000025.1 GCF_003034985.1 Cereibacter changlensis JA139
AACGCCTTTCGCAGGCCGAGTTCATCGCGATGATCGCGATGCTCTTCGCCACCATCGCCTTCTCCATCGACGCCATGCTGCCCGCCCTGCCCGAGATCGTGCGCGAGCTGACGCCCGACGCGCCGAACCACGCGCAGCTGATCATCACCAGCTTCGTGCTGGGCATGGGGCTAGGCACCTTCTTTGCCGGGCCGCTGTCCGACACCTTCGGCCGCAAGTCGGTGATCGTCGCCGGGGCGGGGCTCTACTGCGTCGCCGCCGTTGCCGCCTATTTCGCGCAGTCGCTTGAAGTGCTGCTGCTGTGCCGCGTGGTGCAGGGGCTGGGCGCCGCCGGACCGCGCATCGTGTCGCTCGCCATGGTGCGCGACCTCTACCGCGGGCGCGAGATGGCGCGGGTGGTCAGCTTCGCCATGATGATCTTCACGCTGGTGCCCGCGGTCGCGCCGCTGATCGGCACCTTCATCATCGCCGGCCTCGGCTGGCGCGGCATCTTCCTCGCCTTCGTGCTGTTCTCGGTGGTCTCGATCGTCTGGATGATGCTGCGGCAGGGCGAGACCCTGCCCGCCGAGGCGCGCCGGCCGCTGGAGGCGGCGCGGCTGAAGGCGGCGTTCCGCGAGGTGCTGTCGCACCGGCTGATCGTGACCACCACCGTGGTGCAGACGCTGGTGCTTGCCTGCCTGTTCGGCACGATCTCCTCGACGCAGCAGATCTTCGACGTGACCTTCGACAAGAGCGCGAGCTTCCCGTTCTGGTTCGCCGCCATCGCGCTGATGGCGGGGTCGGCCAGCCTGATCAACGCCGCGGTCGTGGTGCGGCTGGGGATGCGCTTCCTGATCACGGTGACGCTCTGCATGCAGATCGTCATGGCGCTGGTCATGGCGGGGATGACGGGCTTCGATCTGTGGCCCGCGTCGCTGGCCTTCCCGGCCTATGTCATCTGGACGACGAGCGTGTTCTTCATGGCCGGGCTGACGCTGGGCAACCTGAACGCGCTGGCGCTGGAGCCGGTGGGGCATATCGCCGGGATGGCGGCCTCGGTGACCGGCGCGATCTCCACCGTCTTCGCGGTGGCGCTGGCGGCGCCGCTGGGGCTGGCCTTCAACGGCACGCCGGTGCCGCTGGCGACGGGGGTGATGGTGCTGGCGATGATCGCGCTGGGGCTGATGCTCTCGATCCCGCGCCGGTGAGGCGCCTGGCCTGACCGGGCGCGCTGCCCCCGGTCAGGCTTTTGGGCAGCGCCCTGCCCGCTCAGGCCTTCGGCTTGATCAGCTTTTCCGCCAGATCCTTGGCGATGGCGAAGCCGCCCTTGATGCGGTCGCTTTCCGTCTTCCAGTCGCGGGTCAGGATGATCTTGTTGTCCTTGACCCGCGCGCCGCCGGTATCGGCCTTGATGAAATCGACGAGCCCGGCCGGATTGGCGAACTTGTCGTTGTGGAACTGCACCGTCGCGCCCTTCGGCCCGGTGTCGAGCCGGGCGATGCCGGCGCGCTTGCACATGGCCTTGATGCGGACGACCAGCAGCAGCGTGTTCACCTCTTTCGGCAGCGGGCCGAAACGGTCGATCAGCTCGGCGGCGAAGCCTTCGAGCTCGACCTTGTGGGTGAGCTGCGACAGGCGGCGGTAGAGGCCGAGACGCACGTCGAGGTCGGGGACATAGTCCTCGGGAATCAGCACCGGCACGCCGAGGTTGATCTGCGGCGCCCATTGGTCGTCGGGCTCGGAGAGGCCCTGCAGCTCGCCGGAGCGGATCTTCTGGATCGTCTCCTCCAGCATCTGCTGGTAGAGTTCGTAGCCGACTTCCTTGATATGGCCCGACTGTTCCTCGCCCAGAAGGTTGCCCGCGCCGCGCAGATCGAGGTCGTGGCTGGCGAGGTTGAAGCCCGCGCCGAGGCTGTCGAGCGAGACGAGCAGCTTCAGCCGCTTCATCGCCTGCGGCGTCATCGGGCTGCGCGGACGGGTGGTGAGATAGGCATAGGCGCGGGTCTTGGCGCGCCCGACGCGGCCGCGGATCTGGTAGAGCTGGCTCAGGCCGAACATGTCGGCGCGGTGGACGATCATGGTGTTGGCGGTCGGGATGTCGAGGCCGGATTCGACGATGGTCGTGGCCAGGAGCACGTCATACTTGCCGTCGTAGAAGGCGTTCATCTTCTCGTCGAGATCGCCTGCCGCCAGCTGGCCATGCGCCACGACATAGGTGACTTCCGGCACATGGGTGCGCAGGAACTCCTCGATCTCGGGCAGGTCGGAGAGGCGCGGCACGACGTAGAAGGACTGCCCGCCGCGGAAGCGTTCGCGCAAGAGCGCCTCGCGGATCGTCACCGTGTCGAATTCCGAGACATAGGTGCGGATCGCCAGACGGTCGACCGGCGGGGTGGCGATGATCGAGAGGTCGCGGACGCCGGTGAGCGAGAGCTGCAGCGTGCGCGGGATCGGCGTGGCGGTGAGGGTGAGGACATGGACCTCGGAGCGCATCTCCTTCAGGCGTTCCTTGTGGGTCACGCCGAAATGCTGCTCCTCGTCGATCACCAGAAGGCCGAGCGACTTGAAGCGGATGCCCTTGGCCAGCAGCGCATGGGTGCCGATGCAGATGTCGACCGTGCCGTCGGCGAGCCCTGCCCGCGTCTCGTTCGCCTCCCTGGCGGGGACGAAGCGCGAGAGCTGGCGGACGGTCATCGGGAAGCCGCGGAAGCGTTCGGCGAAGCTGCGGAAATGCTGGCGGGCAAGCAGCGTCGTCGGGCAGATCACCGCGACCTGCATGCCGGCGAGCGCCGCGATGAAGGCGGCGCGGATAGCGACCTCGGTCTTGCCGAAGCCGACATCGCCCACCACCAGCCGGTCCATCGGGCTGCCCCGCTCCAGATCGGCCACCACATCGGCGATGGCGGCGAGCTGGTCGTCGGTTTCCTGATAGGGGAAACGGGCGGCGAAGGCCTCCCACAGCGAATGCGGGGCCTCGAGGATCGGGGCGTGGCGCAGGTGGCGTTCGGCGGCGATGCGCATCAGCCGCTCGGCGATCTCGCGAATCCGGGCCTTGAGCTTGGCCTTCTTGGCCTGCCACGCGCCGCCGCCGAGCTTGTCGAGCAGGCCCTCCTCATGGCCGTAGCGGCTGAGCAGTTCGATGTTCTCGACCGGCAGGTAGAGCTTGGCGTCCTCGGCATAGACGAGGTGCAGGTAGTCATGCGGCGGGCCGGGCTTGTTGGAGGGGAGCTGCGGCACGCGCAGGGTTTCGAGCCCCATGTAGCGGCCCACGCCATGTTCGACATGCACCACCAGATCGCCCGGGGTCAGCGTGTCATGTTCGCGCAGGAAGTTGTCGGCCTTCTTGCGCTTCTTCGGCTTGGAGATCAGCCGGTCGCCCAGCACGTCCTGTTCCGAGATCACCGCCAGACCGGGGCCGGTGAAGCCCTGTTCCAGCGACCAGATCGCGAGGTAGATGCCGCCATGGCCTTCGGGCAGGTCGCGGATGTCGCGGATCGGGGTCGCGCCATGCACGTCATGGTCTTCGAGCAGACCCTTCAGCCGCTCGCGGGCACCCTCGGACCATGAGGCGACGATGACCTGACGGTCCTCGCGCAGCTTGCGAAGATGGTCGGCCAGCGCATTGAACAGGCTGACGTTTTCCATCTGTCGCTCGGGCGCGAAGCTGCGGCCGATGCGGCCTCCGGCATCGAGAACGCCCGGCCCCGGCGATTGCGGCAGCGGCGAGAGCTGGAGGACGCGGTGCTGCGCGATGGCCGCTTCCCAGGCCGCGTCGTCGAGATAGAGCAGACCGGGCGCCGAGGGCTTGTAGACCGTGTCCATCCGGCCCCTGGCGTTCATCGCCTCGCGCCGGGCGTCATACTGGTCGGCGATGCCTTCCCAGCGCGACAGCCGCGTGGCGGTCAGCTGGTCGTCGAGCATGACGCTCGCCTCGGGCAGGTAGTCGAAGAGCGTCTCCAGCCTTTCGTGGAAGAAGGGCAGCCAATGCTCCATACCCTGATGCTTGCGGCCGGCGCTGACCGCCTCGTAGAGCGGGTCGTCGGTGCCTGCCGTGCCGAACTCGATCCGGTAGGACTGGCGGAAACGGGTGATCGCCGCCTCGTCGAGAATGACCTCGGAGACCGGGGCCAGTTCGACCATGGTCAGCTTCTCGATGGTGCGCTGGGTCTCGGGGTCGAAGCGGCGGGCGCCGTCGAGCACGTCGCCGAAGAAGTCGAGCCGCACCGGCCCCGCGACGCCCGGCGGGAAGATGTCGATGATGCCGCCCCGGATGGCGTAATCTCCGGGCTCGGTTACGGTGGTGACCAGCGAGAAGCCCATGCGGGCGAGATAGCCGCGCAAGCCGCCCTCGTCGATCCGGTCGCCGACCCGGGCGCTGAAGGAAGAGGCACGCAGCACCTCGCGCGTGGGCAGGCGCTGGGTGGCGGCGGTCATGGTGGTGAGCAGGATGAAATCGCCCGGCACGCCTTGCGCCAGCGCCGCCAGCGTCGCCATGCGGCGGGCGGAAAGCTCTGGGTTGGGCGAGATGCGGTCGTAGGGCAGGCAATCCCAGGCCGGAAGCTCCAGCACGACGGCGTTCGGGGCCATGACGGCGAGCGCGTTGCGCATCGCCTCCAGCCGCTTGTCGTCGCGGGCGATGTGGATGACCGGCTGGCCGCGCGAAAGCTCTTTCGCGACGAGCCGGGCATCAAAGCCCTCGGGCGCGCCGCCCAGAAGAATTCGCGTTCCGTTTTGCATGCCGCTCACTTAACAGCCCAAGGGGGCGCGTCAACCGCGCCGCGTGTCAGAAAGCGCCGAGATTGAGGTTCTGGTACATGCCCCACATCGCGGTGACGAAGATGGACAGCATACCGAGCGCCTGCACCCCCAGCCGGTGCCGCGCAAGCGCCCGGTAGAGCCCCTCGCCCTGCAGCCCGCCTGCGGCAATCCGACGCGCGGCGCGCAAGCTGAGGACCCCGACCAGCGCCATCGGCAGGGCGAGGCAGAACAGCGCCTGCGCGAACTCCAGCCGGTACCAGAAGCCGAGCATCGCCAGCATGGTCAGGGCGAAGCAGAGCGCCGCGACCAGCCAGATGCCCGAGACCTCGGCCACATGCAGAAGCCGCCGGGTGTGGACGCCGATCAGCAGATGCACGTCCTCCGCCGCCTCGCCCCCCCGCCGCCTTGCGCGCAACACGAGGTCGTAGGGCACGCCGAGAACCCAGTGGCTCGCCGTCGACCAGAGCACCGCAAGCGCGATCCAGAACCAGAGATTCGAGAAGGACCGCATGTCGATCACCTCGAAAACGATTGCGTACCACTCCACCTCGACCTGCCCTGTTTCTGGTTGACGCTGCCGACCTGCGACCGGATGTTGCGGCATTCCTACGCTTGAGACGCCGGCTTATCCATGGCAGGCAGAAAAAAACCGTCAAGACTCGCAAAGCGGCAACGCGCCGCTTTTCCCTCGCCAGCCCAAAAGGTTCGCCATGCGCCCGATCCAAGCCGCCTATCCCGCCGCCCGTTTCCGCCGCAACCGCCGCACGGACGCGCTGCGCCGGCTGACGCAGGAGAACACCCTGAGCACCGGCGATCTGATCTGGCCGATCTTCGTGCGCGACGGGCATGACATCGAGGAGCCGATCGTGTCGATGCCGGGCGTGGTGCGGCGCTCGGTCGACCGGATCGTGCTGGCGGCGGAAGAGGCGGCGGAGCTGGGCATCCCGGCGGTGTGCCTCTTTCCCTACACCGATCCGCAGCTGAAATCCGAGGGCTGCGAGGAGGCCTGGAACCCCGACAACCTCGCCAACCGGGCGATCCGGGCGATCAAGGCGGTGGTGCCGGAGATCGCGGTGATGACCGATGTGGCGCTCGACCCCTACAACATCAACGGTCATGACGGGCTGGTCAGGAACGGGATCATCCTGAACGACGAGACCGTGGAGGCGCTGGTGAAGATGGCGCTGGCGCAGGCCGAGGCGGGGGCCGACATCCTCGGGCCCTCGGACATGATGGACGGGCGGATCGGCGCGATGCGCGCGGCGCTGGAGGCTTCGGGGCACAAGGATGTGGCGATCCTGAGCTATTCGGCGAAATACGCCAGCGCCTTCTACGGGCCGTTCCGCGATGCGGTGGGGGCCTCGGGCGCGCTGAAGGGCGACAAGAAGACCTATCAGATGAGCCCGGCCAACAGCGACGAGGCGGTGCGGCTGATCGAGCGCGACCTGCGCGAGGGCGCCGACATGGTGATGGTGAAGCCGGGGATGCCCTATCTCGACATCTGCCGCCGGGTGAAGGACAGCTTCGGCGTGCCGACCTATGCCTATCAGGTCTCGGGCGAATATGCGATGATCCGCGGCGCCGCCGACCGTGGCTGGATCAACGGCGAGGCGGCGATGATGGAGAGCCTAATGTGCTTCAAGCGCGCCGGCTGCGACGGCATCCTGACCTATTTCGCCCCCGAGGCTGCCCGGCTGTTGCGCGCGCAGGCCTGAGCCGGGCCGGCGATGCCGGCGAAGACCTGCCGTTTGAAGGGCTTGCGCCGCGTTCCGGATGACAAGCGTCTGGAAACCGGTTAAAGTTTGCCGGAAACGGGCCGCAGAGCCCATCACCGGCCGGCGTGAGCGGCCAGAGGCGGCAGAGGCAGAGATGGCAGAGTTCAGCAGACGGGTATTTCTGGGCGGCGCGGCGATGGCGGGGCTTTCGGCCTGCGCCAATGGCGTGGGCGGCAACGGCGGCGCCACGATCGACGCGCGGGTCGACGCGACGCGCGATTATCTCTTCGGGCGTTACCCCGGCACGGCGGATCTGGCGCGCAACGCCAAGGGCGTGCTCTACATGCCGCTGGTCACCGAGGCGGGCTTCGGCATCGGCGGCGGCTACGGTCGTGGCGCGCTGCGGATCAACGACGTGACGGTGGATTACTACTCGGCGACCCGGGCCACCATCGGCTTCCAGATCGGCGCGCAGCAATATGCCCATGCGCTGTTCTTCATGACCGAAGGCGCGCTGACCGAGTTCCGCCGCGGCACCGGCTGGGCGGTGGGCGCCGATGTGCGCTACGCGACGCCGGACCAGGGGGCGAGCATCGGCAAGGAGACGACCGAGATCGACCCGGTGGTGGCGCTGGTCTTCGGCCAGTCGGGGCTGATCGCCGGGGCGACGCTGGGCGGGGTGAAGTACACGAGGATCATCCCGTAAGGGTCTGACGGATCTAGGATAAAGGGCGGGCCGTTTGGCCCGCCCTTTTCCGTTTCAAGGCTCTGTTCAGCGGGTCAGGCGCTTGATCAGCGCCGAGGTGTCCCAGCGGGCGCCGCCCATCTGCTGCACCTCCTTGTAGAACTGGTCGACCAGCGCCGTGACCGGCAGGCTGGCGCCGATCTCGTCGGCGGTCTTGAGGCAGATGCCGAGATCCTTGCGCATCCAGTCCACCGCGAAGCCGAAGTCGAAGCGGTCTTCGAGCATGGTGGCGTGGCGGTTCTGCATCTGCCAGCTGCCGGCGGCGCCCTGGCTGATGACCTCGACCACGGCGCGGCCGTCCATCCCGGCCTTCTGGCCGAAGGCTAGCGCTTCGGCGAGGCCCTGCACCAGCCCGGCGATGCAGATCTGGTTCATCATCTTGGCGATCTGGCCCGAGCCGCTGTCGCCCAAGAGCTTGCAGACCCTTGCATAGGCCTCGATCACCGGCTCGGCCCGGGCATAGGTCGCGGCCTCGCCGCCGCACATCACCGAGAGTACGCCATTCTCCGCCCCGGCCTGCCCGCCCGACACCGGCGCGTCGATGAAGCCGAGGCCGAGCCGGTCCGCCTCGGCGGAAAGCTCGCGCGTCACCTGGGCCGAGACGGTGGTGTGGTCGACGAAGACCGCGCCCTTCTCCATGCCGGCGAAGGCCCCGTCCCCGCCCAGACAAACCGCGCGCAGGTCGTCGTCATTGCCGACGCAGCTCATCACGAATTCGGCGCCGGCGGCGGCCTCGCGCGGGGTGGCGGCGCTTTTGCCGCCGTGTTTCTCGACCCAGGCCGCGGCCTTGGCGGGGCTGCGGTTGTAGACCGTCACCTCGTGCCCCTTGGCCGCGAGATGGCCCGCCATCGGGAAGCCCATGACCCCCAGCCCCAGAAATGCAACTCTCGCCATGGCTCTTTTCCTCCGATTGCCCATCCAGACCGGATGGACTAGGAACCATCTGACCCGTGGCGTCAAGAACAGGCCCCTGATGATTTCCGTCTTCCGCTGGCTTCTCCGCATCTTCACCGGGCTCGTGGCGCTGACGCTGGCGGTGGTGCTGATCGGCTATTATTTCCTGTCGCGCTCGCTGCCGGACTACAGCGAGAGCTTCCGGCTGGAGGGGATTTCGGGCCAGGTCGAGATCGTGCGCAACAACGCCAACGTGCCGCATATTTTCGGGCAGAGCGACGCCGATGTGTTCTATGCCCTGGGTTTCGCCCATGCGCAGGACCGGCTCTGGCAGATGACGCTGTTGCGCCGCACGGCGCAAGGCCGGCTGTCGGAGGTGTTCGGCGCCCGCACCGCCAAGACCGACGAGCTGATGCGGCGCTTCGATCTCTACAACCTCGCGCTGCGCTCGGTCGCGGCGCAGGATGCCGAGACCCAAGCGGCGCTGACCGCCTATGCCAAGGGGGTGAACGCCTGGATCGGCCAGGTGAACGCCGAGGCGCGCGGGCGCGGCGCGCCGGAGTTCTTCCTGTTCAAGAACGAGATCGCCGTCTGGCAGCCCGCCGACAGCATCGCCATCATCAAGCTGATGGCGCTGCAGCTGTCGTCGCATGTCGGCTCCGAGGTGCTGCGCGCCCGGCTGTCGCTGATCCTGCCCGATGCGCGGCTGGCCGACATCCTGCCGGACGATACCAGCCCCGGCGTCACCGCCCTGCCCGATTACGCCAGCCTCGTGCCCGGCGTCACGCCTTCCACCGCGCCGTTGCGGCAGGCGGCGCAGGAGATGGTCGGGTTTCCGCAGGTCGAGGGCGCCTCGAACGCCTGGGCCGCGGCTCCGGAACGCTCGGCGGCGGGCGGGTCGCTTCTGGCCAACGATCCGCATCTCGCCTTCACCGCGCCGTCGATCTGGTATCTGGCGCGGTTGCAGCTGTCCTCCGGCGGGGTGATCGGCGCGACCATCCCCGGGGTGCCGGCGGTGATGATCGGCCGGTCGGATGCGCTCGGCTGGGGCGTCACCTCGGCCTATATGGACGACCAGGACCTGCATGTCGAAGAGGTCAACCAGGAGAACACCGAGGAATACCGCACCCCCGACGGCTGGAAGCGGTTCGAGACCCGGCGCTCGATCATCCAGGTGAAGGACGAAGCCCCGGTGACCATCACCCTGCGCTGGACCGACAACGGCCCGGTGCTGCCCGGCTCGCATTACGACCTCGCCTCGATCACCCCACCTGGCCATGTCGCCTCGCTGTCCTGGACGGCGCTGAGCGAGGGCGACACCTCGATGACCGCGGCGATGCGGCTGATGCGGGCGCAGAACATCCCCGAGGCGATCGAGGCCGGCCGGCTGTTCGTCGCCCCGGCGCAGAACCTGATGCTGGCCGATGCGCAGGGCGTGGCGCTGCAGATGGTCGGGCGGATGCCGTCGCGCGATCCGCGGCACCAGTCGCAGGGCCGGATGCCCTCGCAGGGCTGGCTGGCGGAGAACCGCTGGAACGGCTTCCTGCCCTATGAGGACAACCCGCGGGTGGAGAACCCGGCGACCGGCATCCTCGGCAACACCAACAACAAGACGGTGGACCGGCCCTTCCCGCAGCATGTCTCCTTCGACTGGGGCGACACGCAGCGCATCCAGCGCTGGCTGACGCTGATGAAGACGCGCGAGGTGCATACCCGCGAGAGCTTCATCGAGGCGCAGCTGGATACCGTGAGCCCGACGGCGCGGTCGCTCCTGCCGCTGTTCGCGGCCGATCTGTGGTTTACCGGCGAGGCGGCGCCCGAGGGCACGCCGGAGCGGCTGCGGCAGCGGGCGCTGCAGGTGCTGGCCGAGTGGAACGGCGAGATGAACGAGCATCTGCCGGAGCCGCTGATCTACACCGCCTGGGTGCGGGCGCTGCAGGACCGGCTGGTGCGCGACGAGCTGGGGCCGCTGGCCGAAAGCTTCACCCATACCCAGGCCGATTTCATCTCGCGGGTCTATCGCAACGTCGATGGCGCCGAGGTCTGGTGCGACATCATCCAGTCGGCGGCGATCGAGACCTGCACCGACATCGCCCGCATGGCGCTGGACGACGCGCTGCTGAAACTGTCGGAGACCTACGGGCCGAACGTGGAAAGCTGGCGCTGGGGCGACGCGCATCAGGCGGTGCAGGACCATCCGGTCCTGGGCAACGTGCCGGTGCTGCGCTATTTCGTGAACCTGCGCCAGTCGGTCTCGGGCGGCGACGAGACGCTGATGCGGGCGGTGACCCGCGGTTCGGGGCCGAACCCCTACGAGAACCTGGCGGGGGCCGGCTATCGCGGGGTCTATGATTTCGCCGATCCGGATTCCTCGGTCTTCATCACCTCGACCGGCCAGTCGGGCCATCCGCTGAGCCGGTTCTACGACAACCTGGGCGAGCTGTGGCGGCGCGGCGAATACATCCCGATGTCGCTCGATCCGGCGCTGGCCCGGGCGGCGGCGGTGGGGATCACCCGGCTCGATCCGCAATGATCCGGACGGCGCGACTGCTGTTGCGCCGGGCCGAGGCGCGCGATCTGGAGGATCTGCATGCCGTCTTCAGCCGGCGCGAGGCGATGCGCTACTGGTCGCGCCCGCCCTACGAGACGCTGGAGGAGACGCGCGCCTTCCTCGCCAACATGATCACCGCCCCGGCGGAAAGCGCCGACGACTTCGTCATCGAGCGCGACGGGCGGGTGATCGGCAAGGCGGGGGCCTGGTCGATCCCGGAGATCGGCTTCATCCTGCATCCCGACCACTGGGGCCAGGGCATCGGGCGAGAGGCGCTGACCGCCGTTATCGGCCATCTGTTCGCCGCGCATGACATGCGCGAACTGGTGGCCGAGGCCGACCCGCGCAACACCGCCTGCCTGCGGCTGCTGGCCCGGCTGGGTTTCGGGGAAACCGGCCGGGCCGAGCGGACGATGCAATGGGGCGACGAGTGGTGCGACTCGGTCTATCTCGCCGTGCCCCGCGACGTCTGGGAAGACGCGCGGGAAAAACGCCTCCGCGATCAGAGTTCGCGGTAGCGCTTTTCCTGCCGGGCGGTCCAGCGCACGTTCAGCGCATAGCCTTCGTCGCTCTGGGTCTCGTCGAGCACCACGCCCTCCTCGTGCAGCCAGGCGCGGCGGCGGCCGTCCTCGAAGCCGAGGGTGAGGCTGCGGTCGGTCTTCTCCTCGTCGAAGGCGCGGGAGACGGCCTCCAGCAGCTCCTCCAGCCCCTCGCCGGTCAGGGCGGAGAGCGCGAAGGTGGTGTCGGATTTGGCGGCCTGCGCCACCAGGGCGTCGCGCGCGGCGCCCTCGACCAGATCGAGCTTGTTCCAGATCTCGAACATCGGGGTTCCCGCCTTGACCCCGAGGCTGGAGAGGATGTCGGCCACGTCCTTGGCCTGCTCCGCCGTCTCGGGATGCGAGATGTCGCGGACATGCAGGATCAGATCGGCTTCGAGCACCTCTTCCAGCGTGGCGCGGAAGGCGGCGACGAGCTGGGTCGGCAGGTCGGAGATGAAGCCCACCGTGTCGGAGAGGATGATCTTGCGGCCGGAGGGCAGCGTGACGCCGCGCATGGTCGGGTCGAGCGTGGCGAAGAGCATGTCCTTGGCCAGCACATCGGCGCCGGTGGCGCGGTTGAAAAGCGTGGACTTGCCGGCGTTGGTGTAGCCCACCAGCGCCACGATCGGGAACGGCACCTTGCGACGCGAGGCGCGGTGCAGCTCGCGCGTCTTCACGACCTTTTCCAGCTGGCGCTTGATGCGCAGCACCTGATCGTCGATGGCGCGACGGTCGGCCTCGATCTGGGTCTCGCCGGGGCCGCCGACGAAGCCGAAGCCGCCGCGCTGGCGTTCGAGGTGGGTCCAGGCGCGGACAAGACGGGTGCGCTGATAGCTGAGCGCCGCCAGTTCGACCTGCAACCGGCCCTCGTTGGTGCGGGCGCGGTCGGCGAAGATCTCGAGGATGAGCCCGGTCCGGTCCAGAAGCTTGACGCCCCATTCCTTTTCCAAATTGCGCTGCTGCACCGGCGAGACCGGGCCGTCGACCAGCACGAGGCCGACGTCGAGGCCTTTCAGCCGGGCCTTCAGCTCCTCGACCTTGCCGGAGCCGAACAGCATGCCGGGCTGGACGCGCGGCAGGCGCACGACTTCCGAGCCGACGACCTCCATCTCGGGGAGCGCCTCGGCCAGCGAGACGGCTTCGGCGAGGCCGTGTTCGGGCAGCCGGCGGCTGCGGTCGGATTTCAGGTCTGGATGCAGCACATAGGCGCGCATCGGCTCCGCATGGGTGGAGCCGTCAAAGCCTGTCTCCGGGGCCTCCTCCGCCTCGTCTTCAGGATCTGTCAAATCAGTCTTCGCCCTCGTAGAGGTTGATGGGTGCGCCGGGCATGATGGTGGAAATCGCGTGCTTGTAGACAAGCTGCGACTGACCATCCCGGCGCAGCAGCACACAGAAATTGTCGAACCAGGTGATGACTCCCTGAAGCTTCACCCCGTTGATCAGAAAGATCGTTACCGGAACCTTCGCCTTGCGGACATGGTTCAGGAAAGCATCCTGCAGGTTTTGTTTATCGGCAGCCATTGTTTTTTTGCCTTTTTTTATCGACGCGTCTTGGTCCTCGTTCCCCCGGCTGCAATCCGACGGTGGAAATTTAAGTATGAAACGGACGGGCCGGAGATTCCAGCCCCAAAATCAGCCCGTTACCCCGCCTGCGCTTTTCCGCGCCCCGGGCGGCGCCCGGTGGGCTCAGCGCCGCCAGCTGGCCGGGGCCAGAAGCGCCAGGATGGCCAGCGTCTCCATCCGCCCCAGCACCATGGCGGCGGCGGCGATCAGCTTGGCCGCGGCGTCGAGCTCCTGCCAGCCGATCGGGGTTTCGACCGCCATGGCGGCCAAGGGGCCGGTGGTGGTGAGGGCGGCGATGGTCAGCACCATGGCGGGCTCGAACTGCAATCCGGTCAGGGTCAACGCTGCGGTGACCACGGCGATGCTGAAGGCGAAAAGCATGAAGAAGATCCAGGCGACATAGGCCCCCTCGCGCCTGAGCCGCCGCGCCACCGGGCCCTTGCCGCCGATCGAGGAGGGATGCACGATCCGCTCCAGCTCGCGCTCGGCGTGGCGGTAGAGCGCGTAGACGCGCAGCAGCTTCACCCCGCCCGCCGTGGTGGCGACGCCGCCGCCGACGATGGCGAGGCCGAGGAGGATCAGCCCCGGCGTGCCGAGGCCGGACCAGTCCTGCGAGCTGGCCCAGGAGCGGGACTCGAAGCCTGTGGTGGTGAGGAAGGACAGGGTGGTGAAGAGCCCGCCCCACATCGCCTGCCCGCCCGCGCCGAGGTTCTGCACCTCCTCGGTCTCGATGGCGCCGATCCAGTGGCGCAGGAACAGGACCAGCGGCACGCCGATCAGCAGGAAGGCGGCCAGCTGCACCTCGGGGTCGCGGCCGATCTTGGTGCTGCGGTCCACCATCAGCGCCCCCGGCATCAGCCGGCGCGAGACGGCGGCGAAGAGGAAGATGAAGATCATCAGCTCGCCCATGAAGCCGGACTGGCCGCCGGAGAGCCCGCCGGAGGGCGAGATGCCGCTGGTCGAGAGCGTCGACATGGCGTGGCAGATCGCGGTCAGCCCGTTGTCGCCCGCCAGCAGCAGGAGCACCCAGAGCATGCCGGTGAGCCCGGCATAGGCCGGGAACAGCAGCGTGGCGTGGCGCAGCATCCGCTCGCTCGGATCGGCGATCCGGGTGATCTGCGCCGCGTTGCCGCGACCCGGCACCTTGCCCGAGATCACCTCGACCCCGCCGAGGCTCAGGGGCGCGAGCACCGCCACCGCCGCCACCAGCACGTAGAAGCCGCCGAGCCAGCCGACCAGCGCCCGCCACAGATGCACCGAGGGCGGCAGCCGCCCCGGCTCGCCGAACAGCGTGGCGCCGGTGGTGGTGAAGGAGGAGATCATCTCGAACCAGGCGTCGGTGAAGCCGGTGGAGGGCACCGCCTGTTCGAAGGGCACCGCGAACATCAGCGGCAGCACCAGATAGGAGGCGACCAGCGTGCCCAGATGGCCCTGCGCCGCCGGGCGCGTGGGCCGGTTGGCGGTGGCGATGCCGATCATCGCCACCAGCAGCAGGAAAACCGTGCCGCCGTAGAAGAACGGCCGGGCGATCTCGTGCTGGCGGGTGGCGAGCGCATGGGCGGCGGGGATGTACATCGCCACCGCGCCGATCGCCATCAGCACCACCATCAGCGGCAGGGAGCGCAGCCTGTGCATCGTCAGAAGAAATCGATGGAGACCTGCAACAGGCGCTCCACCTCGGGCACGTCCTTGGTCATGGCGAAGAGCGCGATGACGTCGCCCTCCTCGACCCTGAGGTCGCCGGTGGGTTTCAGCACCCGATCGCCCTTCATCACCGCGCCGACCAGCACGCCTTCGGGAAAGTCGATGTCGCGGATGTGGCGCCCGGCGAGCGAGGAGGTGGAGAGCACCTGCGCCTCGATCACCTCGGCCTCGGCGTCGCCGATGGAATAGATCGCCCGCACCCGGCCATGCCGGATGTGGCGCAGGATCGAGCTGACCGTGGTGGCGCGCGGGTTGATGTAGGCGTCGATGTCCAAGGGCCCCATCAGAGGCACCAGCGTGGGGTCGTTCACCAACACGATGGCCATCGGGCAGCCGGCCATCTTGGCCCGGACCGCGACGAGGAGGTTGGTCTTATCGTCGTCGGTCACCGCCAGCACCGCGTCGGCGCGGTCGATGTTGGCCTCCATCAAGAGGTCCATGTCGAGCCCGTCACCATGCAGAACGATGGTGCGGTCCAGACCGTCGGCGGCCTCCTCGGCGCGGGCGCGGTTCTTCTCGATCATCTTCACCCGCACCCGGTCGGTGCGCGCCTCCAGCGCCTTGGCGACCTGCAGGCCGACATTGCCGCCGCCGATGACGATGATCCGCTCCTGCTTCTTCGTGGCCTTGCCGAAGATGTCGAGCGTGCGGGTCATGTCTTCGTTGTGGACGAAGACATAGATCTGGTCGCCGGCGAAGAGCTGGTCGCCCGGCTCCGGCACGAAGAGCCGGTCCTCGCGCCGCACGCCGACGACGATGGCGCGCAGGCTGGCGAAGAGGTCGTTCAGCTGGCGCAGCGGCGTGTTCAGGACGGGGCAATCCTCGTCCAGCGCGATGCCCAAGAGCTGCGCCTTGCCGCCCATGAAGCTTTCGGTATCGAAGGTCGCGGGGGCGGCCAACCGCTGCAGCGCCGCCTCGGCCACCTCGCGCTCGGGCGAGATCACCACGTCGATCGGCAGGTGCGAGCTGCGGTAGAGATCGGCGTAGATCGCGTCGAGATAGCTTTGCGAGCGCAGCCGGGCGATCTTGCGGGTGATGCCGAAGATCGAATGGGCCACCTGACAGGTGACCATGTTCACCTCGTCGGAATGGGTGGCGGCGATGATCATGTCGGCGTCGCGCGCGCCGGCGCGGTCCAGCACGTCGGGATGCGAGGCGAAGCCGACCACGCCCTGCACGTCCAGCGTGTCGGTGGCGCGGCGCACGAGATCGGCGTTGAAATCGACCACCGTCACGTCGTTGCGTTCGCCCGACAGGTGGCGGGCGATCTGCCAGCCGACCTGCCCGCCGCCGCAGATGATGACCTTCATTGTGCGGCCTCCGAATATCCAGCTGCGGTCTGCTTGGCAGAGCGGCGGCGCGAGGTCAATCGCGGCGCCTGTGGATCAGAGATCCACCTCTTCCTCCTCGTCGTCCAGCCGCGCCATCCGCCCGCCCGCCTTGGCGGTGGTGACCACGCCCAGCGACTTCAGCTTGCGGTGCAGCGCCGAGCGTTCCATGCCGACGAAGCTCGCGGTGCGGCTGATGTTGCCGCCGAAGCGGTTGATCTGGGTCAGCAGGTATTCGCGCTCGAAGAGCTCGCGCGCCTCGCGCAACGGCAGGGTGGCCAGCGCGCCGCCCAGCACCAGCCGGCCCTCGCCCTCGCTCTGGGTGTCGCGGCCCGGCAGCTCGCGCGCCTCGATGGGGCCCGGCCCGTCGCCGAGGATCAGCACCCGCTCGATCACGTTGCGTAGCTGGCGCACGTTGCCAGGCCAGTGCATCGTCTGCAGCATCGCCTCGGCGTCGGGCGAGAGGCTGCGCAGCGGCAGGCCTTGGGTGCGGTGGAACATGTCGATGAAATGCCGGGTCAGTTCCGGAATGTCCTCGCGCCGCTCCTCCAGCGAGGGCACGGCGATCGGCACCACGTTCAGCCGGTCGTAGAGCTCCTGCCGGAAGCGACCGGCGGCGATCTCGCTGCGCAGGTCGCGGGTAGTGGAGGAGATGACGCGCAGGTCGACCCGCACCTTGTCGGCGCCGCCGAGCCGGGTGAACTGCTGCTCGACCAGCACCCGCAGGATCTTCGACTGGGTGCCGAGCGGCATGTCGGCCACCTCGTCGAAATAGATCATCCCGCCATGCGCCTGTTCCAGCATGCCCGGCTCGACGCCGCGCTCCGGCGTCTCGCGGCCGAAGAGCACCTCCTCCATCCGCTCGGGCTCCACCGCGGCCGAGGAGACCGAGATGAACGAGGCCGAGGCGCGGTTGGAATTGGTGTGGATATAGCGCGCGGCCATCTCCTTGCCGGAACCTGCCGGGCCGGTCAGCATCACGCGGCCGTTGGATTTCGTCACCTTCTCCAGCTGCGCCTTCAGCGTCTTGAAGGCGGGCGAGCCGCCCAGCATCTCGGATGCCGTCACGTCGCGGCGGCGCAGCTCGCTGTTCTCGCGCCGCAGCCGCGAGGTTTCCATGGCGCGGGCGACCACGACCATCAGCTGGTCGATGTTGAACGGCTTCTCGATGAAGTCATAGGCGCCCTGCTTGATCGCGGCCACCGCAATCTCGATGTTGCCATGGCCCGAGATGATGACCACCGGCACATCCGGGTTGTCGCGCTTCACCGTCTTCAGGATGTCGATCCCGTCCATCCGGCTGTCCTTCAGCCAGATGTCGAGGATCATCAGCGACGGCGGCTCGGCGTTGATCTCGGCCATGCAGTCGTCGGAATTTCCGGCGAGCCGGACCTGGAAACCCTCGTCGCGCAGGATGTCTCCGATCAGTTCGCGGATGTCGCGTTCGTCGTCAACGATCAGGATGCTGCTCATCATTCCCCCTTCCCGCCTGAGGCGGTGTTCTTGCCGGTGCGCGTTCGGTTGCGCAGGGTCCGGGGCAGACGGATCTCCGCCATGGCCCCGGCATGTGTGTTGCCGTCGAAGACGGCGGCGTCGGTCAGCGACAGGGCGCCGCCGTGTTCCTCGATGATCTTCTTCACGATGGGCAGGCCCAGCCCGGTGCCCTTCTCGCGCGTGGTGACATAAGGCTCGAAGAGCCGCGCCCGGTCCGGCGGAAGGCCGGGCCCGTTGTCGGAGATGCGCAGGGTGACGGTCTCGGGGCCGACCTCGGCCTCCACCCGCACCTCGGGCTGGAAACCTTCACGATCCTCAACCGATTCAAGGGCTTCGCCGGCGTTCTTGATCAGGTTCGTCAAGGCCTGCGAGATCATCGTCGCGTCGAGCTCCATGATGAGCGGTTCGGACGGAAGATCGGCCGTAATCCGCACCCCCGGCAAGCCCGCTTCCTGGAGCAGCACCGCGTCGCGCAGGATCTTGCCCAGATCGGTCTCGCGCCGGTCGGGCTCGGGCATGCGGGCGAATTTCGAGAATTCGTCGACAATGCGGCGCAGGTCGTTGGTCTGGCGGATAATGACATCGGCATATTGGTCGAGATCGGCGGCCTGATCGCCCAGCATCGGGCGGAACTTGCGCTTGATCCGTTCCGCCGAAAGCTGGATCGGGGTCAGCGGGTTCTTGATTTCATGGGCGATGCGGCGGGCCACGTCACCCCAAGCCGCCATGCGCTGCGCCGAGACGAGGTCGGTCACGTCGTCGAAGGCGATCACATAGCCCTCGAGCCGCCCGCTGTCGCTGCGCCGCACTGACATGCGGACCAGCAGGCTCTCCAGCCGGCCCTTGCGCATCAGCCGGATCTCCTCCTGCACCGCGCCGCCGCTGTCGCGCAGCCGGTCGAAGAGGGCGGCGAATTCCGGCACCGCCATGGCGAGCGAGGTGCTGCCCACCTCCGGCAGTTCCAGCAGCCGCTCGGCCGAGCGGTTGACGAAATCGACCTGGCCGACGGAATCGAGCCCGATCACCCCGGCGGTCACCGAGGAGAGCACGGAGTCGAACAGCCGGCGGCGGCGCTCGGTCTGGCGGTTGTTGTCCATCAGCGCGTCGCGCTGGCCCTTCAGCTGGCGGGTCATCTGGTTGAAGATGCGGCCGAGCATGGCGATCTCGTCGTCGCCCTCCTCCTCCACCACCTGCACGTCGAGATCGCCCGAGCCGATCTTCTGCGCCGCTCCGGCCAGCCGGCCGACCGGCCGCGACAGCCGTTCGGCGAACCAGAGGCCGAGCCAGGTGGCGGCGAGGATCAGGATCAGCGCGAAGCCGAGATAGAGCAGGCCGAATTCGAAGAGGAGGCGGCCACGCTCGGCCTCGAGCTGGTGGTAGAGGGCGACGGTCTCGCGGGTCTCGTCGAGCAGGCTGAGGATCGAGCCGTCGACGGTGCGCGAGACGTAGAGATAGCGGTCGGGGAAGGCCTCCAGATGCACCAGCGCGCGGAATTCGTTGTTGGCCCAGTCCTGGATCACCACCGGCTCGCCGCTGCTGGCGCGGGCGATGTCGGCGGCGGAGGGGCGCTCGAAGTCGAAGAGATAGCTGCGCTCGCCGCGGGTCTTCAACTCGCCGCCGCCGTCGATCAGGAAGGCCTCCTTCAGCCCGCGCTGCACCAGCGCCTGGCCCTGGGTGAGGATCGGCCGCAGCTGGTCGTCCTGCAGGAAGAAGGTCGATTGCTTGGCGACGTTCAGGTAGGCGGCGAGGCTACGCGCATCCTCGGTCAGGTCGCGCTGGTGCTCGGCTTCATAGGCCTCGGCGGCGGAAAGCGAATTGCCCACCACCTCGCGCACCCGGTCGGAGAACCAGCCTTCGAGCCCGACGTTCACCGTCAGCACGGCGAAGACCGCGACCAGCACGGTCGGCACCAGCGCCACCAGCGCGAAGACCCCCGACAGCCGCAGGTGCAGCCGCGACCCCGCCGACTGGCTGCGGCGGTCGGAGACCATGCGGGCCAGCCGCGCCAGCACCAGCGCCGCCACGACGAGGATGTAGACGAGGTCGGCCAGCAGCACGAGCCGCAGCGAGGGCGAGTTGCCGCCCTGGTTCAGCGGCCCCAGCGCGAGGAAGGTCAGGACCGTCAGCACCGGCCCGAGGAAGACCAGCCCGAAGGTCATGGCGTTCTGGAAGCGGCGCTGACGCCGGAGCCGGGCCAGCTTTACCCATGTGTTGCTGCGCACCGCGCTTCGCACGAATCCCTAGCCCTTCATGCGGAGGACAAGGATTGTCCCCACGCGAGATATGGTGAAGTGCCGAAGGGAAGAGGCCCGTGCGACACGCCGTCTGTTGCTGTTTTACATCAGCTTGCGACGGCGTGTCACGCGAATATCGAGGTCGGTGATCTTCTTGCGCAAGGTATTGCGGTTGATCCCGAGCAGATCGGCACATTTCGCCTGATTGCCGGCGGTGGCGTCCAGCGCGATCTCGATCAGCGGGCCTTCGACCTCGCGCAGGATGCGCTGGTAGACGCCGGGCGGCGGCAGGGCGCCGCCATGCAGATCAAAGTAACGCTTGAGATGCCGGGCGACCGAAGCCGACAGCTTCTCGCCCTCGCCGCCGCCCTTCAGGGGTTCCATCGCCGGCTGGTTGCCGAGCACCGCCTCGACCTCGGAGCGCGAGATCTCGGCCTCGGCGGAGGTGACCATCAGCCGGCGCAGGGTGTTTTCCAGCTGGCGCACGTTGCCGGGCCAGCTGTAGGCGCGCACGAGGTCGCGGGCCTCGGCGGAGAGGCGGCGGGTGCTGCCCAGATCGCGCTCGCCGCGGGCGAGGAAGTGATCGGCCAGAAGCGGGATGTCATCGACGCGCTCGCGCAGCGAGGGCACATGCAGCGTGACGCCGCCCAGACGGTAGAACAGATCCTGCCGGAAGGCGCCGCTTTCCAGCCGCGAGCCTAGGTCGATCTGGCTGGTGGCCATGATGCGCGGCGCGTTGTCGCCCATCATGTCGAGCATGCGCACGATGCGGGCCTGGGTCTCCTCGTCATAATCGGCCACCTCGTCGAAGACGAGGCTGCCGCCCTTGGCGCGGGTGATGAGCGAGGACGGGCCGTCGACGCCCTGCAGGTCGCCCGCCTGCGCTACCACGAAGGGCAAGGTGCGGCGGTCGGAGAAATCGTGGATCGCCCGGGCGATCAGCGACTTGCCGGTGCCGGATTCGCCGGTGATGAGCACGGCGAGATCGGTGTTCATCACCCGCGCCACCAGCCGGTAGAGCGCCTGCATCGCCGAGGTGCGGCCCACCAGCGGCAGGTCGTCCCCCGCCTCGCGCGGGGCGGCGGTCCGCGCCGGGGCGCGGCGCTTCATGTCGAGCGCGCGGGCCGACCGCTTCATCAGGTCGGGCAGGTCGAAGGGCTTCGGCAGATAGTCGTAAGCCTCGGCCTCGGCGGCCTGGATCGCCGTCATGATGGTGTTCTGCGCCGAGATCACGATCACCGGCAGGCCGGGGCGCAGCTTGCCGATACGCGGCAGCGCCTCGAGCCCGTTACCGTCGGGCATGATCACATCCGAGATCACCAGATCGCCCTTGCCCTCCTCGACCCAACGCATCAGCGTCATCAGGCTGGAGGTCGCATGCACCTTGCACCCGGCCCGCGTCAGGGCCTGGGTGAGCACCGTGCGGATCGTGCGATCGTCATCCGCCACCAGAACCGTGCCATCCATCACTTCACCTCCATATCGTTCTGCGCCGCTTCCCGGGGCGCCACCGGCAGGGAGACACGGAACACCGTGCGCCCCGGAACGGAGTCGACGGCGATCCAGCCGCCATGGTCGGATATGATCTTGCTCACCAGCGCGAGGCCGAGCCCCGTGCCGTTCTCGCGCCCGGAAACGAAGGGCTCGAAGATTTCCTTGGCGATCTCGGGCTTGATGCCGGGACCGTCGTCGATGATCTCGACCTGCAGCGGCAGGCTCGATCCGGTGCCGTCGGTGCGCCGCAGGCGCAGCGAGAGATCGTAGAAGCTGCGCAGCCGGATGTTTCCGCCCTGCGGCCCCGCCGCCTCGGAGGCGTTCTTGATCAGGTTTAGGAAGACCTGCATCAGCTGGTCGGGATCGGCGAAGGTGGCGGGCAGCGAGGGGTCGTAATCCTCGGTGATCGTCATCTTGGCGGCAAAGCCCACCATGGCCGATTTCCGCGCCCGGTCGAGCGCGTCATGGATGTTGACCGCGCGGCGATCCGGCGGGCGCAGGTTGCCGAACTGCTCGACCTGTTCCAGCAGCTTCACGATGCGCCGCGTCTCCTCGACGATGAGGTCGGCCAGCTCGCGGTCCTCGGCGCCGAGGTTCATCGCGATCAGCTGCGCCGCGCCGGAGATGCCGGCCAGCGGGTTCTTGATCTCATGCGCCAGCATCTCGGCCATGCCTATGGCCGATTTCGCCGCCGATTTCGCCGCCGAGGCGCGGCCCAGACGGCCGGCGATCTCGCGCGGGGCGATCAGCAGCATGATGATGTCGGGATTGTCGTTCATCGGCGCGATCTAGATGTTGCACTGCACCGGCGGGCGCTCGCCCGAGGTGACATCCACGTCGTTGATGAAGATCGGCGACTGGTTGGCCCGCGCGCGAGCCAGAGCCTCGTCCATCGGCGCGTCGATGTGCAGCCGGTCGAAGGCGGGCTGGCCCTTCAGGCTGCGGTCCGAGGCGTTGAGGAACTGCTCGGCGGCGGGGTTGGACTCGAAGATCCGGCCGTCGACGTCGATCAGCACGGCCGGCAGCGGCAGGCTGGCCCAGATCACGCCGGGGACGGGATAGGGCGAACGGTAGGTCATGCGGCAGCCCTTTCCTGCGCGACGAAGGCTTCTCGCAATGCGCGGATCACCTGCGCCGGGCTGGTCCCGGTGACGATGGGGCCGCGCCGGGCGGAGAGACCCGCCGCCTCGAGATACCAGTTGAGATGCTTGCGGGCGACGCGCAGGCCGAGGCTTTCGCCGTAGAAGCCGAGCATGTCCTCGTAATGCGCGATCACCATGTCGGCCAGGGCCTCGCCTTGCGGGATGACGGGCTCGGGCGCGCCATGCAGCGCGGCGGCTATCTGCGCCAGCGCCCACGGCCGGCCCTGCGCGCCGCGCCCGACCATGACGCCATCGGCGCCGGAGGCGTCGAGCGCGGCGCGGGCGGTCGCGGCGTCGGTGATGTCGCCATTGGCGATGACCGGGATGGTCACGGCCTGTTTCACCCGGCGGATGGCGGCCCAGTCGGCGGCGCCGGTGTAGAACTGGCAGCGGGTGCGGCCGTGGATGGTGATCATGGCGATCCCCGCGCCTTCGGCGCGGCGGGCGATGTCGGGGGCGTTCAGCGCGTCATGGTCCCAGCCGAGCCGGGTCTTCAGCGTCACCGGCACCGAGACGGCGCCCACCACCGCCTCGATCAGCCGCAGCGCGTGGTCGGGCTCGCGCATCAGGGCCGAGCCGGACCAGCCGTTGACCACGCGCTTCGCCGGGCAGCCCATGTTGATGTCGATCACCCGGGCGCCCTGCCCTTCGACCAGCCGCGCCGCCTCGGCCATCCAGTGCGGATCGCAGCCGGCAAGCTGCACCGAGGTCGCGGCCTCGCCGAAGCCGAGCTCGGCCCTGCCCCGCGCTTCGGGGGCGGCGCAGACCACCTCGCGGCTGGCGACCATTTCCGAGACCACCAGCCCCGCGCCGAAGCGCGACACCAGCCGGCGGAACGGCAGGTCGGTGATGCCTGCCAGCGGGGCCAGCAGGACGGGAGGATCCACCGTGAGACTCGAGAGACGAAGGGCCAACTGCCTATTCCTTGTGCGTCAGCATCTCACCTAAGCCCAGCCGAAGCGGAACACAAATCGCCACTCTGCAAAACAGACTTAATAAAGTGCTTTGCACATATTTTACGCATCACTGCTCAAATGCTGTCGCGCCGCTGATCGGGCCGCGACAGGAGGGTCGATTGCCCCCCTTGCGGCTTTGGCCTAGACCTTGCGCAAAAGGATGACTGTCGCATGACAACAGCCGCGATCATCGTCGCCGCCGGGCGGGGAACAAGGGCGGGCGGAGACCTGCCGAAGCAATGGCAGCAACTGGCGGGCCGGCCGGTGGTGGCGCATGCCCTTGCCGCCTTCGGGGCTGCAAAGGGGGTGGACCGGGTGATTCTGGTGATCCATCCCGACGACCGCCCTCGGGCCGAGAGCTTCGGGGTGGAACTGGTCGAGGGCGGCGCCAGCCGCGACGCCTCGGTGCGCAATGCGCTGGAGGCGCTGGCGGGGCAAGACGTGGCGCGGGTGCTGATCCATGACGGGGCGCGGCCTCTGGTGTCGGAGGCGCTGATCGGGCGGTTGCTCGCGGCGCTGGAGGGGGCCGAGGGCGCGGCCCCCGCCGTGCCGGTGACGGATGCGCTGTGGCGCGGCGCGGGTGGCGCGGTGGCGGGCACGCAGGACCGCACGGGGCTCTGGCGGGCGCAGACGCCGCAGACCTTCCGCTACGAGGCTATTCTCGCGGCGCACCGGGCGCATCCGGGCGGATCGCTCGATGATGTGGAGGTCGCCCGCGCGGCGGGGCTTGACGTGGTGATCGTCGAGGGCGACGAGGACAATCTGAAACTCACCTATCCGGGCGATTTCGCGCGCGCGGAACGGATTCTGGCGAAGGAGAACGGCATGGATATCCGCACCGGCAACGGCTTTGACGTGCACAAGTTCGGGCCGGGCGACCATGTCTGGCTCTGCGGCGTGAAGGTGCCGCATGGCAAGGGGCTGGTCGGCCATTCCGACGCCGATGTGGGCATGCATGCGCTGACCGACGCGATCTATGGCGCTCTCTGCGAGGGCGATATCGGCGTGCATTTCCCGCCGTCTGACATGCAGTGGAAGGGCGCCGCCTCGCATATCTTCCTGCGCCACGCGATGCAGCGGGTGGCCGAGCGGGGCTTCACCCTCACCCATTGCGACGTGACGCTGATCTGCGAGCGGCCGAAGATCGGACCGGTGGCGGCGTCGATGCGCGCGGCGCTGGCCGAGATCATGGGCGTGGCGGTGGAGCGCATTTCGGTGAAGGCCACCACCTCGGAGCAGTTGGGCTTCACCGGGCGCGAGGAAGGCATCGCCGCCTCGGCCACGGCGACGCTGGTGTCGGCATGACGCTGACGCGGGCGATCTGCACGCTGGGCGGCGTCGGGCTCCTGCGCCCCGGCCCCGGCACATGGGGCTCGGCGGCGGCGATCGTGCTGGGGGTCGGGATCGACCATCTGCTCGGTTTTCCGGCGCTGGTCGTGGCGACGCTTCTGGTGACCGGCATCGGCTATTGGGCGCTGTCGGTGGAGCTGGCCGACCGGCCCGGCGACGACCCGTCGGAATTCGTGATCGACGAGGTCGCCGGGCAGTGGCTGGCGCTGATCTTTCCCGCCGCCGCCTTCTGGTCGCGCGGGATGGAGGATTGGGCGATCGCCGCCTATCCCGGCTGGCTCGCGGCCTTCCTGTTCTTCCGGCTGTTCGACATCTGGAAACCCTCGCTGGTGGGCCGCGCCGACCGGCGGCACGATGCGCTGGGGGTGATGCTCGACGATCTGGTGGCGGGGGTCTTCGCCGGGATCTGCGTCATCATCAGCGCCGGGATCGCCCATGGGGTCCTGATGCGATGAGCGATGTCGCTGCCCTGTTGAGCCTCGCCCGGGCGGCGAAGGCGCGGATCGCCACGGCGGAAAGCTGCACCGGGGGGATGCTCTCGGCGGCCCTGACCGATGTGGCGGGATCGTCCGACGTGTTCGACCGCGGCTTCGTCACCTATTCCAACGCGGCCAAGCAGGCGATGCTCGGCGTCTCGCCCGAGACGCTGGCGCGGGTCGGCGCCGTGTCGGAGGAGGTGGCGCGCGAGATGGCCGAGGGGGCGCTGGCGCGGTCGGAGGCGACGCTGGCGGTGGCCGTCACCGGCATCGCCGGGCCGGGCGGGTCGGAGTTCAAGCCGGAGGGGCGGGTCTGCTTCGGGCTGGCCCGGCGCGGACAGCCCACGCAGGTCGAGACGGTGGAGTTCGGCGCGCTGGGCCGGGCGGGCGTGCGGCAGGCGACGGTCGCCCATGCGTTGCGGCTGCTGGCCGAGGCGCTCGGCTGAGCGGTCGCGTAAACGTGACCGCGGCTCAGCCCCGGCCGGGGCCGTAGAGCGACGCCGCGCGTTTCTCGAAGGCGCGGACGATGCGGTGCATCGCCTCGTTGAACACCACGCCGATGATGCCCTGCAGGATGGCGTTGCGGAATTCGAAATCGACGAAGAAATCCACCTCGCAGCGCCCGTCCGGCAGATCCTTGAAGCCCCAGGTCGAGCGCATGTATTTGAACGGGCCGTCGAGATACTCGGTCTCGATGCGCTTTGCCCCGGGGAACAGCTTCACCCGGCTGCCGAAGCGTTCGCGGAACACCTTGAACGAGATCACCAGATCCGCCTCCATCACCTCGCCGCCCTCGATCGGCTTGCGCGACCGGATGCGCGCCGCGGAGTTCCACGGCAGGAACTGCGGATAGGATTCCACATCGGCGACCAGATCGTACATCTGCTGGGCGGTGTAGGGCAGCGGGCGGGTCTCGGAATGGGTCGGCATATCGGCGTTCTGTCCTCGCAGGCGGTCCGGGGCGGCGTGACTTGCCCGGCGGTATTGGGTAAAGCGTCGGCACAACGCAAGGGGTGGCCATGCCGACGAGACCTTATGTCATAGACCAGATGATTTCGCCGAAGTCGATTGCCGCGAGGGTCGAAGAGCTCGCGCGGGAGATCACCGCCTATTATGAGGGCACCGACAAGCTGGTGGTGGTGGGGCTGCTGCGCGGCTCTTTCGTGTTCATCGCCGATCTGGTGCGCGAGCTGCACCTGCCGGTGGAGGTCGATTTCCTCGAGGCCTCCTCCTATGGCGATGCGATGACCTCGAGCCGCGAGGTGCGCATCCTGAAGGATCTGCGCGGCGAGATCGCGGGCAAGGATGTGCTTGTGGTCGAGGACATCGTCGATACCGGCTTCACCCTCAGCCATGTCGTGCGACTGCTGCGCTCGCGCGAGCCGCGGCGGCTGGAGGTCTGCGCGCTGCTCGACAAGCCGACGCGGCGCGAGGTCGATATCCGCGCGACCTGGACCGGCTTCGAGATCCCCGACGAGTTCGTGGTGGGCTACGGCATCGACTTCGCGCAGCGCAACCGCAACCTGCCCTATATCGGCAAGGTGCGCTTCACCGACGAGGGATGATGGGGCCGCTCTGGCTCGTGCGGATGGCGCACTGGCTGCGGCATCCGCCCTCGCCGGGGAGGGTGAAGCTGGTGCTGGCGGTGGTGGCGTTCTGCGCCCTGCTGGTGCTGGTCGAGCGCTTCGTCGGCTGGCCGGATTGGGCGACGGTGAACGGCACGGGGCGGATGATCCGGCCCTGAGGCCGGACTGGGGCTGGCCATACGGGCTGCGAGCCCTATGCTTGGCAGGCGGGCGGCAGGGAGACGGGGATGCGCTGGATTCTGGGCATTGGGCTGGTTGTCGTGGCCGGGGTGGCCACCGGGCTGGTGGTGACGCAGCCCGAGCGGTCGGATGCCTCGGCGCTTGCCGGGCTCACGGGCGATGCGGCGCGGGGCGAGCAGGTGTTCTGGGCGGGAGGCTGTGCCTCGTGCCATGCGGCGCAGGGGGCGAGCGGCGAGGCGCTCTTGCTGCTGGAAGGCGGGCGCAGGCTGCCCACGGATTTCGGTGCCTTCGTCGTGCCGAACATCTCGCCCGATCCGGAACATGGCATCGGCGGCTGGAGCCTTGCCGATCTCGACTCGGCGATGCGGCATGGCGCCTCGCCTGAGGGAGAGCATTATTATCCGTCCTTCCCCTATACCTCCTATGTCCATGCGACGGCGCAGGACGTGGCCGACCTCAAGGCCTTTCTCGACACCCTGCCCGCCTCGGCCCGCGCCAACGAGCCGCATGAGCTGGGCTTCCCCTTCAACCAGCGCATCCTGCTGGGCGGCTGGAAGCTCTTGAACCAGAGTTCCGACTGGGTGGTGGAGGGCGAGCTGACCGAGGCGGAGGAGCGCGGGCGCTATCTGGTCGAGGGGCTGGGGCATTGCAGCGAATGCCACACGGCGCGCGATGCCTTGGGCGGCAAGACCGGCGCCTGGCTGGCGGGCGGGCCGAACCCGGAGGGCAAGGGGACGATCCCGAACATCACCCCGGGCGGGCTCGACTGGTCGGAGGCGGATATCGCCGAATACCTGTCTTCGGGCTTCACCCCCGACTTCGATTCGGCGGGTGGGCAGATGGCGGATGTGGTGAACAACATCTCGCACCTGCCCGACAGCGACCGCGAGGCGATCGCTGCCTATCTCAAGAAGGTTCCGGCGGTGGAGTGATCAGCCGAGCTTGGCCAGCCGCGCATCGCGCATCCGGGCGAAGTCGTCGCCCGCGTGATAGGAGGACCGGGTGAGCGGCGTGGCCGAGACCATGAGGAAGCCCTTGCCATAGGCGGCCTTCTCGTAGCTGGCGAATTCCTCCGGCGTCACGAAGCGGTCGACGCGGTGGTGCTTCGGCGTCGGCTGCAGATACTGGCCGATGGTGAGGAAATCGACATCTGCGGCGCGCATGTCATCCATCACCTGCAGCACGCCCTGACGGTCCTCGCCGAGGCCGACCATGATGCCCGATTTGGTGAAGACCGAAGGATCGAGCTCCTTCACTTTCTGCAAGAGGCGCAGCGAGTGGAAATAGCGCGCGCCGGGCCGCACCTCGGGGTAGAGGCCGGGCACGGTTTCGAGGTTGTGGTTGAACACGTCGGGACGCGCGGCCACGACCGTCTCCAGCGCCGAGGGGGCGCATTTCAGGAAGTCGGGCGTCAGCACCTCGATGGTGGTGGCGGGGGCGCGGTGACGGATGGCGCGGATGGTCTGGGCGAAATGGTCGGCCCCGCCATCGTCGAGATCGTCGCGGTCCACCGAGGTCACGACCACATGGTTCAGCCCCAGCTGTGCCACGGCATGCGCCACGCGCCCCGGCTCGAAGGCGTCGAGCGTGGAGGGCTTGCCGGTGGCCACGTTGCAGAAGGTGCAGCCGCGGGTGCAGATCTCGCCCATGATCATCATGGTGGCGTGGCCCTGGCTCCAGCACTCGCCGACGTTGGGGCAACCCGCCTCCTCGCAGACCGTGGTCAGCTTCTGGCTGCGGATGATGTCGCGGGTTTCCTTGTAGCCCTGCGAGACCGGGGCCTTGACCCGGATCCAGGAGGGTTTCTTCGGCTGCGCATTGTCGAGGCGATGCGCTTTTTCGGGGTGGCGCTGGTCGGGGATCGTCAAATCGCGCACGGTGTTTCCCATCGCAGAGGTCGGTGTTCCCTCCAGTGTAATCATCCGCGACGGGAACGACCAGCCCCGCTCGGGCGTTTGTCGCGCCGCCCGGCGTTTCCGGGCTGCACGGAGAGGCGGCGCCCTGCCCCGGAAACGGGCGGGCATCAGCCCATCCCGCCCACGCTGCAGCGCAGCATCTTGACCTCCGGGCCACGGGGCTTTAGCCCGGGCCCTGTTCCGCCCGTGTTGCCTTGAAAGGATCATCCGATGTTGCCCGGTTCCCGCCTGCCCTCCGTCACCTTCCGCACCCGCGTCCGCGATGACAGCATCGAGGGGCCCAATCCCTACCGCTGGGAAGACCTGAGCACCGAGGATTACTTCGGCGGCAAGCGGGTCGTGCTGTTCGCGCTGCCGGGGGCCTTCACCCCGACCTGCTCGACCTTCCAGCTGCCGGGCTTCGAGAAGGGCTTCGACGGCTTCCGGGCGCTGGGGGTAGACGAGATCTATTGCCTCTCGGTGAACGACGCCTTCGTGATGAACCAGTGGGCCAAGGCGCAGGGGCTGGAGAATGTGAAGGTCATCCCCGACGGCTCGGGCGAGTTCACCCGTCGGGTCGGCATGCTCGTGCGCAAGGACAATCTCGGCTTCGGCCTGCGGTCCTGGCGCTATGCCGCCGTGGTGAAGGACGGGGTGATCGAGGCCTGGTTCGAGGAGCCGGGGCTCTGCGACAACCATGGCGAAGACCCCTATGGCGTCTCCTCGCCGGAAACCGTGCTGGCCTGGCTGATGGCCGAGGCGCAGGGCGCCGCCGCCTGATCTAGGCGATTAGTCGGGCTTGGGCGGTCAGCCCCTGCCCGGCTTGCGAGAACAGCGAGACCAGCTCGTCGAACCAGTCGGAGGCCGAGCTGGTCGCCCGCCGCCCCAGAACGATCTGCCGCGAGGGCTCGGGGGCGGCGAAGCGCGTCACCGCCATGCCGGGCGTCGCCGCCTGCTCCTGCCTGAGGGCGATCTCGGGCAGGAAGGTCATGCCCAGCCCCTGCCCCACCAGCCCGCAGAGCGTGGTCAGCGACGAGGCCCCGAGGTCGAGCCGCGACTGGCGCCGCGTCATGCCGCAGACCTCCAGCGCCTGATCGGCGAGGCAATGGCCCTCGTCGAGGAGCAGCAGCTGGTCGGGGTCCAGCGTCACCGGGCGCAGCGCCTCCGCCCCGTCGGCCAACCCCTCCAACACCGAGCGTCGCCCGGCCAGCAGGAAGCGGTCGGTGAACAGCGGCGCCAGCACCAGCCCGGCGGAAGAGGGCGGCTCGGCGATCACCACCGCGTCGAGCTGGCCGCGGTCCAGCCCCGCCAGCAACAGGTCGGTGGTCGCCTCGCGCAGCCGCAGGTCGCGGGTGATGTCGGAGGCACGCAACAGCGGCAGCACCTCGGGCAGCAAATAGGGCGCGACGGTGGGAATCACCCCGAGGTTGATCCGCCCCACCAGCCCCTGCTGCCGCGCCACCGCCTCCAGCTCCGACACCTGCCCGAGGATGCGCCGCGCCCTTGTCTCCACCTCGCGGCCCGCCGGGGTCAGGCGGATGTCGCGCGGGCTGCGCTCGAAGAGCTGCGTGCCAAGTGCATCTTCCATTTCGCGAATCTGCATGGACAATGCCGGCTGGGTGACATGCACCCGCTCCGCCGCCTTGCTGAAATGCCGTTCCTCGGCGAGGGCCAGGAAGTAGCCGAGTTGGCGCAGCGTCAGTGCCATAAGATCACCTTATCGGTTTACACAAAATTTCCGATTTAAACTTATTCCAGAACTCCTGCATATGTCGAGCCACAACAGCCAGACACAGCCTCAAGGGAGATACCAGTGACACGCTTGACCACCACCGCCGGCGCGCCGATCGCCGACAACCAGAATTCGCTGACCGCCGGGGAACGCGGCCCGGTGCTGCTGGAGGATTACCAGCTGCTCGAGAAGCTGGCCCATCAGAACCGCGAGCGCATTCCGGAGCGCGTGGTGCATGCCAAGGGCTGGGGCGCCTTCGGCACATTCACCGTCACCAACGACATCACGCAATACAGCTCGGCCAAGATCTTCAGCCAGGTCGGCAAGCAGACCGAACTGCTGGCCCGCTTCTCGACCGTGGCCGGCGAGGCCGGGGCGGCGGACCATGAGCGCGACGTGCGCGGCTTTTCGGTGAAGTTCTACACCGAGGAAGGCAACTGGGACGTGGTGGGCAACAACACGCCCGTGTTCTTCGTGCGCGACGCCTACAAGTTCCCCGACTTCATCCACACGCAGAAGCGCCACCCGCGCACCAACCTGCGCTCGGCCACCGCGATGTGGGATTTCTGGTCTCTGAGCCCCGAGGCGCTGCATCAGGTCACCATCCTGATGTCCGACCGCGGCCTGCCGGTCTCGCCCATGCACATGGATGGCTTCGGGTCGCACACCTATTCGTTCTACAACGCCGCGGGCGAGCGGTTCTGGGTGAAGTTCCACTTCAAGAACCATCAGGGCCACAAGCACTTCACCAATGCCGAGGGCGCCGAGGTGATCGGCCGCACCCGCGAGGGCTATCAGGAAGCGCTGTTCGGCACGATCGAGTCGGGCGACTTCCCGAAATGGACGCTCTGCGTGCAGGTCATGCCCGAGATGGACGCTGAGAAGACCCCCTACAACCCGTTCGACCTCACCAAGGTCTGGCCGCACAGCGACTACCCGCTGATCGAGGTCGGCGTGATGGAGCTGAACCGCAACGCCGACAACTACTTCGCCCAGATCGAGCAGGCGGCCTTCTCGCCGTCGAACAAGATCCCGGGCATCGGCTTCTCGCCGGACAAGATGCTGCAGGCGCGGATCTTCTCCTATGCCGACGCGCATCGCTACCGTCTGGGCACGCATTACGAGGCGCTGCCGGTGAACGCGCCGAAATGCCCGGTGCATCACTACCACAAGGACGGCAACATGAACTTCTTCGGCCAGAAGACCGGAGCGGTGGATGCCTATTACGAGCCGAACTCGGTCGCCGGCGCGGCCAAGGAAGATCCGACCGTGGCCGAACCGCCGCTGCGCATCTCGGGCGACGCGGCGCGCTACAACCACCGGATCGGCAATGACGACTACTCCCAGCCGCGCGCGCTGCACGACAAGGTGCTGAGCGCGGAGGGCCGGGCCCGGCTCTACAGCAACATCGCCGAGGCGATGCAGGGCGTGCCGGAGGAGATCGTCAACCGCGCTCTGGGTCACTTCGACCAGATCAGCAAGGCCTATGGCGACGGCATCCGCGCTGCCCGCGCGGCGCTCGCCGGGGCGCAGCAGGCCGCCGAGTAAGCTTCGGCACGCAAGCTACCGGAGCGGGCGTCGGGAAACCGGCGCCCGTTCTTTTTCGGCCTCAGCCGATCAGTGGGCCGGAGCGGCCGTAAGCTTCGTCGTAATGCCGCCGCAGCCGTTGCAGGGCAATGCGCAGCACCACCTTGCCCGAGCGCGCCGCCCATCCCATCCGTTTCTCGGCGACCTCCAGCCCTTCAAGGAAGCAGCAGCAGCGCAGCGCCATGTCGCCGAGCCCCGGCCCGAGGTCGCGCAGCGCCGCCGCCACCCGTTCGCGCGCCATGCGCGGCCCTTCTGCGCCGCCGGCATCGGGCCGGTAGCCGCCGCGATCGCCGGCGGTGAGGAAGCGGTCCCAGTTCTGCGCCACCCGCGGCCCCATCTGCGCCAGTTCGAAATCCTCGCGCAACCGCTCGGCCGCCTCCACCAGCTCGGTCTCGAGGAAGGGCTTGCCGTCCTTGTCGCGCCGCCGCCCCAGCGCCGCCACCGGGCTTTCGGCCAGGTTGTAGCGGATGCGGCGCGGGGCCTCGCCCGGCTCGTGCATCTCGCGCTCGACCCAGTCGCGGTGCTGATCGGCAAAGGGGGTCTGCGCCTCGGCCATGCCCTGACGGCGGCGGTCCTCCTCGTCGATCATCCGCCGCGCCGCGGCGCGGCCGGCGGCGGTGATCTCGTAGGTGGCGATCCGCCCGGCCTTGCGGCAGGCGATCCAGTCCTTCAGCGCGAAGGCCTGGGCAACCGCCCGCTCCAGCACCGCGGTGCGGGCGGTGCTGCCATCGGGCATCTCGCGCAGCACGCAGGCTTTTTCCAGATCGGCGGCGATGGCCAGCACCGCCTGCGGCTCGGCCAGCCGGCGCAGGATGCGCCGGGCCTCGCGGGCGATGGTGGCCTCGTCGATGGCCAGCGGGGTGCGGGGGTCGCGGTGCAGAGCTGTCATGGGAGGGGGGTCCTTTCTGGCTGGATCATCGGTCTTGCCCTGCACCCGCCCCAGCGCCGCCAGCGCCTCGTCCACCAGGGGATCGTCACGGCGGCTCTCGCAGCGGCGCACGTGGCGCAGCACGGTCGAGGCGTGGCAGCCCTCGCGCCGGGCCAGCGCCCTGAGCGACAGGCCTTCCTCGGTATGGTCGAGGTAAAGCCGGACCGCCTCGGGCAGCCAGGCCGGCAGGGGGGAAAGGGGGGCGAGTTTGGCGACCATGGATGCATCCCGTGCCGCCCCGGCGGGGGGCGAAGTCCAGCTCTGGACTTTTGCAACCGTCGATAACATTGGTTACCTGTGCGTTAATGCCTGCGCTTTTGCCGATAATTGTTTATAAATCCTAAACAATTGAGAAAGCTCCGCGCGCTGAACCGGCCGCGCGCGCAACGGCCCCTTGCACGGAGCGATCCTGTCCAGATCAATCTGGAGGATTCGCCGATGACCGATGTTCGCACCCTGCTCGCCGACCTGCGCCGTCCGCGGCTGTTGATCCGCGCCGCCCGTTTCGGCCTCGCCGACTATCGCCGCGAGCGCGACCTGCGGCGGCTGGTCGACGTGACCCGCGCCGACCAGACGGTGCCGCGGCTGTTGTCCGAGGAGGCGCAGATGGAGGAGGAACGGCTGGCGGGGCTCGCCAGCTATTCCGTCGCGCGGCATGTGGAGCTGCTGATCGCGCTGATGGCCGAGGTCAGGCTGCTGCCGCGCGGCGCCTGAATGCGCAACGGGCGCGGTCTTGCGACCGCGCCCGTGCTGTCGATGTATCCCGTCTCAGATGAAGGCGTCGGGGGCCGAGGCCTTCTTGCGGGCGACGTAATCGGCCAGCGATTCCGCGATGCCCTCGTCCAATGCGGGCTGCTGGTAGTCGCCGAGCATCTTCTTGACGCGTTCCGCCGCCAGCGTCTCGGTATCGCGCGCGCCCTCTTCGTCCCAGGTCTCGAAGGGCTTGTAGTCGAGGAGGTCCGAGCGCCAGAAGGCGGTCTTGAAATTGGCCTGGGTATGGGCGCAGCCGAGGTAGTGGCCGCCGGGGCCCACCTCCCGGATCGCATCCATCCCCTGCCCGTTCTGGTCCATGATGATTCCCTGAGCCAGATGGTGCAGCGTGCCGAGCTGGTCGGCGTCCATCACGAATTTCTCGTAGCTGGAGACCAGACCGCCCTCCAGCCAGCCGCAGGCATGCAGCATGAAGTTCACGCCGGCCAGCAGCGCCATGTTCAGCGAGTTCGCCGTCTCGTAGGCCGCCTGCGCATCGGGCAGTTTCGAGCCGCAGAACGACCCGCCCGAGCGGTAGGGCAGCTTCATCCGCCGCGCCAGCTGGCCCGCGCCATAGGTGATATGCGCGGCCTCCGGGGTGCCGAAGGTCGGCGCGCCGGAGTTCATGTCGATCGAGGTCACGAAGGCGCCGAAGATCACCGGCGCGCCGGGGCGCACCAGCTGGCTGTAGGCGACGCCGGCCAGAACCTCGGCCAGCACCTGGGTCAGCGTGCCCGCCACCGTCACCGGCGCCATCGCGCCGCCGACGATGAAGGGCGAGATGATCGAGGCCTGATTGGCGCGGGCATAGACCTCCAGCGCGCCCATCATCGTGCTGTCGAAGGTGAGGGGCGAGTTGATGTTGATGAGCGAGGTCATCACCGTGTTCTGGTCGACGAAGTCCGACCCGAACAGAAGCTTCGCCATCTCGACCGAATCCTCGGCCCGCACCGGCTCCGTGACCGAGCCCATGAAGGGCTTGTCCGACAGCGTCATATGGGCGTGCAGCATGTCGAGGTGGCGCTTGTTCACCGGCACGTCGGTCGGCTCGCAGACCGTGCCGCCGGAGTGGTGCAGCCATTTCGACATGTAGCCGAGCTTCACGAAGTTGCGGAAGTCTTCCATCGTGGCGTAGCGACGGCCCTTCTCGCGATCGCGCACGAAGGGCGGGCCATAGACCGGGGCGAGGACGAGGTTGCGGCCGCCGATGTCGACATTGCGCAGCGGGTTGCGGGCATGCTGGGTGAAGGCTGCGGGCGCGGTGGCGCAGAGCTTGCGCGCGAGGCCGCGCGGGATATGCACCCGCTCGCCGCGCACGTCGGCCCCGGCGGCGCGCCACAGCGCCAGCGCCGCGGGATTCTCGAGGAAGTTGACGCCGATCTCTTCGAGGACGGTATCGGCGTTCCACTCGATGATCTCGAGCGCCTCGTCGTTCAGGATCTCGAAGTTGGGGATGTTGCGGGAGATGAACTTCGCCGAATCGAGGCTGACCGCCGTCCGTTCCGCCCGTCGCGCCGATCCGCCGCCGCCCCGCGCCCTGCGCCCTGCAACTTCGTTCATCGCATATCCTCCAGATCGCGCGACCCGCGCATAAGTTTTCGCCCTTATGCCGCTTTTGCCCGTGCGCCCGTCCCCCGTTTCCGCCGCTTGCCGCCCAAAAGCGACATGGGCGGCAAGCTTCGGAAACGGGCGGTTAACTGCTCAGCGGGCGTTCGATTGGACCCAGGCGACCGCCTGGCCGAGGATCTGGCTGGTGGCCGCATCGAAGGCCACCACCACATCGGCGGTGCCGTCGCTGGCCGCCGCCGCCGAGGCGTCAAGCCGGCGGGTGGCGAGGATGCGGCGGTCGGCCTCGCGGATCAGGGTCAGCGTCATGCCGACCTTCACCACCGGCGCCGCGCCGGCCGGCGCCTCGGCCTGGAAGTCGCGCAGCTCGGTCATCAGCGTGAAGTCCGGCTGCAGCCCCTTGGCGTCGCGCGCCACCAGCCGGAAGCCGCCGGCGTTCTGCAGCGAGGACAGGAGCAGCGTCTGCACCAGCACCGGCGCAGGGTCGGTCCAGCGCGACTGCGGCAGGTAGGCGGCCTGCACCCGGCTCGGCTTGATCAGGATGCGGTCGGTCGCCAGCGCGCCCGAGGTGCTGGCCTCCTCGATCACAATATGGCCCGAGCCGCCCACCGGCGCGTTCGGGTAGGTGGCCGGGGCCAGGGTGAAGCTGTTCAGCGGCTCGGCGGCCCCCGAGACGCGCGTCACCGCGGCGCAACCCGACAGCAGCGACAGCGCGACGACCGGGGCGATCAGGCGGGAAAGGGTTTTCATCGTCATCTCCTGTAGTCGGGGGTCTGGTTGCCGAGGAAGAAGCGCGCGGGATCGCGCGAGATCTGCGAGGTCAGCGAGTTCAGGTTGCTGACCAGCCCCCGCGCCTCGTTGGCGACCGTGGTGAATTGCGGCAGGCCGTTGGTGGCGAAGCTGCGGAAGCTCGACACCGACTGCTCGATGCCACGCACCGCCGAGGCGATCTGGTCCAGCATCGGCGGCACGCGCTCGTCGATGACGGTGTTGGCGCGCGAGAAGGTGCCCCGCGCCTCGGCCAGCGTCGCCTCGGCCGCGACCGCGACCTCCTCGAGCTCGTCGGCCAGGGTGTCGAGCCGTTCCGAGAAGGCGTTGATGTTCTTGCTGGCCACCGCCGCATCCTCGGTGACCTGGGCGATGTTCGTCATCGCGGCGTCGGCATTCTCGAGGATCCGCCGCACCGCCTCGCGGTTCTCCGGCCCGGTGAAGGTGCTGACATCCTTGATCAGAGCAAGCGCCTCGGCCAGAAGGTCCGGCGCGTCGGCGGTCAGCGCCTGCACGGCCGAGCGTTCCGAGGGGATGATCGGCACCTCGTTCGGCGGCAGGATCTCCAGCCGTTCCGCCTCGGGCGAGCCGCCGGCGAGGCTGACATAGGACACGCCGGTCACGCCCTGCGAGGCGACCTGCGCCTTGGTGTCGGCGCGCACCGGCGTGGTGGAGAAGATCTCGATCCGCACCCGCACCATGGCGGCATTCTCCTCGTCCAGCCCGATGCTGAGCACCTGGCCCACGTCGACGCCATTGTAGCGCACCGGGCTCGCCTGACCCAGCCCGTCGACGCTGGGGAACAGGATGTCGTATTGTTCGTAGCTGCGGTCCACCTGGACCTTGGCCAGCCAGAGCAGGAAGCCGAGCGTGGCGATCACGCCCAGCAGGGTGAACAGGCCGATGAGGATGAACCTCGCGCGGGTTTCCATCAGTTCTCTCCTCCGGAGGCGGTCATCGCGGCATGGGCCCGCGGCCCGTGGAAATATTCCCGCACCCAGGGGTGATCCACATCGAGCATCTCGGCCATCGTTCCTGTCACAAGCACCTTCTTCTCCGCCAGTACCGCCACCCGGTCGCAGGTGGCATGCAGGGTGTCGAGGTCATGCGTGACCATGAACACCGTCAGTCCCATCGCCTTCTGCAGCGACTTGATCAGCGTGTCGAAATCCGACGCGCCGATCGGGTCCAGCCCAGCGGTGGGTTCGTCGAGAAACACGATGTCGGGGTCGAGCGCCAGCGCCCGCGCCAGACCGGCGCGCTTGCGCATCCCGCCCGAAAGCTCGGAGGGGTAGAGCGTGGTCGCCTTGGGCGGCAGCCCGACCATGGCGATGCGCAGATCGGCCAGCGCCGAGCGGGTCTGGGCGTCGAGCTTCAGCCGCGCCCGCATCGGGGCCTCGACATTCTCGCGCACCGTCAAGGACGAGAACAGCGCCCCGTCCTGGAACATGACGCCCCAGCGGTTCTCGACCTCGGCCATCTCCTTGGGGTCCGCCTTCAGCACGTCGATGCCGAAGGCCTTGATCGACCCTTCCTTCGGTTTCTGCAGCCCGACGATGGAGCGCAGCAGCACCGACTTGCCGGTGCCCGACCCGCCGACGATGCCCAGCACCTCGCCGCGCTTCACGTCGAGGTCGAGATCCTCGTGGATCACGTTGCGGCCGAACTGGTTCTTCAGCCCGCGCACCTCGATGATGTTCTCGCCCATGACCTTGGCCATCAGATCCCCCAGACCGCGAAGAAGATCGAGAACAGCGCGTCAGTCACGATCACGATGAAGATCGCCTGCACCACCGAACGCGAGGTGTGCTGGCCCAACGACTCCGCATTGCCCTCGACCTGCATGCCCTGATGGCAGCCGATCACCGCGATGATCACCGCGAAGAAGGGCGCCTTCACCAGACCGATGATCGCATGCACCGGGTCGGTGCCCTCCAGGAGACGGGTCTGGAACATGCCGGGGGTGATGCTCAGTTCGATCCAGGCCATCAGCATGCCGCCGATCAACCCGGTCATGCAGGCGATGAAGCCGAGGATCGGCAGGAGGAAGACCAGCGCCAGCACCCGCGGCAGCACCAGCCGGTCGATCGGGTCGAGCCCGAGCACCCGCATGGCGTCGATCTCCTCGCGCATCTTCATCGAGCCTATGGCCGCGGTGAAGGCCGAGGCCGAGCGCCCGGCGACGATGATCGCGGTCAACAGGATCCCCAACTCGCGCAGGATCGAGATGGCGACCAGATCGACGACATAGACCTCGGCGCCGAACTGCTGCAGCTGCGTCGCGCCCTGGAAGGCCAGCACGATGCCGATCAGGAAACCCATCAGCGAGACGATGGGCACGGCGTTCAGCCCGGCGTCCTGCATGTGGTAGAACAGCGCGGTGATGCGCAGCCGGGTCGGGTGGATGATCAGCGACAGAAGATGCGCCACGACGACGCCGAAGAAGCCGAGCGCCTTGAAGGCGGTGCGGGCCTTGGCGGCCACGGTCCTGCCCATGTTCTCCAGCCCGTCGCCGGGACGGCCGGGGATCTGCCGGCGCTTGCGCTCGGGCCGGGGCATCGCCTTCTCGACCGTGTCGATCAGCAGCGCCTGACCCTCGGTCATGCCGCTCAGCTGGATCGGCCGGCCACCCGCCGCGGCGCGCTGCCGCGCCTGGGCGATCAGCCAGGCCCCGGCGGTGTCGAGCTCGGTCACATCGGAGAGGTCGATGGTCCCCTTGCCCTCCAGCGCCGCGACCGCCTTCTCCGACGCCTTCAGCGTCGCAAGCGTCATCGCGCCGGAAAGCCCGGCCTCGGCCTTGCCCGGCGAGGGTCTGGCGGTCGGAGCGTCCGCGTCAGCCACTTAGGCGCAACCCTTCACGGGAAACGGCATCTGGTGTTCCTTCATCCGGGGTGATCGTCAAAGAGGATATGGTGCAATAGCCGTTAGGCAACCCGGACGCGAGCGGCTTTGTCTCAGCTGTAACCCGCAGGACACCCCGGCGGTTCCGATCGGCAACACCTGGCCGTTCCCTCCCCCTGCCCCGGCGCCGGGAAATCCTGCGGCCAAAATGTGCCATTTATAGGGTTTTGATATTCCACTTTTTGAATATACCATGGAGCCAGCGCGACTCGGGTCGACGCGGGGGGAGCTGAAATGGCGCATGTGGTTGTCCTGGGGGCGGGTCTCGGCGGCGTGATCATGGCCTACGAGATGAAGGACCAGCTCGGGCGCGACGACCGGCTGACCGTCATCTCGCAGGGCAGCACCTACAGCTTCGTACCGTCGAACCCCTGGGTCGCCGTCGGCTGGCGCGATCGGGACGAGGTCGAGGTCGATCTGACCGAGGTGATGGGCCGGCGCGGCATTGCGTTGCTCACGCAAGGCGCGGCCCGGGTCCACCCGGCCGAGAACCGGGTCGAGCTGACCGATGGCGACAGCCTCGGCTACGACTACCTGGTGATCGCCACCGGCCCCGAGCTCGCCTTCGACGAGATCCCCGGCCTCGGCCCCGCCGGCCATACCGAGTCGGTCTGCCAGATCGACCATGCGCTGAAGGCGCGGCAGGCGGTGGAGGCGCTGGTGGCGAAGCCCGGCCCGGTGGTGATCGGCGCGGTGCAGGGCGCCAGCTGCTTCGGCCCGGCCTATGAATTCCTCTTCATCCTGGAAAAAGCCCTCCGCAAGGCCAAGGTGCGCGACCGGGTGCCGATGACCTTCGTCACCGCCGAACCCTATATCGGCCATCTCGGCCTCGACGGGGTGGGCGACACCAAGGGCCTGCTGGAAGGCCAGATGCGGGCGCATCACATCAAGTGGATCACCAACGCCCGCGTGGCCTCGGTCGATGCCGGGATGATGCATGTCGAGGAGCTGGACGAGGATGCGGCCCTCCGCCGCCGGCATGAGCTGCCCTTCGCCTTTTCGATGATGCTGCCGGCCTTCCGCGGCGTGGCGGCGGTGCGGGGCATCGAGGGGCTGTGCAACCCGCGCGGCTTCATCCTCGTCGACCGGTTCCAGCGCAACCCGACCTTCCGCAACGTCTTCGCCGTCGGCGTCGGCGCGGCGATCCCGCCGCTGGGGCCGACGCCGGTGCCGGTCGGCGTGCCCAAGACCGGCTTCATGATCGAAAGCATGGTCACCGCCACCGCGATGAACATCGCCAGCCTGCTGCGCGGCGAGGAGCCGGCCGAGGTCGGCACCTGGAACGCCTTCTGCCTTGCCGATTTCGGCGATGGCGGCGTGGCCTTCATCGCCCAGCCGCAGATCCCGCCGCGCAACGTCAACTGGTCGTCGCAGGGCCGCTGGGTGCATTACGCCAAGATCGGCTTCGAGAAATACTTCCTGCGCAAGATCCGCATCGGCAAGTCCGAGCCGTTCTACGAGCGCCTCGCCCTGCGCAGCCTCGGCATCGACAAGCTGAAATCCACCCATCACGAAACCGGAGAACCGTCATGACCGTCGACCAAGCCGTCACCGCCTTTGCAGGCTTCATGGTGCTCTTGTCGCTCGCCCTCGCCTGGGCGGTCTCGCCCTATTTCCTGGCGCTGACCGCCTTCGTCGGGGCCAACCTGTTCCAGTCGGCCTTCACCGGATTCTGCCCGGCGGCGATGCTGTTCCGCCGGCTCGGTCTGCGCGACGGCAGGGCGGCCTGACCCGGAATGCCCCTGCCCCTCCGGCTGCTGCTGCCCGCCCTTCTCGCCCTGCTGCCCGCCGCGCTTCCGGCGAGCGAACTGCTGCTCAGCCCCGTCGAGGTCGTCGAGACCAAGGCGCTGTTCGGCCGGATCGAGAGCCGCTTCGTCGTCCCGGCCCGCAGCCGGATCGGCGGCACGGTCACCGCTCTGGAAGTGTCCGAGGGTGACGGCGTGGCGGCGGACCGGGTGATCGCCCGGATCACCGACGAGAAGCTGGAGCTGCAGCTTTCGGCGGCCGAGGCGCGGCTGGCGGCGGCGCGCTCCGAGCTGGAGAATGCCGAGGCCGAACTGGGGCGCAGCGAGCAGCTGCTGGCGCGCGGCTCGACCACGGCGCAGGCGGTGGACCGGGTGCGCACCGCGCTCAGTGTGGCGCGCAACACGGTGGCCGAACTTGGCTCGGCCCGCTCGGTGATCCTGCAGCAGATGGCCGAGGGCGAGGTGCTGGCCCCCGCCGCCGGCCGGGTGCTGTCGGTGCCGATCCGGCTGGGCGAGGTGGTGCTGGCCGGCGAGGAAGTGGCGACCATCGCCGCCGGCCAGGTCTTCCTGCGGCTGCAGATCCCGGAGCGCCATGCCGACGGGCTGGCGGTGGGCGACAGCGTGACCATCGGCGAGGGCCAGACCGAGGGCCGGATCGAGAAGCTCTACCCGCTGATTGAGAATGGCCGCGTCACCGCCGATGTCGCGGTCGACGGGCTGTCGGACGCCTTCATCGGCCAGCGCATCCTGGTGCAGGTCAGGGTCGGCGCGCGGCAGGCGCTGGCGGTGCCCGAAGCGGCGATCCGGCGCCGGGCCGGGCTCGACCTGGTTGAGATCCTGGCCGAGGGCAGCCCCCGCAGCGTCTCGGTGGTGCCGGGGCCGGTGGTGATCACCGAAGCCGGGCCGATGGTCGAGATCCTCTCGGGCCTGCGCAGCGGCGATACGGTCCTCGTGCCATGACCCCTGCCCCGAAGCGCGGCCTCGCCGGCGCCCTGACCGACGCCTTTATCACCTCGCCGCTGACGCCGCTGGCGCTGGTCGCCGCGGTCCTCTTGGGCCTCGTCGCCCTCGTCTCCCTGCCGCGCGAGGAGGAGCCGCAGATCTCGGTGCCGATGGTCGACATCCACCTGCGCGCCGACGGGCTCCGGGCCGAGGACGCGGTGAAGCTGGTCACCGAGCCGCTGGAGACCATCGTCAAGTCGATCCCCGGGGTCGAGCATGTCTATTCCCAGACGCAGGACGACGGCGCGCTGGTGACGGCGCGGTTCGAGGTCGGCACCTCCGCCGATTCCGCCATCGTGCGGGTGCACGAGAAGGTGCGCGCCAACCTCGACCGGATCCCCGAGGGCATCCCCGAGCCGCTGATTGTCGGGCGCGGCATCGACGACGTGGCGATCATGGTGCTGACCCTCGCCCCCACCGCCGAGGCCGCCGACCGCTGGTCGCCCGCCGACCTGACCCGCGTCGCGCGCGAACTGCAGGTCGCCATCGCCGCCCTGCCCGAGATCGGCCTGACCTATATCGTCGGCGAGACCCCGGAGGAGATCCGCATCCGCCCAGACCCCGAGCGGCTGGCGCAGGCCGGGCTGACGCTCCAGGCGCTCGCCGCCAAGGTCGAGGGCGCGAACCGCAGCTTCTCGGTCGGCACGCTACGCAAGGACGGCCGGCAGATCGGCCTGACCGCCGGCCGGACCCTGACCGACCTTGCCGAGATCGAGAGCCTGCTGGTCACCACCCGCGACGACCGCCCGGTCTACCTGCGCGACGTGGCCGGGGTATCGCTGGCCACCGACACGGTCGAGGCCCGGGTGTTCCAGCTCGACCGCGAGGGTGAGGGCTTTTCGCGCGCGCCGGCGGTGTCCCTGGCCATCGCCAAGCGCCCCGGGGCCAATGCCGTTACCATCGGGGCCGAGATCCACGCCGCCGTCGCCCGGCTGGAAGGCACGCTGATCCCCGAGGGGCTGAGCGTGCATGTCACCCGCGACTATGGCGAGACCGCGAACGAGAAGGCCAACGAGCTCCTGTTCCACCTCGGGCTCGCCACGCTCTCCATCGTGGCGCTGGTCTGGCTGGCCATCGGCTGGCGCGAGGCTGCGGTGGTGCTGGTGGTGATCCCGGTCACGATCCTGCTCACGCTCTTCGCCGCCTGGCTGATGGGCTACACGCTGAACCGGGTCAGCCTCTTCGCGCTGATCTTCTCCATCGGCATCCTAGTGGACGACGCCATCGTGGTGATCGAGAACATCGCCCGGCACTGGGCCATGTCCGACGGCCGCAGCCGCCGCGCCGCCGCGATCGACGCGGTGGGCGAGGTCGGCAACCCGACCATCGTCGCCACCCTGACCGTGGTCGCGGCGCTGCTGCCGATGCTCTTCGTCTCCGGCATGATGGGCCCCTACATGAGCCCGATCCCGGCCAATGCCTCGGCGGCGATGGTGTTTTCCTTCTTCGTCGCAGTGATGATCACGCCCTGGCTGATGCTGAAGGTCGGTCGGGCCGAAAGTGCGGGGCATGCGGAGCACGGCGCCGGGGACGACCGGCTGGGGCGGCTCTACCGCCGCGCCGCGCGGCCGCTGCTGGCCTCGCGCGGCCGGGCGGGGCTGTTCCTCGTTGCGGTGCTGGCGTTGACCGTCGGCTCGACGGCGCTGTTCTACACCAAGGCGGTGACGGTGAAGCTCCTGCCCTTCGACAACAAGTCCGAGCTGGCGGTGACGCTGGACCTGCCGCGCGGCGCCTCGGTGGAGGAGACCGACCGCACGCTGGCCGAGTTGGCGGCGCTGCTGGCCCCGATCCCCGAGATCACCTCGATCCAGTCGCATGCCGGGACCGCCGCGCCGTTCAACTTCAACGGGCTGGTGCGGCATTCCTACCTGCGCGACGCGCCGCAGATGGGCGACCTGCAGGTGAACCTCTCGCCCAAGGCCGAGCGTTCGCGCGAGAGCCACTCCATCGCGCTGGAGATCCGCGAGCGGCTCGCCGCCCTGCCGCTGCCCGAAGGCGCCTCGGTGAAGGTGGTGGAGCCGCCGCCCGGCCCGCCGGTGATGGCGACGCTGCTGGCCGAGATCTACGGCCCCGACCCCGAGACGCGGCGCGCCGTCGCCGGCAAGGTGCGCGAGGCCTTCGCCACCGTGCCCTTCATCGTCGATGTCGATGACAGCTTCGGCCTCGCTGCCCCCCGGCTGCGGCTGACGCTGGATGACGCCAATCTCGATTTCCACAAGGTCGAGCAGGCCGATGTCTTCGACACCATCGCCCTGCTCTATGGCGGAAGGACCGTGGGCTATTCGCACCGCTCCGGCGGGCGCGAGCCGATCGCGATCCGCATCGGCCCGGCCAAGGCCGACCGGGTGCTGGACGAGAAGGCCCTGGCCACGCCCGTTCCGGCCAACCTGCTGCCCGGCGACCGCTCGGTGGTCGAGCTCGGCGATGTGGTGACAGTTCAACGCGAGACCGCCTCCTTCCCGATCTTCCGCCACAACGGCAAGCCGGCCGAGATGGTCACGGCCGAACTCGCCGGCGCCTTCGAGGCCCCGCTCTACGGCCAGATGGCGGTGGCCCGCGCCATCGCCGCCGCCGACTGGGGCGGGTTGGAGAAGCCGGTAATCGTCCAGCACGGCCAGCCCGAGGACACCAGCCGCCCGGTGCTGCTCTGGGACGGCGAGTGGGACGTGACCTGGGTCACCTTCCGCGACATGGGCGCGGCCTTCGGCGTCGCGCTGGTCGGGATCTACATCCTGGTGGTGATGCAGTTCGGCTCGTTCCGGCTGCCGCTGGTGGTGCTGACCCCGGTGCCGCTGACGCTGATCGGCATCCTTGTCGGCCACTGGCTGTTCGGCGCGCCCTTCTCGGCCACCTCGATGATCGGCTTCATCGCGCTGGCCGGCATCATCGTGCGCAACTCGATCCTGCTGGTCGATTTCATCCGCCACGCCCCGGTCGATGGTCGGCCGCAGCTGGAGCTGCTGCTGGAGGCCGGGGCGATCCGCTTCAAGCCGATCCTGCTGACCGCGCTGGCGGCGATGATCGGCGCGGTGACGATCCTGACCGACCCGATCTTCCAGGGCCTGGCGATCTCGCTGCTGTTCGGGCTTTTGTCCTCGACGGTCCTGACCGTGCTGGTGATCCCGGCAATCTACGTGGTCTTCCGCGGTGATCGGGCGGTTGAGGAAACGGCGGCCTGACCGGCGCCCCGGCGCGGCTGGGGCCGGTGGCGGTGCGCCAACGGACATTCGACCGGGCGGCGACGTTTGCGGGATATAGCGGGGTCGGCCCTTCGGGGTTTGGTCCCCGTCGCGGCTCCAGTGGTCGCGGTAGTGGTTTGACCCTGCGCATGTGACAGCACGGCGCAGGGTCGGCTCCATTCGGCGAGACAGGCCGGTACCGGCAAGGTGGTCGGATCAGCCTGCCGCGGCGAGCCAGTTCCGGATGGCGATCAGATGCACCGCTGACGGCGCAAGCTGCCACAGCCCGAACCGGCGGAACGCGCCTGGCAGCGACGGGCTTGCCGCCGAGGACTGCATGCCGATGGCGAAACCGACAGAGAGGTCCAGCGCGCAGTTGTCATCCTGCGCAGCACCGACGCCGATGATCTCCAGCCGCTGTGTGGCGCCGGCCTTGGTGTAGATGAACGGCAGGTCCAGCATGCCCGCGGGGATCTTGACGGTCACGCCATTTGCGATCGATCCCGCCCCGGCCTGCATGGTCATTTTAGGCGCTCCGTTGTTGGGCCGAATGAAGAGCCGGGTTGGCGTTCCGTCCGAAGCTTTCCCTCCGAGGGCGTGCCAGAAGGTTGTGCCGGCCATGGCGGCGCTGTCCATCACAATGCGGCCTGCAATGCAGAGGTTCGTCGGTGCGCCGATCTGCGCGCCTTGCAGCAGCAGAGCCGATTTCGCCGCGCCTGCCCCGTTGCCGAAGCAGAGCTTGCCGTCCTGCCTGGCGGGCCGGCGTGCGGCGCGGGTCTGCGCAAAGGCCCGGGAGCCTGCGCGCCACTCGGAGACGAGGCCGCTGGTCAGCGAAATGTCGGCGTCACGCGGCTCCCAGAGGCCGATTGCGTCCGGCACGTCAGCGATGGCCGGAACCGGGTCGCCCATGCTGCCCAGATGCGCCGCCGGGTTCGCCGCGACGTTGATGCGGATCGTTTTCATGGCGGGGCCTCAGAGGTTGATGATGTAGGACGGAGACCAGCGGTGGATCCGCTGATCCGGCAGCATCTCGGCCGTCCGGCTCAGGGAGGTGCGCAGCAGCCCCCGGTGGGCGGTGAACTTGTTGCCCGCGCCGGTCGCGTTGCGGCGCTGGTGGGCGTAGCGAACCTGCGTCGGAGTTCCGCTGAACCCGATCCGAATGGTATGCCCGGCGACCGAGACGCCGGTGATCGTCGCGCCCTCCATCTCGAAGCCGAGGTTGCTGATCCCGACGCCGCCGTATTTCGCGGCATCGTGGGCGGTCAGCACCTCATCCTCGCGCAGGCTGGCATAGTGCAGCGACAGGACATTGCCGCTGATCGAGGCGACGGGCCTGCGGATGGTCCATTGCCGCCCGGCCTCAACCTCCGCCATGGCCCAGGCGATGACCTCGCCGAAGAGGATCGTCTGATCCGCGCTGGGGTGCACGTTGTCATCCCAGACCTCGTAGGGATAGAGCGGCCCGGCCAGCACCGCGCTGCCCTCTTCGCAGAATTGCAGGTGCTCATCAACCACATGCCACGGCAGGGCCGAGGTGTCGGTATCGGCGGCGTCCTGCATCAGGATGACCCTGGCCAGGCCCGTGATGCCCTTCGCCGCCAGCATAGCGCGGAAGTCATCGAAATAGGCGCGCATCTTGCCGAGGTAGTGGCCCGCCGCATCGCCCGCTTTGCCGCTGCTCGTGCCGTGAAGCCAGACCAGCCACGGAATCTCATAGGCTTTGCCAGCGAGCAGCCGCTTGGCCTGATCGTGCCACCACAGCTTGTTGCGCCAGATCAGATCGCCGGCGACGCCACGGTCTGTGACCTGGCTGTCCTTGTCCAGCGCCTCGATGAACGCGCCCGGAACCCCGAGAGAGCCGACAAGCGCCGGGATCAGCGGCAGGCCCGCGGCGGCGCGGTAGCGGTTGCGCACAGAGCCGATGACATAGCCTGTCGTGATGTGGCGGCTGTGCGGCCGGGCGGGGCCGATGCCGGTCGGCAAGGCGGTCATGTCCCAGCCTCGGGATAGGGGACCGCGCAGCCCGATGGGGTTGCCGTTGGCCAGCTTCAGCCCGTAGAGTTCCAGCGCGCCGGTCGTGTCGAAGTTCTCGACGCCCGCCCTGGTGACCGTTGCGCCAGTGAACTCCCCGCCGACCGACAAGCTCTGACCGTCAACAGGGATGATCTGCACCCTGGTCGCGCTGTAGCCCACCTCCACGCCCAGAGCCGCAGCATAGCGCGCCACCAGATCCCGAGACGGCACGTAGTCCAGCCCGGTGCTGCGCAGGCCCAGCAGCGCGTTGCCGTTGGCGTCCATCAGCAGCGCCGCGCCCTCGCTCGAGACAGGCGCGGTGAACGGCTCCTGCGCCTCGGCCCGCAGGTCGTTCGCCATCCGCTCCACCCCGGCAACAGCGGCGTCAATCTCGGCCATGCTGTCGCGGCGAACCCAGAAGCTTTGCGGCGCAGCCGGGACGCTCCCGGCCAGCAGGTCGGCAAGCGCGTATTCGTCGGCGTCTCCGATCTGTATCGCGCCAAGATCGGTGGACTTCTTCTGTTCCGGCTGTCCCTCGCTCCAGCGCAGCGCAACCTTGTAATGCGCGCCGCGCCGGCCCTTCGTCGTGCGCCACAGCCTGAAGCCTTCAGGCAGAGCGCCATCCTCGCCCAGCGGCACCATGATCGTCGCCGGGGGCAGGCAGTGGTCGCCCTCGCTATCCCAGCATGACAGGGTGAACATCAGCTCCGCGCCGGCTGGGGCGGCTCCTGAGGGCAGCGGTACATCGCCGACAATCGCACTCGTGGTCAGGGTCATTGGCACCTCTTAAATCACAAAACGCAGGCTCTTTATGGTGCAACCGCCCAGTCGATCACATCGGCAAACCCGGCCTGCTGCGGAACGTCGCGCAGCGCTTGCCGCCAGGCGGCCCAGGCTGGCGCGTCCACAGGCGCAGCGGGAGCCTGCGTCCAGTCGCAGGCGGCGAGCAGGCGGTTGCGCCCGGCAGCGGGCAGCGGGGCGCGGATCGATACCGATCAGGACGCGGGCCCAGCGTTGAGATATCGGATGATCCCGCATCGCCCGCAGCACCGCGTCCCGCCGTTGCATCGGCGTCGTCAGGGCTTTCCCAGCAGATCTTTCAGAACCACGTTGTCCAGCATGGCATCGGCCAGCAGGCGCTTGAGCTTCGCGTTCTCATCATGAGCTGCTTCAGCCGCTTTGCGTCGGAAAGCTCCATCCCACCACACTTGGCTTTCAGCATGCATAAAGTCGCGGGGCTCAAGCCGTGCTTCCGGCAGAGCTCGGAGGTGGGCAAACCCGCCTCCTGCTGGTAGCATCCCGATAATCTGCGCCTCAGTGAACCGGCTTTTCCTCATGTCGTCTGCTCCTTCTCAGGTTGGGCAGACTCCACATCACAGCGAAGGAACTTCCGGGGGAAGGTCAGCAGCGATAGATCAGGGGCTGATGGCTGCGTTGTTCGGCATCGGCTTGGGCATCTTGACTGAGATCAGTGAGTCGGTGTGCTCTAAGGACAAGAGGCCGCTTGACTGATCCGGCACACACGAACGCAGCACCGCGAGGGTGGAAAGCTCAGGAATCCGTTGAAATTCGGGATAATCTGTGGCGGGAGTTAAGGTTCGATTTCCTCTTCTGGACCTCTTCACCCGCTCCAACTCCCCCTGATGATCCCGGGACAGCCCGCCAGCTTCGGCACCCTCATACGTTCGGCGGCGCTCCGGCCGGTCCCGCATCAGCTGCCGACACCGCTCACACCGTCACCTCGGCCTTCGGCGCGCCCTTGGCCGTGTCAGGCGGCTGCGTCGGTTCGGCCATGGGCTCGGTACAGAACACCGCGCGGCGGCGGCCGCTGTTCTTCGCCTCGTAGAGCGCCATGTCGGCGATGCTCATCAGCATGGTCGGCGAATGGTCGGCCCGCCGCCGTGCGGCGCCGACGCTGAGAGTGATGGTGATCCGTTCCTCGGCGGCGCGGTGGTCGAAGGCCGCCACCGCCGCAATAAGCCGATCCGCCAGCCGCTGCGCCTCCTCGCGGCTGATGTCTGCCAGGATGATGCCGAACTCCTCGCCGCCGAGCCGGGCGACGATGTCGTTGCGCCGCACGCAGAGCAGCATGGTGCGCGCGATCGCCCGCAGCGCCTCGTCGCCGAAGCTGTGGCCGTAGCGGTCGTTCACCCGCTTGAAGTGGTCGACATCGGCATAGAGCAGGTAATGCTCGCCCGGGCTGGCCAGCACCCGGGCCAGTTCGGCGTCAAAGCTGCGGCGGTTGTGCAGCCCGGTCAGCGGATCGCGCAGCGAGTCCTGCAGCAGGAGTTCCTCGCGGGCGAGGATACCCTTCTCGCGCTCGAGGAACAGACCGACCACCAGCGCCACCAGCACCGAGATC
>NZ_PZKG01000026.1 GCF_003034985.1 Cereibacter changlensis JA139
GTTACCGAGGCATCCGGACGGGGCAGCACCGGGTCGATGTCGGGCAAAGGCCGGAAGAACTCCGACCCGCCGGCAGAGCAAGCGAACTCGCCGGGGCGGGAGAGGCCGGGCCTTCCGCAGCGCGCGGCGACGGGGCGGCCTCCGGCGCCGGGGTCGCAGGCTCTCCGGTTGTGGACGGCAGGCGCGGCATCTCTGCGGCGGCGTCGGATGGATCACCGGAGCCGGGCGCCGCAGCAGCGGGCGACGGCGCCTCGCCGGTCGCGGAGGGGGTGGGTGAGGCTTCGGTCACAGAGGCCGCTGGCGGCTCCCCTACGCCCTTCGCCGCATCAGAAAGCTCTGCGTCGCCGGTTGCGGAGGGCGGGGACGGGAGATCGCTCGTGGAGGGCGCCGGCTGGTCTCCGGGTTCAGGCGCCGTCGCAGCGGGCGGCGACGATGCCTCTCCGGTCGCAGAAGACGGGCGCGGGATGTCGGGCGCGGCAGGCGCCTCTGTGGGCACAGGTACGGCAGGCGCCGGCGGCTCCCCGACCTCGGGCGTCGCGGCCTCGGGCGTCGGCCCTGCCTCTTCGGTCCCCGAGGGCCGAGGCGCTGCTCCGGGCGCGGCGACATCGTCCACGGTTGCGGGCCCGGCCTCGGGAAGGCCCATGTCGCCGCCAGAAACTGCAACGGAGGGCGCCCGCGCCGGCGGTGGGGCCAGTTGCGAGGCGACGGCCAGACCGACCGCTCCGACGAGGCCGCCCCAGATCACCCCCGACACGTATCCGCGGCTCACGCGCTGCTCCTCATCGCTGTTTCCCTCTGCTGGGGCCTTTGCGCGCGGGGGCGGGGGCATGGTTGCCCTTGACGCCCCCGCATGGCTCGGCCCATGTATACCGCGACCGTCGCAAGGGTTCACCCCCTATCCACCACTTTGCACCGGGGCCCCGCAAGATGCTGCTGCTCATCGATAACTACGACAGTTTCACCTACAACCTCGTCCATTACCTTGGCGAACTCGGGGCGGATGTGGCAGTGCGCCGCAATGACGCGCTCGACGTTCAGGCCGCGATGGCGCTGCACCCCGAGGCGATCGTGCTGTCGCCCGGGCCCTGCGACCCGGCGCAGGCGGGGATCTGCCTCGCGCTGACTGCCGCCGCCGCCGAGGCGAAGATCCCGCTCCTGGGTGTCTGCCTCGGGCACCAAACCATCGGCGAGGCCTTCGGCGGCAAGGTGGTGCGCTGCCACGAGATCGTGCATGGCAAGATGGGAAAGATGCTGCACGAGGGCAAAGGCGTCTTCGCGGGCCTGCCCTCGCCCTTCCTCGCCACCCGCTATCACAGCCTGGTGGTGGAGCGCGACAGCCTGCCCGACTGCCTGGAGGTCACCGCCTGGCTCGAGGATGGCACGATCATGGGGCTCAGGCACAAGACGCTGCCGATCGAGGGGGTGCAGTTCCACCCCGAGAGCATCGCCTCGGAGCATGGCCACCAGATGCTGCGCAATTTCCTCGACGCCGCCAAGGCCGGGGCGCCGGCATGAGCGACCGTCTGAAGCCGCTGATCGGCATCGCCGCCGAACGGGCGCTGACCCGCGACGAGGCGCAGCTGGCCTTCGAATGCCTGTTCGAGGGCGAGGCCACCCCGGCGCAGATGGGCGGCCTGTTGATGGCGCTGCGGGTGCGCGGCGAGACGGTGGACGAATATGCCGCCGCGGCCTCGGTGATGCGGGCGAAATGCAACAAGGTCCGCGCGCCGGAGGGGGCGATGGACATCGTCGGCACCGGGGGCGATGGCAAGGGCACGCTGAACATCTCGACCGCGACGGCCTTCGTGGTGGCCGGGGCGGGCGTGGTGGTGGCCAAGCATGGCAACCGGAACCTGTCGTCCAAATCGGGCGCCGCCGATGCGCTGACCGAAATGGGGCTCAACGTGATGATCGGGCCGGAGCTGGTGGAGCGCTGCCTGACCGAGGTCGGGATCGGCTTCATGATGGCGCCGATGCACCATCCGGCGACGCGGCATGTGATGCCGGTGCGGATGGAGCTGGGGACGCGGACGCTGTTCAACATCCTCGGGCCCTTGACCAACCCCGCCGGGGTGAAGCGGCAGCTGACCGGGGCCTTCTCACCCCGGCTGATCCGGCCGATGGCCGAGGTGCTGAAGGCGCTCGGGTCGGAGAAGGCCTGGCTGGTGCATGGCGGCGACGGGTCGGACGAGCTTTCCATTTCCGCGGCGTCGAAGGTGGCGGCGCTGGAGGATGGCGAGATCCGCGAATTCGAGCTGCATCCCGAGGAGGCCGGTCTGCCGGTGCATCCGTTCGAGATGATCGTCGGCGGCACGCCCGCCGAGAATGCAGTGGCCTTCCGCGCGCTGCTCGACGGGGCGCAGACCGCGTTCCGCGATGCGGTGCTGTTGAACGCGGCGGCGGCTCTGGTGGTGGCCGGCAAGGTGAACACGCTGCCCGAAGGGGCTGATCTGGCGCGCGAAAGTCTTGACTCCGGCGCGGCGAAGGCCAAGGTCGCCGCCCTTGCCCGGATCACCTCGGCGGGCTAGACAGGGGATCAGACCCCCCAGAACCAAGCGAAGGAGGCCCGATGAGCACGATCCTGGACCGTATCAAGGCCTACAAGCTGGAAGAGATCGCCACCCGAAAGGCCGCGCGCCCGCAGTCCGAGGTGGAGGATGCGGCCCGCGCCGCCCCTGCGCCGCGCGGGTTCCTCAAGGCGCTGCGCGCCGCGGTGCCGAGCGGCTACGGGCTGATTGCCGAGATCAAGAAGGCGAGCCCGTCGAAAGGGCTGATCCGCGAGGACTTCAACCCGGCGGAGCTGGCGAAGGCCTACGAGGAAGGCGGCGCCACCTGCCTGTCGGTGCTGACCGACGGCCCCTCCTTCCAGGGCGCCGACGCCTTCCTGACCCAGGCGCATGACGCGACCAGCCTGCCCTGCCTGCGCAAGGACTTCCTCTACGATCCGTGGCAGGTGGCGGAATCGCGGGCTTTGTCGGCCGATTGCATCCTGATCATCATGGCCTCGGTCTCGGACGCGCAGGCGCTGGAGCTGGAGGATGCCGCGATCCGCTGGGGCATGGATGCGCTGATCGAGGTGCACAACCGCGAGGAGCTGGAGCGGGCCAGCCAGCTGAAATCCCGGCTGATCGGCATCAACAACCGCAATCTCGACACGTTCGAGGTGTCGCTGGACGTGACGCGCGATCTGGCGCGGCGGGTGCCGGAGGAGCGGCTGATGGTGTCGGAAAGCGGGCTTTTCACCCCCGAGGATCTGGCCGAGATCGCCCGCTACGGCGCGCGGTCCTTCCTGATCGGCGAAGCGCTGATGCGGCAGCAGGATGTGGCGGCGGCGACGCGGCGGCTTCTGGCGGCGCCGCTGACCGCGCAGGGCGGCATCTGATGGCCGAGACCAAGGCTCCGGGGCTCAGCCATTTCGACGCCGAGGGCCATGCGCATATGGTCGATGTCTCGGACAAGCCGGTGACGGCGCGGGTGGCGGTGGCGCGGGGCTCGGTGCTGATGAGCGCCGAGACGCTGGCGCTGATCTCGGAAGGCCGGGCGAAGAAGGGCGACGTCCTGGGCGTGGCGCGGCTGGCGGGGATCATGGCGGCGAAGAAGACCGCCGATCTGATCCCGCTCTGCCATCCGCTGCCGATCACCAAGGTCGCGCTGGAGCTGACCGCCGACCCCTCCCTGCCCGGCGTGACGGTCGAGGCCACGGTGAAGACCGGCGGCCAGACCGGGGTGGAGATGGAGGCGCTGACGGCGGTGAGCGTGGCCTGCCTGACCATCTACGACATGGTGAAGGCGGTGGAGAAGACGATGACCATCACCGATATCCGGCTGCTGTTGAAGGATGGCGGCAAGTCCGGGCGTTTCGAGGCCGGGGCGTGATCTCGGTCGAGGAGGCGCTGGAGCGCGCGCTGGCGCTGGTCTCGCCGCTGGAGGCGGAGACGGTGGCGCTGGCAGAGGCCTGCGGGCGCTTCATGTGCGCCCCTGCCGTGGCGCGGCGCGACCAGCCGCCCTTCGCGGCCTCGGCGATGGACGGCTATGCGCTGGCGGGCGATCCTGCGGCGGGGGATCGGTTCACGCTGATCGGTGAGGCGGGCGCGGGCCATGCCTTCACCGGCCGGGTCGGCCCGGGCGAGGCGGTGCGGATCTTCACCGGCGCGCCGCTGCCTGCGGGCGCCGACCGCGTGGTGATCCAGGAGAATGTCGAGGCCGAGGGCGCCGCGATCCGCCTGACCGAGGCTTCGGACGGCCGCAACATCCGCCCCGCCGGGCAGGATTTCCGCGCCGGGGACAGCCTCTCGCCGCGCCGGCTGCGGCCGAACGATCTGGCGCTGCTGGCGGCGATGAACATCGCAGAGGTCCCGGTGACCCGCCGCCCGGTGGTGGCTCTGGTGGCGACCGGCGACGAGCTGGTGATGCCGGGCGAGACGCCGCGCGACGACCAGATCATCGCCTCGAACAGCTTCACCCTGAAGGCGCTGGCCGAGGCCGAGGGCGCCGAAGTGCGGCTGCTGCCGATCGCCCGCGACACCGAGGCCGAGCTGCGCACCGTGTTGGAGATGGCGGCGGGGGCCGACATCGTGGTGACCATCGGCGGGGCCTCGGTCGGAGATCACGACCTCGTCGGCAAGGTGGCGGGCGAGATGGGGCTGGAGCAGGCCTTCTACAAGATCGCCATGCGCCCGGGCAAACCGCTGATCGCCGGCCGGCTGAACGGGCGGCCGATGCTGGGGCTGCCGGGCAACCCGGTCTCCTCCATCGTCTGTGCGCATCTCTTCCTCCTGCCGATGCTGCGGGTCATGCTGGGCCTGCCCGCCGCCCCCGCGCCGCATCGCCGCGCCCGGCTGGCCGAGCCGGTTCCGGCCAATGGCCCGCGCGCGCATTACATGCGGGCGAAGCTGGCCGAGACCGACGGGCTGCCGCAGATCGCGGCCTTCCCCCGGCAGGACTCGGCGCTGCTGCGCGAGCTGAGCGAGGCCGACGCCCTGCTGTTGCGCCCGCCGGGCGATCCGGCGCGGGAGAGCGGCGAAATGGTGCGCTACATTCCGCTCTGACGCTTGACACAAAGCGGGAACACGGGCAGAACAGGGGGTGAACCTTTATCCCGGAGGACGGCCCGTGCTGACCCGCAAGCAGATGGAACTTCTGGATTTCATCAAGACGAGAGTGGATCGCGACGGCGTGCCGCCCTCCTTCGACGAGATGAAGGAGGCGCTGGACCTGCGTTCCAAATCCGGCATCCACCGGCTGATCACGGCGCTGGAGGAACGCGGCTTCATCCGCCGGCTCGCCCACCGCGCCCGCGCCATCGACATCGTGAAACTGCCCGAGGCGATGGAGCGTCCCGGCTTCAAGCCGCGGGTGATCGAGGGCGACAGACCTGCAACGCCGTGGAACGCCATCCCGGTGGAGACCCGCAACGCGCTGGAGCTGCCGCTGATGGGCCGCATCGCCGCCGGTCTGCCGATCGAGGCGATCGGCGATGCGATGCAGCATGTCACCGTGCCGGGCTCGATGCTCTCGGGCCGCGGCCAGCATTACGCGCTGGAGGTGAAGGGCGACTCGATGATCGAGGCCGGGATCAACGACGGCGACATCGTGGTGATCCGCGAGCAGAACACGGCGGAGAATGGCGAGATCGTCGTGGCGCTGGTCGATGACCACGAGGCGACGCTGAAGCGCTTCCGCCGCAAGTCGGGCAGCATCGCGCTGGAGCCGGCCAATGCCGCCTATGAGACGCAGATCTATCCGGACCACCGGGTGAAGATCCAGGGCCGGCTGGTCGGGCTGATCCGCAGCTACTGACCGTTTGGGGCCGGCCGCCACAGCCGCGCGCCGGTCACGGCGGGTTGCAGTCTCAGCCCGCCCTCCTCCGGCCAGAGAGCGATGGCCCCGGTGCGGGCGAGTACGTTTTCGTCGATCACCCGGCAGCCCGGCGGGGGCGGTCCCTGCCCCGTCCCGGCCAGGATCACCAGCCCGGCGCTGCGACAGGCCTCGGCGAGGCGCAGCGGCGCGTCCTTCCCCTTCAGCAGCAGCCCCGGCGCCCCGCCCAGCGTGAAGCGGCGCGCGGTCTTCGGGCCGTCGAAACCGGCCCGCGCCGCGGCCGCCGGCTGATCCGCCAGATCGCCATCGTTCTGCAGCCAGGTCTCGGCGGCGAAGCCCGCGCCGCTCGCCGCCGACAGCGCCCGGCCCTGCGGCGTCAGCAGCCCGACCAGCGCACCGTCAGGGCTGACCAACAAAGGCGGGCGCTGCACCACAGCCCATAGACCGAAGGCGAGTGCCATCGGCCCCAGCCCCAGCAGCCGCACCGGCCCGCGCCACAGCACGACCCAGAGCGCGCCCAGCGTCAGCAGCGGCAGCACCCATGGTCCCGGCGTCGGCAGGCCGGTCACCGCCCCCTCCCACCCGGCGATCCAATGGGCGACGGCGAGGATCCAGCGCGCGCCGAGCTCCATCAGCCAGAGGCCCGGCTGGGCGAGGCCGACGGGGGCGAGCAGCGCCGCGATCACCGCGCCGGGCATGACGAGGAGCCCCATGGTCGGCACGGTCAGCAGGTTGGCGAGCAGCCCGTAATCGGTGTAGCGGTTGAAATGCGCGGCCCCGTAGGGCGCGGTGGCGAAGCCCGCGATCAGGGTGGAGAGCAGGGCGGTGAACAGCGGCAGCGTCCAGCGTGGCAGCTGTTCGCGCAGCACCCGCCGCTCCACCATGCCGAAGCCCGCGATCAGCGCGACGGTGGCGGCGAAGGACATCTGGAAGCCGGGGCTGAGCAACGACTCCGGCTGCAGGAGCAGCAGGATCGTCGCCGAGATCGCCACTGAACGCAGCGACAGCGCCCGCCGGTCGAAGAGCACCGCGCCAAGCATCACCGCCACCATGACGAAGGCGCGTTCCGTCGCCACGTTGAAGCCGGAGAGGGCGAGGTAGAAGGCGGCGACGGCGAGCGCCAGCAAGGCCGCGAGCTTCTTGACCGGCAGGCGCAGCGCCATCGGCGGGATCAGCGCGAGGCCGTAGCGCAGCGCGGCGAAGACGAAGCCGGTGAGGAAAGCCATGTTCATGCCGGAGATCGCCAGGAGATGCGACAGGTTCGAGGCGCGCAGATCCTCCACCGTCGCCTGGGCGATGGACGAGCGATCGCCCGTTACCGCCCCCGCTGCGAAGGCGCCGGGCTGGCCGGGGATGCGGCTCTGGATCGCCGCCGAGAGCCGGGCGCGCAGCCGGTTGATGCGCTGCTCGCCCGGCGCGGGCGGCTCCAGCGCCAGAAGCGGCGCGCGGGTGTAGCCGACGGCGCCCAGCCGCTGGAAGAAGGCCATGCGCGGGAAGTCGAAGCCGTTCGGCTCCGACGGCTGTGGCGGGGCGGCGAGATGGCCGGTGGTCATCACGGTCAGGCCGGGCTCGGGGCGGATGTAGGTGACGGGGTGGTGCAGCGAGATCCGCACCCGGGCGGGCGTGCGCTCCGGCGCGACGCGTTCCAGCACCACGCGGTCGAGCGTGAGGCGGATCAGGTCGGCCTGCGAGCGGTCGATCTCGACGATCCGCCCCTCGATCGGGCCGAAATAGCGAAAGCCGAGGATCGGCGCCGCCTGCAGATGCGCCCGCCCGCCTGCCGCCAGCACGCCGAGCGCGAGACAGCCGAGCGCCACCCAGAAGGGATGCGCAAGCTCCGGCCCAAGCCGCCAGCCGAGCGCCGAGAGCCCGAGCACCGCCGCGGCGCCGAGATAGAAGGCGAGACCCGGCTCCCACGGCAGGGCGAACCACCAGCCTGCGCCGCAGGCCATGAACACCGGCACCCAGGGAAACAGGATGCCCCGCGCCTCGGCCAGCGCCTGCACCGGGTGAGCCAGAAGCCTGCCGAGGACGCGCACCTTGTCACCTGCCCCGCGATTGCCTAGACAAGCCCGACCCTATCCGCCCCGTGGTTTCCGAAAGGTTAAGACATGTCCCCGAAGCCCGTCGTCACCCGTTTCGCCCCCTCGCCGACCGGGTATCTGCACATCGGCGGCGGGCGCACGGCGCTGTTCAACTGGCTCTACGCCCGGGGCCGCGGCGGCAAGTTCCTGCTGCGCATCGAGGACACCGACCGCGAACGCTCCACCCCCGAGGCGACGGCGGCGATCCTCAAGGGGCTGACCTGGCTGGGGCTCGACTGGGACGGTGACGTCGTCAGCCAGTTCGAGATGAAGGACCGCCATGCCGAGGTGGCGCGCGAGATGCTGGCCAAGGGCGCGGCCTACAAGTGCTTCTCGACGCAGGAGGAAATCGAGGCCTTCCGCGAGGCGGCGCGGGCCGAGGGCCGCTCCACCCTGTTCCAGAGCCCCTGGCGCGACGCCGATCCGTCGACCCATCCCGATGCGCCCTATGTCATCCGCATGCGCGCCCCGCGCGAAGGCGAGACGGTGATCGAGGATGCGGTGCAGGGCACGGTGCGCTTCGGCAACGACCAGTTGGACGACATGGTTTGTTTACGCTCGGATGGTACCCCGACCTACATGCTGGCCGTGGTGGTCGACGATCACGACATGGGCGTGACCCATGTCATCCGGGGGGACGATCACCTGAACAACGCGGCGCGGCAGACGATGGTCTATCAGGCGATGGGATGGGACATCCCGGTCTGGGCGCATATCCCGCTGATCCACGGGCCGGACGGCAAGAAGCTGTCGAAGCGGCATGGCGCAGTGGGGATCGAGGAATATCAGGTGATGGGGTATCCCGCCGCCGGGATGCGCAACTACCTGACGCGGCTGGGCTGGGCGCATGGCGATGCGGAGTTCTTCACGACCGAACAGGCGAAGGAATGGTTCGACCTGCCGGGAATCGGCCGTGCCCCGGCGCGACTCGATTTCAAGAAGCTGGAAAACCTCTGCGGCCAGCACATCGCCGCGATGGAGGATGCTGCGCTGCTGCATGAAATTCTGGCTTACCTCGAGGCCGCCGGAAAGCCGGCGCTGACCGACCTGCAGCAGGACCGGCTGGGCCGCGGGCTCTATTGCCTGAAGGACCGCGCGAAAACCTTCCCGGAACTCATTGAAAAGGCGGAGTTCGCGCTGGCCTCCCGCCCGCTTGTCGCCGACGAGGCCGCGGCCAAGGCGCTGGATACGGTATCCCGTAGTATACTGTCCGAATTGACGCCGCGCCTGCGCGGTGCTACGTGGTCGAAGGAAGATCTGGAGACGATCCTGACCGAGACGGCTACCGCTCATGGCCTCGGGTTCGGCAAGCTCGCCGCGCCCCTGCGTGCCGCCCTTGCCGGGCGCACGGTGACGCCGAGCGTCTATGACATGATGCTGGTTCTCGGACAGGACGAGACGATTGCGCGGCTGGAGGATGCTGCGGCCTGACCGGCCCCTCCCGCCCCCGGCCCTTCGGGGCTCCTGCACTGACGCGATCTGCGCCCGCGCGGACCGCCCCGCCATGAAGAGGGGACGACCATGACCAAGACCGCTACCGTGACACTCGACGGCAAGGTGATCGACCTGCCGGTGCTGCACCCGACGCTCGGGCCGGATGTCGTCGACATCCGCAAGCTCTACGCCCAGGGCGACGTCTTCACCTACGACCCAGGCTTCACCTCCACCGCCGCCTGCGAGAGCAGCATCACCTATATCGACGGCGACGCGGGCGAGCTTCTGCACCGCGGCTACCCGATCGAGCAGCTGGCCGAGCATTCGCACCATCTCGAGGTCTGCTACCTGCTGCTCTACGGAGAGCTGCCGAACGCCGCGCAGCTGGCCGATTTCGAGTTCCGCGTCTCGCGCCACACAATGGTGCACGAGCAGATGCACTACTTCTTCCGCGGCTTCCGCCGCGACAGCCACCCGATGGCGACCATGGTCGGCGTGGTCGGCGCGATGTCGGCCTTCTACCATGACTCACTGGACATCAACGACCCGTGGCAGCGCGAAGTGGCCGCGATCCGCATGATCGCCAAGCTGCCGACCATCGCCGCGATGGCCTACAAGTATTCGGTCGGCCAGCCGTTCAACTATCCGCAGAACCATCTCGATTACGCGGGCAACTTCCTGCACATGTGCTTTGCCGTCCCGGCCGAGCCCTATGTGGTGAACCCGGTGCTGGCCAAGGCGCTCGACCGGATCATGATGCTGCATGCCGACCACGAGCAGAACGCCTCGACCTCCACCGTGCGTCTGGCGGGCTCGTCGGGCGCGAACCCGTTTGCCTGCATCGCCGCCGGCATCGCCTGTCTCTGGGGCCCGGCGCATGGCGGGGCGAACCAGGCCTGCCTCGAGATGCTGCGCGAGATCGGCACCGTGGACCGCATCCCGGAATACATCGCCAAGGCCAAGGACAAGGACGATCCGTTCCGCCTCATGGGCTTCGGCCACCGGGTCTACAAGAACTTCGACCCGCGCGCCAAGGTGATGAAGGAGAGCGCCGACGAGGTGCTGGGCCTGCTCGGGATCGAGAACAACCCGACGCTGCAGGTCGCCAAGGAGCTGGAGCGCATCGCGCTCGAGGACGAGTATTTCGTCTCGAAGAAGCTCTATCCGAACGTCGACTTCTACTCGGGCATCATCCTCGACGCGATGGGCTTCCCGACCTCGATGTTCACGCCGATCTTCGCGCTATCGCGCACCGTCGGCTGGATCTCGCAGTGGAAGGAAATGATCGGCGACCCCACCCAGAAGATCGGCCGTCCGCGCCAGCTTTATACCGGCGAGAAGCGGCGCGACTACACGGATGTGCGTCACCGCTGAGATTGACGGGGCGGCTCTGCGGAGCCGCCCTTTTCCTTTGCAGCCGGGGCGTCAGGCCCGCCCATCCAATGTGGCGACCGCCCGATAGAGCTCCGGCCGCCGGTCGCGGAACAGGCCCCAGCTGGCGCGCTGCGCGGCGATGGCCTCCAGATCCAGCGTCGCCACCAGAACCTCCTCCGCATCGCGGCCCGCTTTGGCCAGAAGCTGTCCGGTCTGGTCGGCGATGAAGGAGGAGCCGTAGAAGGTGACCTCGGTCCCCTCCGGCGCCGCCTCGGCGCCGATGCGGTTCGAGGCGACCACCGGCACGATGTTCGCCGCGGCATGGCCGCGCATCACCATCTCCCAATGCGGCTGGCTGTCATAGCCGGGCGCGGGCGGCTCCGACCCGATGGCGGTGGGGTAGAGCAGCAGCTCAGCCCCCTGCAGCGCCATGGCGCGGGCGCATTCGGGGAACCACTGGTCCCAGCAGATGCCGACGCCGATCCGGCCGAAGGCGGTGTTCCAGGTGCGGAAGCCGGTATCGCCGGGCGAGAAGTAGTATTTCTCCTCATAGCCCGGCCCCTGCGGGATGTGGCTCTTGCGATAGACGCCGAGCACCGAGCCATCTGCGTCGATCATCGCGAGCGAGTTGAAATGCGCCTGCCCCGCCTTCTCGAAGATCGAGAGCGGCAGCACCACGCCCAGTTCGCGCGCCAGCGCGGCGAAGCGCGCGACCAGCGGATGTCCCTCGATCGGGGCGGCGAGGGCAAGATACTCGGGGCGCTGGGTGATGCAGAAATACGGCGTGGCGAACAGCTCCTGGATCAGCACCACCTGCGCCCCCTGCCCCGCCGCCCGCCGCACCAGCGCCTCGGCGCGGTCGGCATTGGCGGGCAGATCCCAGGAACAGGCGAATTGCGTGGCGGCGACGGTGATCTGGCGCATGGTGGTCCTCCGGTTTTTCGGCACTCTGCCGGGACGCAGCGGCCGGGGGAAGCCCCCTCGACAGCGGCGGGCAGGCTTGCGACAAGGGGGAAAACCCGGAGTCCCCGATGCCGTTATTTGCTGAAAGCGCCGCCGACCTGCCCGACCGCGAGACGCTGCTGTCGATGTCGGGGATGGAATTCATGCAGGCGATGCTGGCCGGGACCATGCCGCAACCCACCATCGCCGGGCTGTTGAACTACCGGCTGGAAAGCGTCGGCGAGGGTCGCGCCAGCTTTCGCGGCACGCCGGAGTTCCGCCACACCAACCCGTTCGGCGGGGTGCATGGCGGCTGGTATGGCACGGTGCTGGATTCGGTGATGGGCTGTGCGGTGATGACCACGGTGCCGAAGGGCCGCTGGTACACGACGCTGGAGTTCAAGGTGAACATCAGCCGGGCGCTGCCGGTCGGCATGGAGATCATCGCCGAGGGCGAGATCGAGCATTCCGGCCGCAGCACCGCCGTCTCGCTGGGCCGCATCCGCGGCGCCGAGGACGGCCGGCTCTACGCCACCGGCTCCACCACCTGCATAATCATGGGCTAGGATCGGCAGTGCCGTGCCCCGCCGGCAGCCACCCCCTCCAGCGGCGGCGCGGCGGTCCGGCGCTGGGGTGCAGGTATTCGGTCGGGTCCTGCCCCACCCGGCGGCGGTGGCGCAGCAGGAAGATCTTGCCCCAGCCGGCGAAGGTGCTGGTCATCGGCGCCGAGGCGTCGCAGGGGAAGCGCGCCCGCCAGCCCTCCGGCAGCTCCAGCCCGCAGCTCTCCGCCCGCTCCAGCATCCAGACCAGCGGGATATTGGCCAGGGGCCGCACCTCGGCCCGGCCGCCGATCTGGCCGCCGATGTCGCCGTGGCTGCCGCGGAACCAGGCCTGCTGCACGATCTGGCCGTGTCGCGGACATTCCCAGAGCACCGGCTCGAACACGTCGCGGGTCTCGTCCAGCGCCAGCGCCTGGAAGCCGTGCCGGACCGAGCGGCCGACCCGGTGGCTGTGGAAGGAATGCTGCTCCTCCGTCAGCTTCCACAGCAGCGGCAGGGTGAAGCCAAGCGCCTTAACCGTGTCCCAGACGCCGACCATCTCGATCATCGCCTCGGGATGGCAGCAGGCGCGGGCGAAGGCGCGGGCGGCGGGGCGGTCGGGGCCGAACTGGTAGTGCCGGTAGGCCAGCTGCACGTTGCGCTCGGTCGCTTCTTCGCGGGTCAGCAGGCCGACGCGGTCGATCACCCCGGCCAGCGAGCGCACCGCATAGGCCCCGCGCGAATAGCCGAAGAGATAGATCCGGTCGCCGGGCTGGTAATGCGAGGCGAGATAGCCATAGGCGCGGCGGATCTGCCGGTTGATGCCGCGCCCCAGCGCCACGTCGCCAAAGCGCATCCAGCCGCCCCATTGCAGGCCCGGCTCGTAGTAGACGGTGCGATGCGCGCTGCGCCGGCCCTCGCGCAGCAGGCGGAAGGTGAGCCCGGCATTGGTCTCGCGCCCCGGCTCCAGCGAGGACATGGTGCCGTCGAGGATGATGACATGATGCACGACCCCGCGGCGGGCGCCGGATTTCGGCGGGGTGGCGGGCTCGGTCGAGACGACGGGATGCGGGCGGAACCAGTGCCGGAGACGCTTGATCAGCGACATGACGCCTCCGTTTCGGGACCGTCGGGTCCGCGGCGTCGGGACGTCGGCTGCACGGGCAGAGCCATCACATTCATCCACTGTTACAGGCACGGGTACAGGGACAAAAGAAAGCCCCCGGCGGGTCGGTTCCCGCCGGAGGCCAAGTTTTCGTCGAAAGGCTGAATTACAGCTTAAGCGACAGGACGGTGGCCATGCTCAGCTCGCCGAAGCCGTTGAAGCGGGTGTTGGTGACGGTGGAATAGGCCCCCATGCCCTGGAAGACGACGAAGTCGCCCTCCTGCACATCGGCGGCCAGCGCCACCTCGCCCGGCAGGCGATCGACCGAGTCGCAGGTCGGCCCGAAGATGATGCGGTCCTGGGTGTCGCCCTCGCGGCGCTTCCCTTCCGGCGTCAGCACCGCCACCCGGTCGATCACGCCGATCAGCGGCAGCTCGGTCAGCGCGCCATAGACGCCGTCGTTGAGGAAGACGTGGCTGTCGTCGCGCACCGCCTTGACCCGCGCCGCGAGCGTGAAGGCGTCGGCGCAGATGCCGCGGCCGGGCTCGCAGATCAAGAGCGGACGGTTGTCGCCGAAGGCTTCGGTCGCCACGCGGTCGATCAGGTCGAAGATCGCCTCCAGCTCCGGCTCCACCCCGTTCAGCCGGTGCGACGGGAAGCCGCCGCCGACGTTGAGCCGGGCGATGGTGACGCCGGCGATCTGCGCGATCTCGGCGGCGGTGCGGATGTAGGTCTCCCAAGCCGCCGGGTCGGTGCATTGCGTGCCCGGGTGGAAGGTGAGCGAGGGGATGAAGCCCGCTTCGGCCACGGTCTTCAGCAGGTCTTCGGCCAGCTCGACCGTCGCGCCGAACTTGGCGCCGAAGTTGTAGGCGGCGCCCGAGACCGGCAGCTTGAAGCGCACCGAGATCTCGCAGCCGTCGGAAGGCACGAGTTCGATCAGCTTGGCCAGCTCGGTCTTCGAATCGACCGACCAGCTTTTGACGCCCATCTCAACGCCCACCGCGATTTCGGCGCGGGAGCGGACGGGGTTGTTGTAATGCAGCGCCGCGTCGGGGGCGAGGCGGCGGATCATGCGGATCTCGTAGGGCGAGGCCACGTCATAGCCGCGGATCCCGGCGGCGGCGAGGTTCTCGATCACCACCTCTTCGGGGTTCGATTTCACCGCATAGGTGACCATGCCCGGAAAGCCGTCGATGAAGCGACGGGCAGTCGCCTGCAGCACTGCGGGCGAGATGAACAGCACCGGGGTTTCCGGGGCCACGGACCGCAGGTATTCTGCCGGATTGGTCCAGATTGTTTTCGAGAGTCCCATCGGCGCATTCCCTTCTGCCAACAAGACGCAAGCCCTCTGCCCATGATGAAAGGGAGTGGGAGGCACCTGCGCGCGGTTATCTAAAACCAGGCCAGGTGCGTATGAGCCGCCCTTTTCCTGAAAACAAGGATGCTTGAAATGGCGCACAACTTCACCGATCAAAAGTGTAGATTTGCCAGATATATTCGTTATAATGACGAAAAAATCGGGCACAATGCATGGATGACCTCGATCGCAACATTCTCGGCCTGCTTGGGGCCGACGCGCGCACCTCGGTGGCGACGCTCGCCCGCCGGCTGAAGGTCGCGCGCTCCACCATCCAGGCGCGGCTGGAGCGCCTGGAGACCTCCGGCGTCATCGCGGGCTATACGCTCAAGCTCGGGGAATCGGCGCGGCAGGGGCGGCTCAGGGCCTCGGTGCTGCTGACGATCGAGCCGCGGGCGCAGGCGAACATCCTCACCCGGCTGAAGGCCATCGCCGAGGTGGAACGGGTCTCGACCACCTCGGGGCGGTTCGACCTGCTGCTGCAGATCGCGGCGCCGAGCACGCAGGTGCTGGACCAGGTGCTGGACCAGGTGGGGGCGATGACCGGGGTGAAATCGTCGGAGAGCCTGATCCATCTGAGCACGCGGATCGACCGGGCGGTGTGACGGGCGGTGAGGTTTTACCCCACCATCCCCCGCCCCCCGCCTTCCGCCCGATGCACCGCGCATGCACATCCGATGCACAGGTCATGCGCATCCGACGCGGGGCTTCGGCAATAGAAGGCTTGGCCTTGCCCCCCGGCTTCGCTAGACCAAGCCCAAGCAAAAACGGGGCCATGCCATGATGGAAAAGACGTTCAACGCCGCCGAGGCCGAGGCCCGGCTCTATGCCGCCTGGGAAGAGGCCGGCGCGTTCAAGGCCGGGGCCAATGCCTCGCGGCCCGAGACCTTCTGCATCATGATTCCGCCGCCGAACGTGACGGGCTCGCTGCACATGGGCCATGCCTTCAACAACACCCTGCAGGACATCCTCACCCGCTGGCACCGGATGCGCGGCTTCGACACGCTCTGGCAGCCGGGGCAGGACCATGCCGGGATCGCCACGCAGATGGTGGTCGAGCGCGAGCTGGCGAAAAGCCAGCTGCCCTCGCGCCGCGAACTGGGCCGCGAGGCCTTCCTCGAGAAGGTCTGGGAGTGGAAGGAGCAATCCGGCGGCACGATCATCAACCAGCTGAAGCGGCTCGGCGCCTCTTGCGACTGGTCGCGCAACGCCTTCACGATGGACGCCAACTTCCAGCAGGCGGTCATCAAGGTGTTCGTCGATCTCTACGACAAGGGGCTGATCTACCGCGGCAAGCGGCTGGTGAACTGGGACCCGCATTTCGAGACGGCGATCTCGGATCTCGAGGTGGAGAACATCGAGGTCGCGGGCCACATGTGGCACTTCAAGTATCCGCTGGCCGGCGGCGAGACCTATACCTATGTCGAGAAGGACGCCGAGGGGAACATCACCCTGTCGGAGGAGCGCGACTACATCTCCATCGCCACCACCCGGCCCGAGACCATGCTGGGCGATGGCGCGGTGGCGGTGCATCCTTCGGACGAGCGGTATGCGCCGATCGTCGGCAAGCTCTGCGAGATCCCGGTGGGGCCGAAGGGCGAGCGGCGGCTGATCCCGATCATCACCGACGAGTATCCCGATCCGGCCTTCGGCTCGGGCGCGGTGAAGATCACCGGGGCGCATGACTTCAACGACTATGGCGTGGCGATGCGGCATGGCATCCCGCTCTATCCGCTGATGGACACCAAGGGCGTGATGCGGCGCGACGATGCCGAGGACAACATGGTGCCCGACCGCTATCGCGGGCTGGACCGTTTCGCCTGCCGGACGCAGGTGATCGAGGACATCACCGCCGAGGGTCTGGCGGTCATGATCGAGGACGCCGAGGGCAATCTGGTGCCCTACGTCGAAGCCAAGAAGATCATGCAGCCGTTCGGCGACCGCTCGAAGGTGGTCATCGAGCCGATGCTGACCGACCAGTGGTTCGTCGATACCGCGAAGATCGTGCAGCCCGCCATCGACGCCGTTCGCAATGGCGACACCGAGATCCTGCCGGAGCGCGATGCGAAGGTGTATTTCCACTGGCTGGAGAACATCGAGCCCTGGTGCATCTCGCGTCAGCTGTGGTGGGGGCATCAGATTCCGGTGTGGTACGGGCTCGACATCTGGCCGACCGGCTTCCGCGATGACGAGGGCGATCAGGCGCTGGACGAGGTGGAGATCTTCCGCCTGCTGTCGGACGGCGCCTTCAACCACGCGGGACCGGTGCATCATTGCGCTGCCGATCTGGCGGGCGTGGAGGCGAAGTTCCTTGACGATGTCGCCGCCCTGCCCGCGCCGCTGAACCATGCCCGCATCGTCGAGGTGGCCGACCGGGCCGAGGCGATCGACCGGCTGGCCGAGAGCCTGGCGCAGTACAACCTCAGCCAGGACCCGACGCAGCTGGTCTATCCGGTCTGGCGCGACCCGGATGTGCTCGACACCTGGTTCTCCTCGGGACTCTGGCCGATCGGCACGCTGGGCTGGCCGGAGGCGACGCCGGAGCTCGAGCGCTACTTCCCGACCAACGTGCTGATCACCGGCTTCGACATCATCTTCTTCTGGGTGGCCCGGATGATGATGATGCAGCTCGCCGTGGTCGATCAGGTGCCGTTCAAGACCGTCTATGTCCATGCGCTCGTCCGGGACGAGAAGGGCAAGAAGATGTCGAAGTCCTTGGGCAACGTGCTCGACCCCTTGGAGCTGATCGACGATTACGGCGCCGATGCGGTGCGTTTCACGGTGACGGCGATGGCGGCGATGGGGCGCGACCTGAAGCTGTCGACGGCGCGGATCGCGGGCTATCGCAACTTCGGCACCAAGCTGTGGAACGCCTGCCGCTTTGCCGAGATGAACGGCGTCTGGGAAGGCCATGCCACCGGCCCCGCCCCGGCGGCGCAGGCGACGGTGAACCGCTGGATCATCGGCGAGACCGGCCGGGTGCGCGAGGAGGTCGATGCGGCTCTGGCGGCCTACCGCTTCGACGCGGCGGCCAATGCGCTCTACGCCTTCGTCTGGGGTAAGGTCTGCGACTGGTATGTGGAGTTCGCCAAGCCCCTGTTCGACGGCGATCAGGCGGCGGAGACGCGAGCGACGATGGGCTGGGTGCTGGATCAGTGCATGATCCTCTTGCATCCGATCATGCCGTTTGTCACCGAGGAACTCTGGGCGACCACGGGGACGCGGGCGAAGATGCTGGTGCACACCGACTGGCCCACCTACGGGGCCGAGCTGGTGGACCAGGCGGCGGATCGCGAGATGACCTGGGTGATCGGGCTGATCGACGAGATTCGCTCGGCCCGGGCGCAGATGCATGTGCCGGCGGGGCTGAAGCTCGACATGCTGCAGCTGTCACTCGATGAGGCCGGGCGTGGCGCCTGGGCGCGCAACGAGGCGCTGATCAAGCGGCTGGCGCGGCTGGAGAGCCTGACCGAGGCGGCGATGATGCCCAAGGGCGCGCTGACCGTGGCGGTGGAGGGCGGCAGTTTCGCCATTCCGCTGGAAGGCATCATCGACATCGCCGAGGAGAAGGCGCGGCTGTCGAAGACGCTGGAGAAGCTGGAAAAGGACATGGGCGGGCTGCGCGGGCGGCTGAACAACCCCAATTTCGTGGCCTCGGCCAAGGAAGAGGTGGTGGAGGAGACCCGCGAGAAGCTGGAACAGGGCGAGGCCGAAGCGGTGAAGCTGCGCGCGGCGCTGGTGCGTCTGGCAGAGGTGGGGTGAGCCTCATGGGCTGGCTGGACCGGATCGCGGAACGGCAGATGCTGAAGGCCCGGGCCGAGGGCAAGCTCTCGGGGCTGGAGGGCGAGGGGAAACCCCTGCCCGACCGGCCCGCCGCGGGCGCCGATGCCGTGGGCTTCGGCATCATGGCGGCGGCGGGGGTGGTGCCCGAGGAGATCGTGCTGAAGAAGCAGGCTCAGGCGCAGCGCGCGGTTCTGGCCGGGCTCACCGATCCGGCGGAGCGCAAGGCGGCGATGGCGGAACTGGCGCGGCTGGAGATGCGGCAGGCCATAGCCGAAGAGGCGCGACGGCGCTTCATGAAGGGCTGACGCGCGGGGTCAGGACAGGCTGACGCGGGTCTCTCCCTGACGGAAAGCCATAGCGGCAGGTCGGGCAAGGCATCGGGGCCGCTCCTGCGGCTTCCGGTCCGGCAGATCGTGAGGGCCTTCCGCAAGCATCCTTCGCAAGCAATCACCGCAAAGCCTGCCGCCGATGTCTCAGCCGCGCAGGCCGCCCTTCTGCTGGCAATAGGGCTGCACGCGGGTCCAGGCGGCCATGTCGGCGCGCTTGTTGGCGTTGCGGAACGGGGCCCAGTCGCGGCCGAGGCCGAAGCGGCCGTTGCCGGCGACCATCTGGTCGCGGCTCACCTGCTTGGCCACGATCTCCACCGCGCAGGTCAGGTTGGCGCCGCCATCCTTCAGCGCGCCGGTGCTGGTTGCGTCGCAGCCATGGGCGCGGGCGGTGCCGGGGGCGATCTGGGTCAGGCCGATCCAGCGGCCGCCGCCGCCCGAGGCCAGCGGGTTCCAGGTGCTCTCGTGCTTGGCCAGCGCCGAGAGGATGCCCGACCAGAAGGCGCGGCGCTCCTCGACCGAGGCTTCGGGATAGCCGGGGCACCAGGTCTCGATATCGGAGGGGACGGTCATCGTCAGTTGCGGATCGTTCTCGGCCACGGCGAGCAGGGTTTTCTGCGTCCAGATCTCGGCTTCCGGTCGGAAGTCCCAGCGCATGGCGGGAAGAGTATCCGGTTTGGGGGCTCCCGCTTCGGAGCAGGAGATCGGAAGAGCCAGCGCAAGGCCAAGGAAGATCATTCGTAACTGCATCGGTCCTGCGTTCGTGGCGCCGCATCCTTGTGCGACGGCATCTTGTGCCAATCCGGCAGGCGGTCTGGCAACCCGTGCAAAAAGCGGTCGGCGTCAATCCGCCCGTGGCGGCCTTGCCCTCAGGCGCTCGCTTGCCTAGAACCATGCTGCGACCAGAGGGACGATTGCCATGCTTGACCTGACCTACGAAACCCCGAAGCCCAAGGTGATCGCCGGGGCGAAGCACGACTGGGAACTGGTGATCGGCATGGAGATCCATGCGCAGGTCTCGTCCAACGCCAAGCTGTTCTCGGGCGCCTCGACCCGCTTCGGCGCCGAGCCGAACAGCAACGTGGCCTTCGTCGACGCCGCCATGCCGGGGATGCTGCCGGTGATCAACGAGTATTGCATCGAGCAGGCGGTGCGCACCGGGCTGGGGCTGAAGGCCGAGATCCACCTGCGGTCCGCCTTCGACCGGAAGAACTATTTCTACCCCGACCTGCCGCAGGGCTATCAGATCTCCCAGCTTTACCATCCCATCGTCGGCGAGGGTGAAGTGCTGGTCGAGATGGGCCCGGGCGTGGCGCGGCTGGTCCGGATCGAGCGCATCCATCTGGAGCAGGACGCGGGCAAGTCGATCCACGACATGGACCCGAACATGTCCTTCGTCGATTTCAACCGCACCGGCGTGGCGCTGATGGAGATCGTCAGCCGCCCCGACATCCGCGGGCCGGAGGAGGCGGCGGCTTACGTCACCAAGCTGCGGCAGATCCTGCGCTATCTGGGCACCTGCGACGGCAACATGCAGAACGGCAACCTGCGGGCCGATGTGAACGTCTCGGTCTGTCTGCCGGGGCAATACGAGAAATATCAGGCGACGCAGGACTTCTCGCATCTGGGCACGCGCTGCGAGATCAAGAACATGAACTCGATGCGTTTCATGACGCAGGCCATCGATTACGAGGCGCGGCGGCAGATCGCTATTCTCGAGGATGGCGGGTCGATCGTGCAGGAGACCCGGCTCTACGATCCGGACAAGGGCGAGACGCGCTCGATGCGCTCCAAGGAAGAGGCGCATGATTACCGCTACTTCCCCTGCCCCGACCTGCTGCCGCTGGAGATCGAGCAGGGCTGGGTCGACGACATCGCGGCCTCGATGCCGGAGCTGCCCGACGCCAAGAAGGCGCGGTTCATGGGCGATTTCGGCCTGACCGACTACGACGCCAACGTGCTGACGGCGGATCTCGAATCGGCGGCCTTCTTCGAGACGGTGGCCAAGGGCCGCGACGGCAAGATGGCGGCGAACTGGGTGATCAACGAGCTGTTCGGCCGGTTGAACAAGCAGGGTCTGACCATCGCCGAGACGCCGGTTTCCTCCGCGCAGCTCGGCGGGATGATCGACCTGATCGGTTCGGGCGAGATTTCCGGCAAGATGGCCAAGGAGCTGTTCGAGATCCTCTGGACCGAGGGCGGCGATCCGGCGGAGCAGGCGGCCAAACATGGCATGAAGCAGGTGACCGACACCGGGGCCATCGAGGCGGCGGTGGACGAGATCATCGCGGCCAACCCGGGTCAGGTGGAGAAGGCCAAGGCGAACCCCAAGCTCGCGGGCTGGTTCACCGGGCAGGTGCTGAAGGCCACGGGCGGCAAGGCGAATCCGGCCACCGTCAACGCGCTGGTGGCGCAGAAGCTGGGTCTCTGATCCGGCGCGGTTCCGCCACCGCGCCGGGGCCGTGGATCGGGAGGGCTTGGCGGCAAATGCCGAGTCCGGTTAGCATGGTTTTTTTGACCGAGCAGGGGGACGGCGATGCAGCGATATGAATACAAGGTGGTTCCCGCGCCGCTCAAGGGCGAGAAGGCGCGCGGGGCCAAGACGCTGGCCGACCGCTTCGCGCTGACCCTGACCCAGCTGATGAACGAGCTCGGCCGCGACGGCTGGGAATACCAGCGCTCCGACACCCTGCCCTGCGAGGAGCGGGTCGGCTTCACCGGCAAGAGCACCAGCTTCCAGAACATGCTGGTGTTCCGCCGCGCGCTGGAGGCGGCTGCCACTGCCCCGCGCGTGGCCGAGCCTGTCGCCGCAGCGTCCGCGCACGTCGCGGCGCCGGTCATGGCCGCTCCGGCCGCAGCCCCTGTGGCGGCGCCCGCCGCCGATCCGGTGCCTGCCTTCTTCCGTCGTGACGAGGAGCCGACCCCGGCGGCGCTGTCGGCCACGCTGACCGCCCGTCCGTCCGACGCGGAGCCGCCGCGCACCCCTGCCCCGGCGGTGGAGGCGCCGCTGGGCGCGGCGCCCTCGCTGGGTCCGGCGCGCGGCAACGGGGTGGCGGCGGAATAGGCCTCAGCCCCGCACTTCGGCCAGCGCCTCCGGCAGGGCGGCGGCGAAGGCGGCGAGCTCCGCCGGGCCGCCGCAGCTGACCCGGATGCAGCGGTCATGCGGGGCGACGAAGGGCATGCGAACGAAGATGTCGCGGGCGATCAGCGCCTGCAGCACGGCGCGGGCGAAGGCCCCATCGCCGCCGCAGTCGATGGTCACGAAATTGGTGGCGGAGGCCAGCGGGGTCAGACCGTTGGCGCGGGCGATGCGGCCAAGCTCGGCCCGGGCCTCCTCGACGCGGCGCTGCACCTCGGCCAGCCAGGGCTGGTCCTGCAGCGCCGCCATCGCCCCGGCCTGGGCGATGCGGCCGACGCCGAAGTGGTTGCGCACCTTGTCGAAGCCCGCGACCAGCCCCGGCGCGGCGATGGCGTAGCCGACGCGCAGCCCGGCCATGCCATAGCCCTTGGAAAAGGTCCGCATCCGGATCACCCGCGGGTCGTCGGCCTCGATCTCGGGCGCGACGCCCTCGGGGGCGAGATCGACATAGGCCTCGTCCAAGATCAGCAGCACGCCCTCGGGCAGCGCCTCGATCATGGCGCGGATCGTGGCGGCGGGATGGTGCGAGCCCATCGGGTTGTCGGGATTGGCGAGATAGACCAGCCGTGCGCCGGTCTCGCGCACCCTGGCCAGCAGCGCCTCGGGGTCTTCGTGGTCGCCGCGGTAGGGCGCCTTGTGCAGCACCCCGCCGAAGCCCGCGACATGGAAGTTGAAGGTCGGATAGGCCCCGTCAGAGGTCACCACCGCATCGCCGGGGGCGACCAGCATCCGCACGAGGTAGCCAAGGAGGCCGTCGATCCCCTCGCCCACCACGATGTTGCTCGGGGCGCAGCCGTGATGCCGGGCGAGCGCGGCGCGCAGCTCGTGGTTCTCCGGGTCGCCATACATCCAGACTTCGGCGGCGGCTTCGGCCATGGCGGCGACAGCCTTCGGCGAGGGGCCGAACAGGCTCTCGTTCGCGCCGAGACGGGCCTTGAAGCGGCGACCACGGGAGCGTTCCTGCGTCTCCGGCCCGACGAAGGGCACGGTGGCGGGAAGGCTGGCGACAAGCGGGGTGTAGCGGGGACCAGACATGGCCGGAGTTGAACGCGATCCGGCGCGGCTTCGCAAGAGGCCGCGTCAGAACGCCGGAGGGGCCCGGGGCCCCTCCCGGTTCAGGAGGCCCGTTCGGCCGGGGCGCGCAGCCGCAGGGCGCTGCGCAGGCTGGTCATCTGCACCAGGCTGACGGCGGGGGCATGTTCGCCGCCGAGAGCCAGCGTGGCGGCGCGCAGCATCTCGATCCCTTCCTCCGACTTCACCGGCAGACGCTCGGGCGGGATCGGCCGGCCCATGGTCAGGCGGAAGGGCTGGCGATGCTTGTTCAGCACCTCGTGGAACAGGGTGATGTCGCGCAGCGTCGGGTGGATCAGGTCGAAGAGGTAGAACATCGTCGAGTTGCGGGCGCGGATGTTCACCGGGATCACCGGCAGGTCGAACTTGCGCGCGATCATCGCCGCCGAGGCCATCCAGGGCCGCTCGATCAGCTTGAGCCCTGTGCGCTTGGCCAGTCGGCCTGCCGGGAAGATGACGCCCAGACGCCCGGCCTCGATGGCGCGGCGGGTGTAATCCATCGTCTCGCGCGTCTTCTGCATGCTGCGCTTTTCCTGCCGCCATTCCACCGGGGCGATCAGGTCTTCCATCTGCGGCAGGACCCGCAGGATGTCGCGGTTGGCGTAGAAGAACAGGTCGGGCCGCAACGGGGCGATGGCGCGGTGCAGGATGATGCCGTCGGCGATGCCGGTGGGATGGTTGCAGACCACCAGCGCCGGGCCGTTGCGCGGCAGGTTCTCCAGCCCCGAGACCTCGACATCGCGGGCGATCATGTCGCCGACATGGCGCATGATCTCGGGCGAGGTCTTGTCCTCCAGCCGCTCGGCGATGGCGACGGTGCGCGGATAGCTGAGCAGCCGGGTCAGCAGCTGGCGTGCGGCCTCGTGATGCGGCTGGCCGGAAAACAGCCATGGCGCACGTTCGGCGATGAGAGGGTCGATTCGGGACTGCATCATGAACTGCACCATGGAGTGACGTCTTGGGTATGACATGCAGGCCCGGTCGAGACGCTGGCAAGCCCGGGGGCCGCTTTGCCCGCCCGGTCGGCAGTCATCCGCCAGTTTGAACGTCCGTGCAAGGGTTTGGTTCCTCTCGGCTTCGTGATCGAAGCTTGCATCAGCGGCGCATCCGCTCGGCCATCTCGGCCAGATCGCGGCTGAGGCCGGGGGCGGCGAGCACGCGGTCGAGCTCGGCCTGGATCAGCGCCTGCCGGTCGGCGTCGTAGCGCGCCCAGGTCTCGAAGGCGGTGGACATCCGCGCCGCGGTCTGCGGGTTCAGGGGATCGAGCCTGATCAGCCAGTCGGCCAGCAGCCGGTAGCTGTCGCCCGAGGCATGGTGGAAGCCCGCGTGATTGCCGGAGAGCGCGCCGATCACCGAGCGGAAGCGGTTGGGGTTCTTCCAGTCGAAGGCCGGGTGGTCGGTGAGCCGGCGCGTGGTCTCGGCCGTGGCCTCGGGCGCGGCGTAGAGGATCTGCAACGAGAACCACTTGTCCATCACCAGCCGATCCTTGCCCCAGCGGCTCTCGAACGTGTCGAGTTCCGACTGGCCGCGGCCGATGTCGAGCAGGCAGGCCAGCGCCCCGACCTCCTCGGTCATGTTGTTGGCGCTGCGGAAGGCCTCGGCGGCGCGCAGGCCGCCGTCGGTGCGGGTGACCAGCGCGAGGGCGGCGAGCCGCAGGGCGCGACGACCGGCGGCGCGGGCCTCGGGGGTGAAGGGGCCGGGCTCGGCGAGGCTGTCGATCAGCCCGGCAAGCTCGGGCTGCAGGCGGCGGGCCAGCGCGTCGGCCATCTGCCGCCGGGCCGCGTGGATGCGGGCCGGGTCGGGGGTGATGCCCGAGGCATGCAGGGTCTGGGCCATATCATCCTCGCCCGGCAGCCGCAGCGCCAGCGCGCGGAAGGCGGGATCGAGGCTGTCATCGGTCGCCACCCGGGCCAGCGCATCGAGCCAGTCCGGCCCCGGGCTGGCGTTGTCGGTGACCATGCGGGCCAGCAGATCCTTGGCGAGCGCCCTGCCCGCCTCCCATTTGTTGAACGGGTCGGTGTCATGCGCCAGCAGGAAAGCGCGTTCCTCGGGCGAGGTCGCGCGCTCGAGGATCACCGGGGCCGAGAAGCCGCGCAGGATCGAGGGGATGGGGCGCGTCGCGAGCTTGTCGAAGCGGAAGCTCTGCTTTGCCTCGGTCATCTCCAGCACGGTGGTCGGCAGCACCTCGTCGCCATTGCCGTTCAAGAGGCCCAGGGCCACCGGGATCACCTTGGGATGTTTCAGCGGCTGGCCGGGGGTGGGCGGGGTCACCTGCTCCAGATGCAGGGTCCAGACACCGTCGGCCCAGTCCTCGGTCGCCTTGAGCCGCGGGGTGCCGGCCTCGGAATACCAGCGCTTGAACTGCGCGAGGTCGCGGCCGGTGGCGTCCTCGAAGACCTTCAGCCAGTCCTCGATGGTCGCCGCCTCGCCGTCGTGGCGCTGGAAGTAGAGATCGAGCGCCCTGGCATAGCCGTCGTCGCCGACGAGGCGTTTCAGCATGCCGATGACCTCGGCCCCCTTCTCGTAGACGGTGGCGGTGTAGAAGTTGTTGATCTCGACATATTCCTCGGGCCGCACCGGATGCGCCAAGGGGCCGCCGTCCTCGCGGAACTGGCGGGCGCGCAGCGTCAGCACATCCTCGATCCGCTTCACGGCATGGGAGCGCATGTCGCCGGAGAACTGCTGATCGCGGAACACGGTCAGCCCTTCCTTCAGGCAGAGCTGGAACCAGTCGCGGCAGGTGATGCGGTTGCCGGTCCAGTTGTGGAAATACTCATGCGCGATGATCGCCTCGATCCGGGCGAAATCGTCGTCGGTCGCGGTTTCCGGCAGCGCGAGGACATATTTGGAGTTGAAGATGTTCAGCCCCTTGTTCTCCATCGCGCCCATGTTGAAATCATCGACCGCGACGATGTTGAACACGTCGAGATCGTATTCCCGGCCATAGGTCTGTTCGTCCCAGCGCATTGAGCGGATCAGGCTGTCCATCGCATAGGCGCAGCGGCCCTCGTCGCCGGGGCGGACCCAGATGTTCAGCGCGACCGGGCGGCCCGACATGGTGGTGAAGCTGGCGGAATGGGCGATGAGATCGCCCGCCACGAGGGCGAAGAGATAGGCGGGCTTCGGCCATGGGTCGGTCCATTCCGCCCAGCCGGGGCCGGTGGCGGTCTCGTTGCCGTTGGAGAGAAGCACCGGCATGTCGCTTTCGATGCGGACGCGGAAGGGCGCCATCACGTCGGGGCGGTCGGGGTAGAAGGTGATCTTGCGGAAGCCCTCGGCCTCGCATTGGGTGCAATACATGCCGTTCGACATGTAGAGCCCCTCGAGCGCGGTATTTGTCGCGGGCGAGATCTCCACCTCGGCGGTGAAGGTGAAGGGGCCTTCCGGCAGGTCTGCCCAAGGCAGGGTCAGCCCGGTTGCGTCCGGTTCGGCGGTGACGGGTACGGCGTCGATGGCGGCGGCGATCAGGGTGAGGTTCTCGCCATCCAGCCGCAGGTCGTGGCTGCCCGGCCGCGCCTTGTTCGGCGTGAAGCGGATCGTCGACAGCACCCGCGTCGCCTCCGGCGCGAGACGGAAGGTGAGGGCCACGCTCTCGATCAGGTGGCTCGGGGCGAGGTAGTCGGCAAGGCGGATGGCGGTATCGGTCATGGGATGCTCCTTGCCGCGCAGGTTATCCTGCGGCGGGGCGGGCGCAAGCGGGGGCTTTACCTTTTCGCCGGATCGGTTAGGTCATGTTCCATGAATGTTCTCATCTGGTTCAGACGCGATCTGCGGGTGACGGATCACCCGGCGCTGGCGGCGGCGGCAGGAGCCCCGGTGCTGCCGCTGTTCATCGTCGATCCGGCGCAATGGGCGCTTCCCGAACGCTCGGCGCGGCAATGGGACTTCGTGGCGGAAACCCTGACCGAGCTGCGCGAGGATCTGCGCCGGCTGGGGGCACCCTTGGCCGTCCGGATCGGCGATCCGGTGACGGTGCTGGCCAAGCTCTGCCGCCTGCACAAGGTCGGGCGAATCCTCGCCCTCGCCCCGCGCTCGGCGGCGGAGCGGGCGGAGGATCGCCGGGTGGCCGACTGGGCGCGCGAGGCGGGCATCGCCTGGGAGGTGGTGGCCGAAGGCGAGGCCGAGACCGTGGCGCTGCAGGCGGTGTCCGGAGTGGAACCGGGGCCGATCCCCTCGGCCCGGGTGCTGCGGCTGGCGGAGGACCGCTGCGCGCATCGGCAGGCCGGGGGCCGGGGCCGCGGGCTGTTGCTGCTGGAGAGCTTCCTCGGCAGCCGCGGCGAGGGCTACCGCGATTGCGACGGGCCGGCGAGCGGCGAGCGCGGCTGTTCGCGGCTGTCGCCGCATCTGGCCTGGGGGGCGCTGTCGCGGCGCGAGGTGCTGGCGGCTGTGGCGGCGCGACAGGCGGAACGGCCGGGCGGCGGCTGGGGCCGCAGTCTGGCGGCGTTTCAGGCGGCGCTGACCCGGCGGGCGGTGGAGGTGGCGCCGGATGAGGACGGCGACCCGGCGCTGCTCGCGGCCTTCGCCGCGGGCGAGACCGGGCTGCCCTTCGTCGATGCCGGGATGCGCTATCTGGCGGCGACCGGCTGGCAGACGGCGCGGATGCGCGGGCTGCTGGCGGCGGTGGCGGTGCAGCATCTGGGCCTGCCCGAGGCGGCGGCGGGGCGGGTGCTGGCGCGGCTCTCCACAGATTATGACCCGGCGATCCACTGGGCGCAGATGCGGCGGGTGGCCGAGGGGCGGATCGCCAACCCGCTGGCGCTGGCCGAGGAGCTTGACCCGGCGGGCAGCTTCACCCGGCGCTGGCTGCCGGAACTGGCGCCGGTGCCCGATGCGCGGCTGCAGGCGCCGTGGAAATGGGTGGGGGCCGGGCGGCTGCTCGGGCGGCGCTATCCGGAGCCGGTGGTGGACCCGGCCTCGGCGGCGCGGGCGGCGCGCGACCGGCTGCGCTGGCGGATGGCGGAGGAGGTGCTGGAGGGACTGGACCCGCCGCGGCGGCCGGGTCCGGCGGCGCAGCTGCGGCTGGATCTGTAGCGCTTCGGGGCGGCGAAGAGAGGGGGCTTTCCGCCCCCTCGCGCTGCGCGCTCACCCCCGAGGATATTTTTCGACAGAAAATGCGGGGGTGGCGGCGCTGAAGCGGAATATTGGTAAAAACATTTGACCAGACTTGCCGCGGCGGCAAATCCTGCCTAGCTTGCACCCCATCGCATACAGCCGAAGGAGAGCGCCGTGACCGACCGGATCGAGAAGCATGGCTTGCAGGTCGACGCCCGTCTGGCCGAGTTCATCGCCCGCGAGGCCCTGCCGGGGCTGGAGGTCGGCGAGGACGCATTCTGGAGCGGCTTCGCCGCCGCCGTCCGCGACCTCGGGCCGCGGAACCGGGCGCTGCTGGAGCGCCGCGCCGAGCTTCAGGCGCAGATCGACAGCTTCCACATCCAGCGGCGCGGCAAGCCTTCGGATCCGGCGGAATACCGGGAGTTCCTGCGCGGGATCGGCTACCTGCTGCCCGAGGGCGAGGATTTCGCCATCGCCACCGCCGGGGTGGACCCGGAGATCGCCGATGTGCCGGGGCCGCAGCTGGTGGTGCCGGTGATGAACGCGCGCTACGCGCTGAACGCCGCCAACGCGCGCTGGGGGTCACTCTACGATGCGCTCTACGGCACCGACGCGCTGGGCGATCTGCCGCCGAAGGGCGGGTTCGACGCCGAACGCGGCGCGAAGGTGGTCGACTGGGGCCGGGCTTTCCTCGACGACGTCGCCCCCCTGGCCGAGGGCAGCCATGCCGACGGCGCGGCCTACAGCGTGGAGGACGGCGCGCTGCGCCCTGCCCTGATGAACCCGGCGCAATTCGTCGGCTATGCCGGCCAGCCCGAGGCGCCGAGCGCCATCGTGCTGCGCAACAACCGGCTGCACCTGGTGATCGAGATCGACGCCGCCCACCCGATCGGCCGCACCGACCCGGCGCATGTCGCGGACATCCGGCTGGAATCGGCGCTGTCGGCGATCATGGATTGCGAGGATTCGGTCGCGGCGGTCGATGGCGAGGACAAGGTGCTGGCCTATGGCAACTGGCTCGGGCTGATGACCGGCGAGCTGCGCGAGGCGGTCAGCAAGAACGGCCGGATGATCCTGCGCGAGCTGGCCCCCGACCCGGAATACACCACGCCCGGCGGCGGCAAGATGGTGCTGAAGGGCCGCGCGCTGATGCTGGTGCGCAATGTCGGCCATCTGATGACCACGCCGGCGGTGCTGGATGCCGAGGGCGGGGAGATCTTCGAGGGGATGCTCGACGCCTTCGTCACCGTGCTCTGCGCCATGCATGACCTTAAGAAGACGGGCGGGCTGCGCAACTCGGTCGCAGGCTCGGTCTATGTGGTGAAGCCGAAGATGCACGGGCCGGAAGAGGTCGCCTTCGCCGACGCGCTGTTCGACCGGGTCGAGAGCGTGCTGGGGCTGCCGGCCCATACGGTGAAGCTCGGCATCATGGACGAGGAGCGCCGCACCAGCGTGAACCTGAAGGAGTGCATCCGGGCGGCGCAGCACCGGGTGGCCTTCATCAACACCGGCTTCCTCGACCGCACCGGGGACGAGATCTTCACCGGGATGGAAGCCGGGCCGATGGTCCGGAAGGGCGACATGAAGTCCGCAGCCTGGATCAAGGCCTATGAGGACCGCAATGTCGACATCGGGCTGGCCTGCGGCCTGCGCGGCCGGGCGCAGATCGGCAAGGGCATGTGGGCGGCGCCGGACCGGATGGCCGAGATGCTGGCGGTGAAGGTGGCGCATCCGACGGCGGGAGCGAATTGCGCCTGGGTGCCCTCGCCCACCGCAGCGACGCTGCATGCCACGCATTACCACAAGGTCGACGTGCTGGAGCGGCAGCAGCAGATCGCCGAGGGCGGTCCGCGCGGCCGGCTGGAGGACCTGCTGACCCTGCCGCTGGCCGAGGGGGTGAACTGGAGCGAGGCGGAGATCCGCGAGGAGATCGAGAACAACGCTCAGGGCATCCTCGGCTATGTGGTGCGCTGGGTCGACCAAGGGGTCGGCTGCTCCAAGGTGCCGGACATCCATGACGTGGCGCTGATGGAGGACCGCGCGACCTGCCGGATCTCGAGCCAGGCGCTGGCCAACTGGCTGCACCACGGGGTGGTATCGGAGGAGCAGGTGCAGGCGGCGCTGCGCAAGATGGCCGAGGTGGTGGACCGGCAGAACGCGGAGGACCCGGCCTATCGGCCGATGGCGCCCGCCTATGACGGGCCCGCCTTCCAGGCGGCATGTGATCTGGTGTTCAAGGGGCGGCTGCAGCCCTCGGGCTATACCGAGCCGGTCCTGCATGCGCGCAGGCTTCAGGTGAAGGCGTCGCTGACGCCGCAGGTGACGGGAGGACGGGCATGACGCTGACGGTGGAGACGGCGCGCCGCATGGTTGCGGCGGCGATGGCGCATGGGCGCGACAACGGGATGCAGCCCCTGTCGGTGGTGGTGCTGGATGCCGGCGGGCATCCGCTGGTCTTCGAGCGGGCCGAGGGCGGCAGCCCCGGGCGCTTCGAGCTGGCGCGCGGCAAGGCCTATGGCTGCCTGATGCTCGGCATGAGCGGCTCGGTGCTGAGCAGGCGGGCCGAGGCGCAGCCGCATTTCGTCCAGGCGATGAACGGGGCTTTCGACGGGCGCTTCGTCGCCGTGCAGGGCGGAGCGCTGATCCGCGATGCGACCGGGGCGGTGATCGGCGCGCTGGGGGTCACGGGGGACAGCAGCGAGAATGACGCCGCCGCGGCGGTGGCCGGCATCGAAGCGGTCGGGCTGGTGGCGGAGGCCTGACGGCGCCGTTCACGCCGGCGGATTTTCTGCAAAAATCCGGAGCGATTCATGTTTTCTGCGAAAACATGGGAGACAGATCTTTCGCAGAAAGATCGTGTCTGGAAGTCTTCGCAGAAGACTTCTTCTGTTCAGGGTCGACGGTTCTGGCGGGTGGGGGAGCCCCCACCCTCCGGCGCCGCCGGGGTCAGCCGCCCACCTCCAGCGCCAGCGCGTGGATCCGGCCCACCAGGTCCGGGCCGAGCGCACCATGCACGGCGCGGTGCCGGGCTATGCGGGTCATCGGGCCGAGCGCCGCCGCCCGCATTCTCACGAGAAAGTGGGTCTCGCCACCCTCGCGCCAGCCGCCGTGGCCGCGGTGTTTCTCGCTTTCGTCAATCACCTCAAGCACTTCCGGGCTGAAGGCCTGTTGCAGCCGATCACGAATTTCGTCGGTTACCGCCATTTCGTCCGTTCCCCTCTTCAATCTCGCGCCATAACCCGTAAACTCTCGCCTCCGAGTCGGAAAGGCCAGTGCTCATGACAAACCGCCCCCCCTTCGAGTTCGACATCCGGGTGTCCTCGGACAAGAAACGCCGCAAGACCGGGCGGCGGGGCATGTCCGGCGCCTTCGAGACCTCGACGCGGAGCTGCGACTATCCGGGCTGCAGCGAGGCCGGGGTCTACCGCGCGCCGAAGTCGCCGGACCAGCTCGACGAGTTCCTGTGGTTTTGCAAGGACCATGTCCGCGAGTACAATCTGAAATGGAACTTCTTCCAGGGGACCTCGGAGGATGACTTCCAGAAGTTCCTCGACAAGGACCGGGTCTGGGGCCGCGAGACGCAGGCCTTCACCAAGCGGCCCGACGAGGGCCGGGTCTGGTCGCGGCTGGGGGTGAACGACCCGATCGAGATCCTCGGCGAGAAGGCGACGCAGAACCCCGGCCGCCCGGCCAGCAGCTCGACCCGCAAGCTGCCGCCGACCGAGCGCAAGGCGCTGGAGATCCTCGACGCGCGCGACACCTGGACGAAGCCGGAAATCCGCAAGCAGTACAAGTCGCTGGTGAAGGATCTGCATCCCGACATGAACGGCGGCAACCGCGATGACGAGGAGCGGCTGCAGGAGGTTGTCTGGGCCTGGGACCAGATCAAGGACAGCCGGTTCTTCCGCGACTGACCGCGGCGCCGGGGGCTCCTGTGGGAGCCTCCGGCGGGAGTATTTCGGCAAGGAGAGGCTCAGGCCGGCTGGAAGCGCAGCGCCACGCCGTTCAGGCAGTGACGCTTGCCGGTCGGTTCGGGACCATCGTCGAAGATATGGCCGAAGTGCCCGCCGCAGCGCCGGCAATGCACCTCGGTGCGGGTGGTGAACAGCGTGTTGTCTTCCTTGGTGCCCACCGCGTCGGGCAGCGCCTGCCAGAAGCTGGGCCAGCCGGTGCCGCTGTCGTATTTCGCCTGCGAGGCATAGGCCGGCAGATCGCAGCCGGCGCAATGGAAGGCGCCGGCGCGTTTCTCGTCGTTCAGCGGGCTGGTGAAGGGACGTTCGGTGTCCTCCTCGCGCAGCACGGCATAGGCTGCGGGCGAGAGCCTCGCCCGCCACTCCTCCTCGGTCAGGGTGATCTCGAAGCGGCCAGTCGCGGCTGCTCCGCGGCGGCCGAGGGTGGCGAGGCCGAGGAGCGCGGCGGCTCCGGTCAGGACGGTTCTGCGCAGCATGGGGGATCCTCCGGTTCGGTGATGCGGGATTATGCCAGATCTACGGTCGCCGCGGCGCGAAGTTGCAAAGTCTCACGCAAACGGGATCGCGCGCGAAGCGCCTTCGCGGCCCGCCTGCCCCTTGCACCCCTGCAGGATATGTTCCATCAAAGGCCGTTGGCGTCGATGGCCCCTCCGGGCGGCCCGCGCCGCGCACCCGAAACATGGCGGACGGAATGCTGGATATGACTGTGAGACCCACCGAAGAAATCTCTGTCCGCGATGTCTTCGGCATCGACACCGACATGAAGGTCAAGGGTTTCGCCGAGCGCACCGACCGGGTGCCGGACGAGGACAGCACCTACAAGTTCGATCCCGACACCACGCTCGCCATCCTCGCGGGCTTTGCCTACAACCGCCGCGTGATGATCCAGGGCTATCACGGCACCGGAAAATCCTCGCATATCGAACAGGTCGCCAGCCGGCTGAACTGGCCCTGCGTGCGGGTCAACCTCGACAGCCACATCAGCCGGATCGACCTGATCGGCAAGGACGCGATCAAGCTGGTCGACGGCAAGCAGGTCACCGCCTTCCAGGAAGGCATCCTGCCCTGGGCGCTGCGCAACCCCTGCGCCATCGTCTTCGACGAATATGATGCGGGCCGCGCCGACGTGATGTTCGTGATCCAGCGGGTGCTGGAGACCGACGGCAAGCTGACGCTTCTGGACCAGAACGAGGTCATCACCCCCCACCCGAGCTTCCGGCTGTTCGCCACCGCGAACACCGTGGGTCTGGGCGACACGACCGGGCTCTATCACGGCACCCAGCAGATCAACCAGGGCCAGATGGACCGCTGGTCGCTGGTCTCGACGCTGAACTATCTGAGCCATGACGCCGAGGTGGCGATCGTGCTGGCCAAGAACCCGCATTACAACACCGAGAAGGGCCGCCGGCAGATCAGCCAGATGGTGACTGTGGCGGATCTGTCGCGCACCGCCTTCATGAACGGCGATCTCTCGACGGTGATGAGCCCACGCACGGTGATCACCTGGGCGCAGAACGCCGAGATCTTCCGCAATGTGGGCTATGCCTTCCGGCTGACCTTCCTCAACAAATGCGACGAGCTGGAACGGCAGACCGTGGCCGAGTTCTACCAGCGCTGCTTCAACGAGGAACTGCCGGAGAGCGCCGCTTCGATGGCGATGAAGTGAGCGGCCCCGCCCCTCTGGCGGAGCGCGTCACGCGCGCGCTGGAGGCGATGGAGCGCCGTCGCAGCCGTGGGCGGATCGAGATCGCGGCGGGGGTCCTGCTCGGCGCCTATGCCGGATCGCGCGAGGGCGGCGGGCTTTCGGGTTCGCTGGCCGGGGCGGCGATCGTCGGGCTGGCGGCCTTCCTGTCGGTGCGGCTGTCGCTGGCGCTGCGCGGCCGGGCTCTGACGCGGCTGAGCGCGGAGGATCCGGCGGAGGTGGCGCGCGTGACCGAACGCTACCGGATCGCGCAGGCGGTCGGCCGGACCTCGCGCTGGAAGGCGTTTCGCTGAGCTTCCGCTTTCCTCGGGGCGGCCCCTTGCCGAGAGCACAGACGGGTGATTTATCTCTACCATGAGCAAGCCAAGCGACAACCCCGCCGATCCGTTCAAGAAGGCCCTCGCCGAGGCCACCAAGACCATGGCCGACGACCCGGAAATGACCGTCTCCTATTCGGTCGATCCGCCGGGCATGAACAAGGACGGGATGCGGCTGCCGCAGGTCTCGCGCCGGATGACGCGGGACGAGGTGCTGCTGGCGCGCGGCACGGCGGATGCCTTCGCGCTGAAGCGGAAATACCACGACGAGAAGACCTCGGCCCGCTATGCCCCGACGGGGCAGTTGGCGCGCGAGATCTATGACGCGATGGAGACAGCGCGCTGCGAGGCGGTCGGCGCGCGGGTGATGCCGGGCACGGCGGGGAACATCGACGCCAAGATCGGCCATGAGGCCGAGCGCAAGGGCTATGCCCAGATCACCCAGCCCGCCGATGCGCCGCTCGCGGTGGCGGCGGGATACTACGTCCGGCACATGGCGACCGGGCGGCCGCTGCCCAAGGGGGCGCAGACCGTACTCGACCTGTGGAGCGAGCATATCGCCGAACAGGCGGGCGGCAGCCTGGGATCGCTGGACGAGGTGCTGGCCGATCAGGCGGCTTTCGCCCGGCTGACGCGCAAGGTGATCTCGGACCTCGGCTATGGCGACCAGCTGGGCGATGACCCGGACGTGGATGAACCCTCGGACGAGAGCGGCGAGGAGGCCGAGCAGGACGAGGATCAGCCGGAGTCGACCGGCGACGATCAGGACGAGAGCGACGAGGCCGACGCCCAGCCGGAGCAGAGCCAGGACGAGCAGCAGGATGCGAGCCAGGCCCAGGTGTCGATGGACGATGCCGCCGACATGGAACAGGGCGACGAGGCGGAGCTGCCCGAGGGCGAGGCGCCGCTGGAGCCGCCGCCCCCTGCCCCGCATTCCGACGCCGATCCGCTCTACACCGTCTTCACCACCGAGTTCGACGAGGAGATCAAGGCCGAGGATCTGGCGGAGGCGGCGGAGCTGGAACGGCTGCGCGCCTATCTCGACCAGCAGCTCGAACCCTTGAAGGGGGCGGTGTCGCGGCTGGCCAACAAGCTGCAGCGGCGCTTGCAGGCGCAGCAGAACCGCTCCTGGGAGTTCGATCTGGAGGAGGGCACGCTGGACGCGGGCCGTCTGGCGCGGGTGGTGGCCAACCCCACGACGCCGCTCAGCTTCAAGGTCGAGAAGGACACCGAGTTCCGCGACACCTGCGTGACGCTGCTTCTGGACAATTCCGGCTCGATGCGCGGGCGGCCGATCTCGATCGCCGCGATCTGCGCCGACGTGCTGGCCCGGACGCTGGAGCGCTGCCAGGTGAAGGTCGAGATCCTCGGCTTCACCACGCGGGCCTGGAAGGGCGGGCAGAGCCGCGAGAAATGGTTGGCGGCGGGTCGGGTGCAGCAGCCCGGGCGGCTGAACGACCTGCGCCACATCATCTACAAGGGGGCCGACTCGCCTTGGCGGCGGGCGCGGGAGAACCTCGGGCTGATGATGAAGGAAGGGCTCCTGAAGGAGAACATCGACGGCGAGGCGCTGGAATGGGCGCATCGGCGGATGCTGGCCCGACCCGAGGCGCGCAAGATCCTGATGGTGATCTCGGACGGCGCGCCGGTGGACGATTCCACCCTCTCGGTGAACCCGGCCAATTATCTGGAGAAGCACCTGCGCGACGTGATCGCCATGGTCGAGCGGCGCAAGGCGGTGGAGCTGATCGCCATCGGCATCGGCCATGACGTGACCCGCTACTACCAGCGCGCGGTAACGATCACCGATGTGGAGCAACTGGCGGGCGCGATGACCGAACAGCTGGCGAGCCTGTTCGACGCCGACCCCAAGAAGCGCTCGGGCAAGGGGCGGCGGGTGGCGTGAGGCGGCTTTCCGCAGTCCCGACGACCGGCCCCCGCAGGGCACATAGACACATCTGACAAGAGCGGCGCCTTCGTGCGCTCACAACCGCATATCTCAACGGGGCCAACATGTTCCAATCCTTCGATGCAACCTCTTCCCCGGCGCAGGGGCCGGCGCGGCTGGCGCATCTTCGGGCGCTTCTGGCGGCTGACGGGCTTGCCGGGTTTCTCGTGCCGAGGGCCGATGCGCATCAGGGCGAGTATGTGGCCGAGCGCGACGGGCGGCTGCAGTGGCTGACCGGGTTCACCGGATCGGCGGGGTTCGCCATCGTGCTGCCGGAGATCGCGGGCGTCTTCATTGACGGGCGCTACCGGGTGCAGGTGAAGCATCAGGTGGATCTCGGGCATTTCACCCCGGTGCCCTGGCCCGAGGTGAAGGCAGGCGAATGGCTGCGGGAGCATCTGACGGAGGGGGTCGTGGGCTTCGATCCTTGGCTGCACACCGCCGACGAGATCGAGCGGCTGGAGACGGCGCTGAAGGGCAGCGGCGTCAGCCTGCGCCCGGTGGAGAATTACGTCGACCGGATCTGGCCCGACCAGCCCGCCCCGCCGCAGGGCCGGGCCTTCGCCCATCCCGAGGCGCTGGCCGGGCGGTCGAGCGCCGAGAAGCGCGCGGAGCTGGCGGAGGGCCTGCGGGCCGAGGGGCAGCGGGCGGCGGTGATCACCCTGCCGGATTCGCTCTGCTGGCTTTTGAACCTGCGCGGGGCGGATGTGCCGCGCAACCCGGTGCTGCATGGCTTTGCGGTGCTGCATGACGACGGGCGGGTGACGCTGTTCGCCGATCCGGCGAAGTTCGACGACGAGCTGCGGGCGGAGCTGGGCGAGCATGTCACCCTGCGCCCGCCGGAGGCTTTCGTGCCGGCGCTGGGCACGCTGCAGGGCCCGGTGCGGGTGGACCGGATGACCGCGCCGCTGGCGGTGACGCTGGAGCTGCAGGACGCGGGCATCGCGGTGGCGGCGGGCGACGACCCCTGCCGCCTGCCCAAGGCCTGCAAGACCCCGGCCGAAATCGCCGGCACCCGCGAGGCGCATCTGCGCGACGGGGCGGCGGTGGTAGAGTTTCTCGCCTGGCTCGACGGGCGGGCGCCCGAGGGCGGGCTGACCGAGATCGACGTCGTCAAGGCGCTGGAGGGCTACCGCCGGGCCACCAACTCGCTGCATGACATCAGCTTCGACACGATCTGCGGCGCCGGGCCGAACGGGGCGATCATGCATTACCGCGTGACCGAGGGCTCGAACCGGGCCGTTGGTCAGGACGAACTGTTGCTGGTCGATTCCGGCGCGCAATATCTCGACGGCACCACCGACATCACCCGCACCGTCGCCGTCGGCGATCCGGGCGGCGAGGCGCGGGAGTGCTATACGGCGGTGCTGCAGGGGCTGATCGCCATCAGCCGGGTGCGCTGGCCGAAGGGGCTGGCGGGACGCGATCTCGACGGGCTGGCCCGCTACAACCTGTGGCTGATGGGGCTGGATTACGACCATGGCACCGGCCATGGCGTCGGCGCCTTCCTGTCGGTGCACGAGGGGCCGCAGCGTCTGTCGCGGATCTCGGAGGTGCCGCTGGAGCCGGGGATGATCCTGTCGAACGAGCCGGGCTATTACCGCGAGGGCGCCTTCGGCATCCGGCTGGAGAACCTGATCGTGGTCGAGGAGGCCCCTGCCCTCGGCGACAACCGCGCGCAGCTCTGCTTCGAGACGGTGACCTTCGTGCCCTTCGACCGGCGGCTGATCCTGACCGAGCGGCTGGCGCCGGGCGAGCGGGCCTGGGTCGATGCCTATCACGTTGAGGTGCGCGAGAAGATCGGGCCGCGGGTCTCGGGCGCGGTGCGCGACTGGCTCGAAGCGGCGACTGCGCCGCTTTGACGTCTTGCCCTCGGGCGCGTTGCGGCTAATCTTGCCGCAACGCAGCAATTCTGGGGGCAAACCAATGAGCGACCATATCCACCTGCGCAAGGCGGTCGGCAAATGGGTGATCCGCGCCGAGGCCGGCGTGCTGGGCGAGACGCTGGACGGGATCGAGCTGACCGAGGGCGACCGCGAGCCGGTGATCTATTTCCCGCGTGAGGATGTGGCGATGGTGATGTTCGACAAGAGCGAGACCGTCACCACCTGCCCCTACAAGGGCGAGGCCACCTATTACTCCATCGTCGGCGCCAGCGGCACGGTGAAGGATGCGGCCTGGTCCTACGAATCGCCCAAGCCGGGGATGGAGGCGATCGCCGGCCATCTGGCCTTCTCGCCCGACTACAGCAAGGTCGCGCGCTACTGAGCGGCGGCCTCGGCCGAGACGCGGCGGATGCGCTCCACCATGGCGCGCACCCCGTTGGAGCGCTGCGAGGAGAGGTGTTCGTTGAGACCGAGCCGGCCGAGTTCGGCCACGGCATCGACCCGGCCCACTTCGGCCACCGTCAGCCCGGAATAGAGCGCGTGCAGCACGGCGATCAGGCCGCGCACGATCATCGCGTCGCTCTCGCCGGCGAAGTCGAACCGCGCCGTGGCGCCCTCGCCCTCGATCTTCGGCACGATCCAGACCTGACTGGCGCAGCCCTCGACCTTGGTGGCGGGCACTTTAAGCGCATCGGGCAAGGGCGGGAAGGCCTTGCCCAGATCGATGACATGGCGGTAGCGGTCCTCCCAGTCATCGAGGAAGTCGAAGGTTTCGGCGATCTCTTCGAATGCGGGCGTGGCCATCGGCGTCTCCTCTGTCGGGTCCAGACGTAAGACCCCGGCGGCGGAAGGTCCAGCCCTGCGCGCTGCGGCTTTTCAAACGGTGCCGCATCGGCTACCCAAGGGAAAAGCCGCGCGACCGGCGGAAGAAGAGGGATCTGGGGATGAAAACACCGCTGCTGGCCGGACTTGCGCTGGTGCTGGCGCTTGGCGCCTGTGGATCGCGACTGAACCCGATGAACTGGTTCGGCGGGGCGCGCGAAACCGCGCCGGTGGCCTCGGTCGAGGGGCCGGTCACCCGGGTCGACACAAGGCCGCTGGTGGCGCAGGTGATCTCGCTCGACGTGAAGCGGATGCAGGGCGGGGCCATCGTGCGCGCCGTGGGCCTGCCGCCGACGCAAGGCTTCTGGCAGGCCGATCTGGTGGCCCGGCCGCTGGTCGACGGGGTGCAGGTCTACGAGTTCCGCGTCAGCCCGCCGCCGGTTCCGAACGCCGTCTCGACCCAGCGCTCGCGCGAGATCTCGGTGGCGACCTTCATCAGCAGCTACCAGTTGGAGGGCATCCGGCAGATCACGGTGCAATCCGCCGGCAACGCCCTGACCAGCGGCCGCTAGAGCGTCACCACCCGGACTTCGCTGCCCTTGGCCGACAGCGCGATCTCGCCCCGGCAGAGCCGGATCGCGTCATTGCCGAAGGCCTCCAGCCGCCAGCCGCGCATGGTCGGCAGGTCGCGCTCGCCCGCGGCGATGGCGTCGAGATCGCCCGACGAGGCGATGAGCTTGGCCGCCACGCCGAGGCTTTCCGACTTCGCCTTCAGCAGCACCCGCAGCAGGTCGGCCAGCGCCGGGTTCACCTGCAGCTGCTCGCGGCTGAGGTCGGGCTTCGGCAGATCCTCGGGCCGCGTCTCCACCCCGGCCTTCACCGCGGCGAGGATGCCGTCGGCGATGTCGCCGCGCCGCCCCTCGCGCATCAACAGGCGCGAGCGGCCCAGCTCCTCGCTGTTGCTCGGGCGGGTGGAGGCGATCTCCAGCAGAGCGTCATCCTTCAGCACCCGGCTGCGCGGCACGTTGTGGCTCTGGGCATAGACCTCGCGGAAACGGGCCAGTTCCTTGACCACGGCGAGGAATCGGCCCGAGGTGGTGCGGGTCTTGATCCGGAGCCAGGCCTCTTCGGGATGCACGGTATAGGTGGCCGGGTCGGTGAGGATGGCCAGCTCCTCCTCCACCCATTTCTGCCGGCCGGTCTTGGCGATCTGCGCCGCAAGCCATTCGTAGATCACGCGCAGATGCGTCACATCGGCCAGCGCATAGGCCTTCTGCGCCTCGGACAGCGGGCGGCGCGACCAGTCGGTGAAGCGCGAGGTCTTGTCGAGCGGCTCCTTGGCGATCTTCTTCACCAGCGTCTCATAGCCGACCTGCTCGCCGAAGCCGCAGACCATGGCGGCCACCTGCGTGTCGAACAGCGGCGTCGGGAAGACCCCGCCCTCGACGAAGAAGATCTCGAGATCCTGGCGGGCGGCGTGGAACACCTTGACCGTCGCCTCGTGGCGGAACAGGTCGTAGAGCGGCTCCAGCGACATGTCCTCGCCCTCCACCGGGTCGATCAGCACGGCCTCGCCGGTCTTGCCGGGCAGCGCCATCTGGATCAGGCAGAGCTTCGACCAGTAGGTGCGCTCCCGCAGGAACTCCGTGTCGATGGTGACGTAAGGGGCTTTCTTGGCGGCTTCACAAAAGGCGGCCAGAGCCTCGGTCGTGGTAATGGTCTGCATCAATGTCCCGCGTCTGGGGTTAACGGGGGCATCCCGCCAGACCGCTATAGGCGGCGTGACCGGAAAAATAAAGGTCTCGCGGCGCTTGGCGTGGAAACCGTGGCGGATCGGCCTTCAGGACAGGAAGATCGGGCTGCGGTCGCCCGCCGCGAAGCGCCGCAGCACCGCCGGATAGAGTCGATGCTCCTGCGCCAGCACCCGCGCGCCGAGGCTGTCGGCCGTGTCGCCCGGCAGCACCGGCACCCGCGCCTGGCCGAGCAGCGGGCCTTCGTCCAGCGCCGCCGTCACCTCATGCACCGAGCAGCCCGCCTCGGTATCGCCCGCATCGAGCGCGCGCTGATGGGTGTGCAGCCCGGTGTATTTCGGCAGCAGCGAGGGATGGATGTTCAGCATCCGCCCCTCGAAGCGCGCCACGAAAGCGGGCGTCAGCACCCGCATGAAGCCGGCGAGGCAGAGGATGTCGGGCTCGGCCGCGAGGATCGGCTGCAGCAGCGCCGCCTCGAAGGCCGCGCGGTCGCCCTTGAACGGGCGATGCTCCACCGCCGCCGTGGCGATGCCGAGCTCTGCCGCGCGCTTCAGGCCCATGGCCCCGGGATCGTTGGAAGCGACCAGCACGGGCCGCGCCGGATGGTCGCCGGTCATGCTGGCGACAAGGGCGAGCATGTTGGAGCCACCCCCGGAAATCAGGATGGCAACGCGTTTCACAGCAGCGCGCCGGTGTAGCTGACCCCCTGCCCGGCGGTGACCTTGCCAAGCGGCACGACCGTCTCGCCCTGCTCCTGCAGCAGCGCGGTCAGCGCCTCGGCCTGGTCGGCGGCGACCACGGCGATCATGCCGATGCCGCAGTTGAAGGTCTTCAAGAGCTCCGGCTCGGCCATGTTGGCGGTTTCGGCCATCCAGCGGAACACCGGGGGCAGCTGCCAGGCGCCGAGGTCGATCAGCGCGCCGTGGCCCTCGGGCAGGACGCGCGGCAGGTTCTCGGTCAGACCGCCGCCGGTGATATGCGCCAAGGCATGCACCCCGCCCGCGCGCACCGCGGCCAGCGCCTGCTTCACATAGAGCCGCGTCGGCGTCAGCAGCGCCTTGCCGAGCTTGCCCTCGGCGAAGGGCGCGTCGGACTCCCAATCCAGCCCCGAAACCTCGACCACCTTGCGCACGAAGGAGTAGCCGTTGGAATGGACCCCGTCCGAGGCGAGGCCCAAGAGCACGTCGCCGATCTGCACGCCCTGCGGCAGATCCTGCCCGCGCTCCATCGCGCCCACGGCGAAACCGGCCAAATCGAAATCGCCCTTGTGATACATCCCCGGCATTTCCGCCGTCTCGCCGCCGATCAGCGCGCAGCCCGAGGCCTCGCAGCCCGCGGCGATGCCCTCGATGATGCGGGCGGCCTGATCGACCTCAAGCTTGCCGGTGGCGAAATAGTCGAGGAAAAACAGGGGTTCCGCGCCCTGACAGACCAGATCGTTGACGCACATCGCCACGAGGTCGATGCCGATGCTGTCCACCTCGCCGGTGTCGATGGCGATGCGCAGCTTGGTGCCGACGCCGTCGGTCGCGGCCACCAGCACCGGATCGGCATAGCCCGCCGCCTTCAGGTCGAAGAGCGCGCCGAAGCCGCCGAGACCCGACATGGTGCCGGGGCGCTGGGTGCGCTTGGCGGCAGGCTTGATCCGCTCGACCAGCGCGTTGCCGGCGTCGATATCCACCCCCGCATCGGCATAGGTCATCCCGTTGTGAGTCGTGGTCATGGCGCGGCCCCTGCAAGCAATCAGACTGCCTCCGCATAGACGATCCCCGCCCCCCGCGCAACGCGAAGCCAGCCCCCTTCGCCGCGCTCTTGGGACGGACCCCGCCCGGCAGCGAAGGCTTGACCCCTTCCCCCGTTGGCTTTAGTCCAGACCCCGGCCGGGCCTGTAGCTCAATGGTCAGAGCAGGGCGCTCATAACGCCTTGGTTGGGGGTTCGAGTCCCTCCGGGCCTACCAAAGCAACCTGTTGATACCAAAGAAAAACCTTGATTTTCGGCTAGTTGTGCCGTTTTTCGTGCCAGAGCTGGTGCCAGAAACGGGGTAAGCGATGGCCGGAAAGTTGCGATACTGGAAGGAAAAGGGCGGGCGCTTCTTCGCGAGGATCGCTGTCCCCAAGCACCTTCAGCCCTATCTCGACCGCCCGCGCAGCGAGTTAATCGAGGCGCTTGGCGCAGATCGGCGCGTTGCACTGCGCCTTCACCCGGCAGCGGTTGCACGGCTTCAGCACGAAATCGACCTTGCCCAGAGCCGAGCAGGTTCGGGAAAAGAACCGATCAAGGCCCCTTCCACACGCGCGCCGATCACGACCGCCGACTTCGGTCGCGCCATATGGCAGCGCTACTCGGCTGCGTTGGAAGCCGACGAAGCCGCACGTGCCAGCTATCCGGGCAAGGCCGACATCAAGAGCGAACGCGACAAGCTGATGCAGGACGCAAAGGCGGGCCTGATCGGCGATGACGCTCTTTCCCAGCTTGCGGCCTCGCTCGACTTCCTGCTTGTGCGAGACGCCCGCTCTATCGACCGAGCGATCCGGGAAGCCCGTCTGGCAGCGCTCCGGCGGGAGTTTGCAGCGGGCGAGACGCATCAGGTGCAGCACGAGATTGACGACTACCTCGACCGCCACGGCCTGACGGCGGAGGAGGGCAGCGCAGAACGATCAGTGCTGGCGAACCAGATGATGCGGGCCGAGATTGAGGCACTGAAGCGCACCCTCGAACGCGACGAGGGCGACTTCGGCGGTCAACCCTCTGACCCCGTGGTGAAGCCGCCCGCGAAGACGGAAGAGCTAGAGCCCGTCCGGCTGTCGAAGCTCTGGGAGGACTATCGCGACAGTCGGATTCAGGCTGGCTTCCTCCGGGACAAAGGGCGGCGTCAGGAGCCGGTCATGCGCCACCTCCGGGCCTACCTGAAGCACGACGACGCCCGGAAGGTCACAAAGCGAGACCTGATCGCGTGGCGCGAGCAGCTAATGACCATCGACAACCTCGCCGCCAAGACCGTGAGCGACATCTACTTGTCCACCGTGCGATCCGTGTTCGCTTGGGCTTATGAGAACGAGCGGCTGCCGGACAACGTGGCGGAGAAGGTCAGGCAGCCGAAACCCCGGAAGACCGATGGCAGGGAGAAAGGCTTCACGGACGAGGAGGCCGTCGCCCTGCTGCGCGCGTCCCGCGCCCATGTGCCAAAGCCGAACCAGTTCGGCTTTGTGCGCGAGACCTCCCACATGACAGCCGCGAAGCACTGGGCTCCCCTGTTGGCTGCCTTCACGGGCGCGCGGATCTCCGAGATCACGCAGCTCCGGAAGGAGGATATACGGCAAGAGGGCGACCGCTGGATCGCGCGGATCACCCCGGACGCGGGAAGTGTGAAGTCCGGCGGCTATCGCGACGTGCCCCTGCACCGGCAGATAATCGCGCTGGGGTTCGGGAAGTTCGTGCAGGCCGCGACGCCGGGGCCGCTGTTCCACGGCGCGACTGACCCCAAGCACTACGCCAGAGCAGCACAGAGCGTTTCCGACGAGCTGGGAAAGTGGCTGCGCAGCCTGAAGCTGGTTCCGCCGGGCGTGCGCCCAAACTACGGATGGCGGCACCGGCTCAAGACGCAGGCTCTTGAGCTTGGCCTGACCATGAGGGTCATCGACGCCATGCAGGGACACTCAGGCCGAACCGCAGGCGAGAACTACGGCGACGTGACGCTGGTCGCGAAGGCGAGGGTCATCGACGCCCTACCGGACTACCCGCTGACCCTCTAGCGGACCAGATGAGTTATAACATAACATTTTTCTTGTCGGCTGATTCGCGATGTGAGATTCTACTGTCAAGATAATTCTTGACAGGAAACGCGCGTGACCATCGGCCAGAAGATCAAGACCGCCTTCGGCTTCAAGACCGAGGAGAAGGCGTTCGGCCTGAATAGCCCCGAGGCGCTGGCGCTGTTCGCCGGGCAGCCCACCGCCACCGGGATGCACATCGGCCCCGGCAGCGCCATGCGCGTTCCTGCTGTCGCTTGCGCCGTCGGGCTGATCTCAGAGACGGTCGGCACCCTGCCCCTGAAGCTGTTCAACCGCGCCGACAAGGCGACGGTGCGCGATCATCCCGCCTTCCGGCTCATGCACGGCGAGGCGAACGAGTGGACCAGCGCCGAGGAGCTGCGCACACAGCTCACCGCCGACGCTCTGCTGCACGACGCTGGCGGCTTCGCCCTTGTCGTGCGCGGTCTGGACGGCAGGCCGTTGGAATTGCACCGGCTGAAGCCCGGCACCGTGGCGCTGCAAGAGGATACGGACGGCACCCCGTTCTATCGCGTCTCGACCAGCTCCGGCAGCGAGCTGCGCCCCTTCACCGACATCCTGCACGTCCGGGCGTTCGGGGGTGTTGCCCCCATCACCCTTGGCCGCGAGGCCATCGCGCTGGCCGTCGCGTTCGAAGCCCATATCGGCGACCTCTTCCGCAACGGCGGACGACCCTCCGGTATCATCAAGTCGCCGAAGATCCTCGACGTGGAGTCAAAGAAGAAGCTGGCCGCGAGCTGGTTCAGCACCCACTCAGGGCGTAACGCTGGCGGCACGGCAGTGCTCGACGAGGCGATGGAATATCAGGCCCTTTCGACCACCCTCGCCGATGCACAGTTCGCCGAGAACCGCCTCGAACAAATCCGCGAGATCGCCCGCGTCTTCAGGGTGCCGCCGACGATGCTCTTCGAGCTGACGCGCGGGACGTGGAGCAACACCGAGGAAATGGCCCGGCAGTTCCTGTCCGTCACCCTGAAGCCGTGGCTGACGAGCTGGTCATGGGCCTATGCGCGTTGCTTGCTGACACCGGCGGAGCGGGCGCAGTTCTATGTCGAGTTCGTCACCGATGATCTGCTGACCACCAGCCACGCCGCCCGCGCCACCGCCTACGGCCAGTATCGCGGCATGGGCGTGATGACCGCGAACGAGGTCCGGGCGGGCCTGAACCTGCCCCCGCGCCCCGAGGGCGACGACCTCGCCAACCCCTACACCTCGACCGGCACCCCCGAGGCAGCCAACGACGCAGAGAGCGAAGCAGCATGATGCGCACCATCCACCTGCACGGCTCGCTGGGCGAGAAGTTCGGCCATCAGATCAAGCTCGACGTGCAGACCATCCCCGAGGCCGTGCGCGCGCTCACGGTGGTGCTGCCGGGCTTCCGCGACGAGTTCCAGTTCGGCGCCTGGCATGTCGTGGTCGGCAAGACGGTCGAGACCGGCCTCGACCTCGATATTGAGGGGGTTGAAGGCTTCAATCTCGGCAGCCGCGATCTGCACTTCGTCCCGGCGCTGGTCGGCGCGAAGCGGGGCGGGCTGCTGAAGGTGGTTATGGGCGTGGCCCTGATGGGTCTCTCGTTCGGCTTTACGGGCGGCATCATGGGGGCGGCGGTGTTCGGGACGACGACAGTCGGCAGCATTGTCGGCACGTTGGGCCTGAGCTTGGCGGTTGCCGGGATCTCGACGATGCTCGCCCCCGAAATGGAAGCGGAGAACGACGAAGAGTCGTTCCTGATGACCGGCCCGACCAATGCCGGGCGCGAGGGCAGCATTGTTCCTATCGTCTATGGCGAGGTCATCACCGGCGGCGTCCTGATCTCCGCCGAAATGGACATTGACCAGCTCAAGGGGGAGGACGGCCAGCCGATCAACACCGCGCTCAACCTCTTCAGCAAGAGCGGCGAGCAAGGGGCGACAAGCCGATGAACAACACCGAGAGAGACGACCAATGACCACCACGATCCGGCATCACGCCTATTTTGGCACGATGAACTTCGTCTTCGCCCTCACCGATCCAATGATCGCCGAGCTTGAGCGCCTGACCGACACCGGGATCGGTGCGATCTATCAGCGCGTGGTCGCGGGCGCTTTCAGCATGATCGACCTGCCCGAGATCATCCGGCTTGGCCTGATCGGCGGCGGCACCGCTCCCCAGGACGCCGCCCGGCTCACCGACACCTACGCGCGCAATCGCCCCATGGCGGAGGTGTTCCCGCTCGCCCTCGACATCCTCGACGCCCGCTGGTCCGGCAGCCCTCAAGGGCAGGAGGTTGCAGCATGAGCGACCGGATCGAGATCAAGGCCGCTCTGACTGTCGATGACGCGGGCGCGATCACCGGCATAGCGTGGCCGTTCGGGACCCCGGATCGCGTCGGCGACGTGATCGAGAAGGGCGCGATCACCAGCCCGGCCACGCTGCCGATGCTGTTCGGCCACGATCAGGCGCAGGTTATCGGCGTCTGGGATCAGATCTCCGAGACCGAGGCGGGCCTGACCGTAAAGGGCCGCTTGCTGGTGGACGACGTGGCCCGCGCTCGCGAGGTCCGGGCGATGATCCACGCGGGCGCAGTCTCCGGCCTGTCCATCGGCTTCGTGACCAAGACCGCCAGCCCCCGCGCGCGTGGCCGCACGATTACCGCGCTCGACCTGCACGAAATCTCCGTTGTTGCCGTCCCGTGTCATCCGGGCGCGCAGATCACCTCCGTCAAAACCGCCGATCAGGCACCCTACCCCGCAAAGGATATCGCACCATTGGAAAACGACGACCCCAACACCCCGGCCAACGCGCCCCAGATCGACACGAAGGCCTTCGACGAGATCAAGGCTCGGCTCGACCGGATCGAAGCCAAAGCCGCCCGCCCGCAGGGCGTGACCATCACCGGCCCGGACCAGCCCGAGCGGAAGGCCTTCACCTCGTTCCTGCAAGGCGGCGATTTCGACCGCAAGGCG
>NZ_PZKG01000027.1 GCF_003034985.1 Cereibacter changlensis JA139
CGGGCTGCAACAGTTCGATATACTCGTAATAGCGCAGGGTCCGGGGCGTGACTTCGAACCTGGCGCACATCTCCTTGAAGGTCAGGCGGCTGTCGGGCATGGCGATCCTCCTCGGCCGCAGGGTAGGCCCATCGCCGGGGCCGCGCAATCGCGTCGCTTTGGGGTTGCGCCGCGCCGCGGAGGCGCGATGATGCGGCCTGTTGCCGAGGGTCCGCCAGATGCCAGACAAGACCGACTTCGCCCGCCAGTTCATCGAGAGCATCCCGCATTCCCGGGCGCTCGGCATGCATCTGGACGAAATCGGCGAGGGCAGCGCGGTGATCTCGATGGCCTATGACAAGCGCTTCGTCGGTGATCCGGCGACCGGGGTGATCCATGGCGGCGCGGTCTCGGCGCTGATGGACACGGCGAGCGGGGCGGCGGTGATGTCGCTGCCCGAGGCGGGGGCGGCGACGGCGACGCTGGATCTCAGGATCGACTACATGCGCCCGGCGACACCCGGCCAGCGGATCGTGGCGCGGGCCGAGTGCTATCACGTCACCCGCTCGGTCGCCTTCGTGCGGGTCACCGCCACCGACGAAGACGCCGCGCGCCCGGTGGCCACCGCCACCGGCGCCTTCACCATGGAGCGCAGCGCATGAGCCGTCCGCCGCCCGAGCCGGTCCAGGTCATCAAGCAGCGCCGCGACGCCGCCCTGCGGGCGCTGGTCGGCGGCGTGCCCTACATCACCTATCTCGGCATCCAGTTCGACCGGCGCGGCGACGAGCTGACCGCAATCCTGCCCTATGACGACAAGCTGATCGGCAACCCGATGCTGCCCGCGATCCATGGCGGGGTGACCGCGGCCTTCCTGGAGGTGGCGGCGATCATCGAGCTCAGCTGGTCCGTGCTCTGGCAGGAGATGGAGCAGGGCCGGCTCGACCCCGCCACCATCGAGGCGCATCTGCCGAAGCTGCCCAAGACCATCGATTTCACCGTGGACTACCTGCGCTCCGGCCTGCCCCGCGACGCCTACGCAAGGGCGCGGGTGAACCGCTCGGGGCGGCGTTATGCATCGGTGCATGTCGAGGCCTGGCAGGACAACCGCAGCCGGCTCTTCGCCCAGGCGACCGGGCATTTCCTGATGCCCGAACCCTCCGAGCCCTGACCCTGCCGATGCCGGACCTCTCCTGATGCGCAGCCCCCGATGACGCCGCCCGGCCGGACCGAGATCACCCACGCCCGCGTGCTGCGCATGGCGCTGCCGATCGTGCTGTCCAACGCCACGGTGCCGCTGCTCGGCGCGGTGGACACCGCCGTCGTCGGTCAGCTGGGGCTCGCCGCGCCGATCGGGGCGGTGGGACTCGGCGCGGTGGTGCTGGCGACGGTCTACTGGATCTTCTCCTTCCTGCGCATGGGCACCTCGGGCCTCGCCGCGCAGGCCCACGGAGCAGGGGACGAGGCCGAACGCTCGGCGATCCTGCTGCGCGCGCTGATCATCGGCTTCGGCGCCGGGCTCTGCTTCATCCTCGCGCAGGCGCCGCTGGTCTGGGCCACCTTCAAGGTCGCCCCCGCCTCGGCCGAGGTCGAGGCGCTGACCCGGCAATATCTCGCGATCCGGCTCTGGGGCGCGCCGGCGACCATCGGGCTTTTCGCCGTCACCGGCTGGCTGGTGGCGCTGGAGCGGACGCGGGGCATCCTGCTGTTGCAGCTCTGGATGAACGGGCTGAACATCGGCCTCGACCTGTGGTTCGTCATCGGCCTCGGCTGGGGCGTGCCCGGCGTGGCTGCCGCCACGCTGATCGCCGAATGGAGCGGCCTCGCGCTCGGCCTCTGGCTCTGCCGCGACGCCTTCGGGCCGGTGCTGCGCCGGGCCTGGGCGCGGGTCGGCGACCGGGCGGCGCTGGCGCGGATGATGCTGGTCAACCGCGACATCATGGTGCGCTCGGTGCTGCTGCAGGCGAGCTTCACCACCTTCGTCTTCCTCGGCGCGGGCTTCGGCGACGTGACGCTGGCCGCCAACCAGGTGCTGCTGCAGTTCCTCGAGATCTCGGCCTATGCGCTCGACGGTTTCGCCTTCGCCGCCGAGGCGCTGGTAGGGCAGGCGGTGGGGGCGCGTTCGGTCGCCGGGGTGCGGCGGTCCTCGGTGATGCTGGGACAATGGGGGGCCGGGGGCGCCCTGTTCCTGGCGCTGGTCTTCGCGCTGGCCGGGCCGCAGATCATCGACCTGATCACCACCTCGCCCGAGGTCCGGGCCGAGGCGCGGCAGTTGCTGCCCTGGCTGGTGGTGGCGCCGCTGATCGGAGTGGCGAGCTGGATCCTCGACGGCGTCTTCATCGGCGCCACGCAGACGCGCGAGATGATGCGGGCGATGCTGATCTCGGTGCCGATCTACGGCGCCGCGCTCCTGCTGCTCGTGCCGCTGATGGGCAACCACGGGCTGTGGGCGTCGCTGATGGTGCTGAACGCCACAAGGGGCGTCACGATGCTGCTGGCCTATCCGAAGGTCGAGCGGCAGGCGGCGGTCTAGCGGATCATCCGGAAGGCGGCCGATGCGCCCCATCCCGCGACCACCGCCATCACCAGCGACAACAGGCCGTAGATCAGCGGCTGTTCCTGCGCCAAGGCGTAGATGAAGCGCTCGATCCCCGCCTTCTGCACGCCGATGCCGCCTTCCAGCGAGTCGACCACCCGACCGTCGCGGGTCAGGAAGACCCGCACCCGGTAGTTGCCCTCGACGAGGTTCGACGGCAGCCGCACGTCGGTGCGGAACAGCGTGTCCTCGGTGAAGGCGACGGTGCCCTCGTCGAGATGGTAGCGCCCCTCCTGCTCGCGGATGCGCTGCAGCGCCTCGACGAAGCTGGGTGATTCCTCGGCCTGGGCGCTGATGCCCACGGCGCGGATCGCCCGCGGCACGCTGATCTGGTAGCGCAGGTTGTCGGTCTCGGAAAGGATGGCCTCGAGCGGGCCGGTGGTGGCGACGGCGTAAAAGCTGGGGGCGTGGTTGATCCGCACCTTGTCGCGGTTGATCCAGATCCCCAGCCGCCGCTCCTTGCGCCGGACCACGACCGGGGTCGGCGGGCCCTCCACCGTGACGATGACCTGCAGCGGCCCGCCCTCGGGCTGCGGCGCCTCGCGCTTCACCGCGCCGTAGATCAGGATCTCGGAGCCGGTGAAATCGGCGGTGATCGCCACGCTGGTCTGGCTGAGGCCCAGCACGATGCTCTCGTCCTGCGCCCGCGCGGCGAGGGGCGCGAGCACCAACAGCAGCAGGGCGAGCAGGCGGATCACGGCAGCGTCCCCGGGGTGATCGAGTAGAACTCCGTGGGGGTCAGCAACAGGTCGAGTGCGATCTTGCCGCTGACCGCCAAGACCAGCAGCGCCAGCAGGATGCGCAGCTGCTCGGCCTTCAGCCGCACCCCCAGCCGGGCGCCGATCTGCGCGCCGATCACCCCGCCGACGATCAGCAAGAGCGCCAGCACCATGTCGACGGTCTGGCTGGTGACGGCATGCATCACCGTGGTGAAGGCGGTGACGAAGATGATCTGGAACAGCGAGGTGCCGATGACGACCTTGGTTGGCATGCCCAAGAGGTAGATCATCGCCGGCACCATGATGAAACCGCCGCCGACCCCCATGATCGCCGCCAGAAAGCCGACCAGTCCGCCGACCATCATCGGCGGGATCACCGAGATGTAGAGACCCGAGGCGCGGAATTTCACCTTGAACGGCAGCCGGTGCACCCAGGTGTGGACATGCGACCGCTTCACCGGCTGGCCCGGCTTTTTCGACCGGCGCAGCGAGCGCAGGCTTTCCTGCAGCATCAGCGCGCCGACGAGGCCGAGGAAGAAGACATAGGCCAGCTGCACGAAGAGATCGACCTGCCCCAGCACCGAGAGCCGGGCGAAGACCCAGATGCCGATGGCGGAGCCGAACATCCCGCCCACCAGCAGCACCAGCCCCATGCGGAAATCGACCGCCTTGCGCTTGAGCTGCGCCAGCACGCCCGAGATGCTGGAGGCCACCACCTGATTGGCGCCGGTGGCCACGGCCACAGCGGGGGGGATGCCGATGAAGAACAGCAGCGGCGTGATGATGAACCCGCCGCCGACCCCGAACATGCCCGACATGAACCCGACGATGCCGCCCAGTCCCAGCAACAGGAATGCGTTAATGGAGACCTCGGCTATGGGCAGATAAAGCTGCATCGGATCGGGCTGTGCGGGAAATGAATGGTGCGACAGACTTGCGCGCTGCGGCGAGCCTTGTCAAACAGATGTCAGGACTTAGCGATCATCGCAGCCGACGCAGGAATTCCCGCAACACCCGCTCCAGCTTGGCCGCGCCCAAGGGGGCCATCGACTTTGTGTGTTCGTGGCTGATCGCCTCGTCGCTCATCCCCGCCGCCATGTTGGTGATGGTCGAGATCGCCGCCACCTTGAGCCCGAGGAAGCGCGCCAGGATGACCTCCGGCACGGTGGACATGCCAACGGCGTCAGCTCCGAGGATGCGGATCGCGCGGATCTCGGCGGGGGTCTCGAAGGAGGGCCCGGAGTACCAGGCGTAGACGCCTTCAGGCAGGGCGACGCCCACGGCCTCGGCGGCGGCGCGCAGGCCTGCCCGCAGATCGGGGTCATGCGCCGCCGTCATCGGCACGAAACGCGCATCGGTCGGCTCGCCGATCAGCGGGTTCAATCCCGAAAAGTTGATGTGGTCATCGAGCAGCATCAGCTCGCCCGGCGGGATGTCGGGCCGCAGACTGCCCGCTGCGTTGGTGGCGATCAGCGACTCGGCCCCCAGCGCCTTCAGCACCTCGAGCGGCAGCCGCATCGCCGCTGGATCGCCCTTCTCGTAGTAATGCGCCCGCCCGCCGAAGACCGCGACGCGCACGCCCTCCAGCTGGCCGATCATCAGCGTCGGGTTGTGCCCCGAGACGCCGCCCTGCGGAAAGCCCGCCAGTTCCTCGTAGGGGATCGCCACGCCCTCGACGGCGCTGGCGAGATGGCCGAGGCCGGAGCCGAGGATCAGCCCCAGCCGGACCGGCTCGTGCCCCGCCTTGGAGCGGATCAGCGAGGCAAGCATCTGGGCGGGCATTCAGCGTTCCTTCACATAGGGTTCGCCACCGGCGCGCGGCGGCGTGGCCTTGCCGACGAAGCCGGCGAGAATGACCACGGTCAGGATGTAGGGCAGGGCCTGCATGAACTGCACCGGGATGACGATGCCGCCGAGGTCGATGTTCTGATAGCGGTTGGAGATCGCCTCGAGGAAGCCGAAGAGCATCGTCGCCCCCAGCGCATACCACGGGCGCCACTTGGCAAAGATCAGCGCTGCCAGCGCGATATAACCGCGCCCGGCCGTCATCTCCTTGACGAAGCCCGCCGAGAGGCCGGTGGCAAGATAGGCCCCCGCCAGCCCGGTCAGCACGCCGCAGATCGCCACGGCGGCAAATCGGATGCCCACGACCGAGACGCCCGCCGTATCCACCGCCGCCGGATTCTCGCCCACGGCGCGCAGCCGCAGGCCGAAGCGGGTGCGGTAAAGCAGCCAGGCAGAAAGCGGCACCATCGCCACGGCGACATAGACCAGCGCCGTGTGGCCCGAGATCAGCTCGTAATAGATCGGGCCGATCACCGGGACCTCGCGCAGCGCCTCGGCGCCCCAGAGGGTGATGGGCGCGAAGCGGGCGTCGCCGGTCAGCGACGGGGTGCGGCCGCCGAGCGCGAACCAGTATTGCCCGAGCAGCACCGTCAGCCCCGAGGCGAGGAAGTTGATCGCCACCCCCGAGATCAGCTGATTGCCGCGGAAGGTGATCGAGGCGAGGCCGTGGATCGCCGACATCAGCAGCGCGGCGAAGATGCCCGCCGCAACTCCCAGCCAGACATCCCCGGTGACGAAGGCCGCCGCCGCCGAAAGGAAGGCCGCGGCCAGCATCTTGCCCTCGAGCCCGATGTCGAAGATCCCGGCACGCTCCGAGAACAGCCCGGCGAGACAGGCCAGCAGCAGCGGCGTGCCGAGGCGGATGGTGGAATCGAGGATCTGCAGAACCGTGGTCAGGTCCATCACTTCGCCCCCCGCCCTGCGCGCGCGAACAGCCATTCCACGGGTTGCCGCACCATGTTGTCCAGCGCCCCGGTGAACAGGATCACCAGCGCCTGGATGACGGTGATCAACTCGCGCGGGATCTTGGTCCAGAGCGCCAGTTCCGCCCCGCCCTGGTAGAGGAAGCCGAAGAGGATTGCTGCGAGGAACACCCCGAACGGATGGCTGCGCCCCATCAGCGCCACCGCGATGCCGATGAAGCCCGCGCCCTCGACCGAGTTCAGCACCAGACGGTTCGCCTCGCCCATGACGTTGTTGACGGCCATCATCCCGGCGAGCCCGCCGGAGATCAGCATGGCATACATGGTGATGCGGACCGGCCTGATCCCGGCATAGACGGCCGCCTTTTCCGACTTGCCGAAGGCGCGGATCTGATAGCCGAGCCGGGTGCGCCAGATCAGCACCCAGACCAGCACGCAGCAGGCCAGCGCGAGGAACAGGCTGACATTGGCGGGCGTACTGGTGGAGAAGGGAATGCCGACCGCGCCGAGGATCTCGCCCAGACCGGGCAGGTTGGTCTCGGCCGGAAAGCGCGCCGTCGCCGGGTCCATCGACCCCACCGGGCGCAGCATGTTGACCAGCAGGTAGTTCAAGAGCGAGGCGGCGATGAAGTTGAACATGATCGTGGTGATCACGATATGGCTGCCGCGCTTCGCCTGCAGCCAGGCGGGCAGGGCGGCCCAGAGCGCGCCGAACAGCGCGCCGCAGACCACCGCGCCGATCAGCGCCAGCGACCAGTGCGGCCAGGGCACCATCAGGCAGACCAGCGCCACGCCCAGCCCGCCGAGGCTCGCCTGCCCCTCGCCGCCGATGTTGAACAGCCCGGCATGGAAGGCCACCGCCACCGCCAGCCCGGTGAACATGAAGTTGGTCGCGTAATAGAGCGTGTAGCCCCAGCCATAGCTGGAGCCGAGCGCGCCGGTCACCATCAGCTTCATCGCCTCGACCGGGTTCTCGCCGATGGCGAAGATCACCACCGAGGAGATCGCGAAGGCAATGAGCAGCGACAGCAGCGGCACGAGCAGGGCGTCGGCCCAGGGCGGCATCTTCTGCATCAGGCGGCGCCCTTCACATCGTCGACCCCGGCCATCAGCAGCCCCAGGTCGCGTTCATCGGTGGTGGCGGGATCGCGGAAGCCCATGATCCGGCCGTCGAACATCACCGCGATCCTGTCTGACAGGCTCATGATCTCGTCAAGCTCCACGCTCACCAGAAGCACCGCCTTGCCCGCGTCGCGCAGCGCCAAGATCTGCTTGTGGATGAACTCGATCGCGCCGATGTCCACCCCCCGCGTCGGCTGGCCGATCAGCAGCAGGTCGGGATTGCGCTCGATCTCGCGCGCCACGATCAGCTTCTGCTGGTTGCCGCCGGAGAAGTTCTTGGCCGCCAGCGTGCAATCCGGCGGTCGCACATCGAAACGCTCCATCTTGCGGCGGGTATCTTCGCGCAGCGCCTCGTTGTCCATGAGGAGCGCGTTCTTCTGGTACTCCGGCTCGTTGTGATAGCCGAAGGCCACGTTCTCCCAAGCGGTGAAATCCATGATCATGCCGAGGTGCTGGCGGTCCTCCGGCACATGGGCGATGCCCTGCAGCCGTCGCGACTGACCGTCGGAATGCTTGCCGCTCAGGTCGAGCTCGACCCCGTTCAACTGCACCGACCCGGCGCCGCGGGCGATGCCGCCCAGCACCTCCAGCAGTTCCGACTGCCCGTTGCCCGCCACCCCCGCGATGCCGAGGATCTCGCCGGCGCGCACTGTCAGGTCGATACCCTTCAGCCGCTCGACGCCGTTCTCGTCGCGGACCCGCAGGTTCTCCACCTTCAGCACGGTCCGGCCCGGGATCGCCGGGGCCTTGTCGACCCTGAGCAGCACCTTGCGCCCCACCATCAGCTCGGCCAGCTCCTCGGGGCTGGTCTCGGCGGTCTGCACCGTCGCCGTCATCTGCCCGCGCCGCATAACGCTCACCGTGTCGGTGATCTCCATGATCTCGCGCAGCTTGTGGGTGATGAGGATGATCGTCTTGCCCTGCTCGCGCAGCCCCTTGAGGATGCGGAACAGGTGGTCGGCCTCGGCGGGGGTCAGCACCCCGGTCGGCTCGTCCAGAATGAGGATGTCGGCCTGCCGATACAGCGCCTTCAGGATCTCAACCCGCTGCTGATGCCCGACCGAGAGATCCTCGATCCGTGCATCGGGATCGACCTCCAGCTCGTATTCGCGCGCGAGATCGGCAAGCGCCTTGCGCGCCTTGGCCAGCGAGGGGCGCAGCAGGCGGCCTTCCTCGGCGCCGAGGATCACGTTCTCCAGCACGGTGAAATTCTGCACCAGCTTGAAGTGCTGGAACACCATGCCGATGCCGGCGCGGATGGCGCTCTGGCTGTCGGGGATGGGGGTGAGCCTGCCGCCGATGTAGATCTCGCCCGCATCGGCCCGGTAGAAGCCGTAGAGGATCGACATCAGCGTCGACTTGCCCGCGCCATTCTCGCCGATGATGCCGTGGATCGACCCGCGCCGCACCTGGATCGAGATGTCCTTGTTGGCCTGCACGGGCCCGAACGATTTGGAGATCCCCCGCAATTCGATTGCGAGGGAGTCCGGGGCGGCAGCTGCCTGCCGCCCCTGTTGCCGTTCAGCCGCCATTCAGAACGACGCGGCCGGGCAGGTGTTGTCGGTCATGTAGTCATGCACCTTGATCTCGCCCGACTTGATCTTGGCGGCAGCCTCGTCCACCGCGGCCTTCATCTCCGGGGTGATGAGGGCGGCGTTGTTGTCGTCCAGCGCATAGGCCACGCCGTCGTTCGACAGGTCGGCCATCGTGATGCCCGGTTCGACCGCCTCGCCCGCGGTGAAGGCGTCGAACACGGTGTTGTCGACGCGCTTGACCATCGAGGTCAGCACCTTGCCCGGGAACAGGTGGTTCTGGTTGCTGTCGACACCGATCGAGAGGATCCCCTCGTCCGCGGCCGCCTGCAGTACGCCCATGCCGGTGCCGCCCGCCGCGGCATAGATCACGTCCGCGCCCTGCGATTTCTGCGACTTGGCCAGCTCGCCGCCCTTCACCGGGTCGTTCCACGCAGCCGGGGTGGTGCCGGTCATGTTCAGGATGACATTGGCCTCGGCCTTCACCGCCTTGACGCCCTGCGCATAGCCGCAGCCGAACTTGCGGATCAGCGGGATGTCCATGCCGCCGATGAAGCCGACCGTGTCGGTCTTCGAGGCCATCGCCGCCAGCATGCCGACGAGGTAGGAGCCCTGCTCCTCGGCGAAGACCACCGATTTCACGTTGGGCTGCTCCACCACCATGTCGATGATGACGAACTTGGTGTCCGGATAGTCCGGCGCGACCTGACCCAGCACGTCGCCGAAGGCGAAGCCGGTCATCACGATCGGGTTCGAGCCGGTCTCGGCCAGCCGGCGCAGCGCCTGCTCGCGCTGCGCTTCCGACTGCATCTCCAGCTCCTTGTAGGTGCCGCCGGTCTCGGTCACCCAGCGGCTGGCGCCACCGAAGGCGGCCTCGTTGAAGGACTTGTCGAATTTGCCGCCCAGATCGTAGATCAGCGCCGGCTCGGCGAGCGCCATGCCCGCGGTCAGCGCCAGCGTCGCCGCCCCGCCTGCAAGAGTTCTCGTCAGGGTCATAAAGCTCTCCCGGTTGTCGTTTTTTCCTGGCGACTGCCGGCGCCGGGGCCTCCGGCCGCCTCAGTCTTGGCGATACTGTAGGGCGGAAGCGGAGGAAACGGTCAACAGATATTTGTGAGACGCTGCGGCGGAATTGACCTTCGGATCAAAGAACTGGCGCGGCCCCGCGGCTGCCGCAGCGTCAGATTGGCGCGCGGGAGAGCACCAGCGCATCGACCGGCCCCGTGGCCGTCGCGTAGTAGCCGCGCCGCCGTCCGGCCTGCCGGAACCCCGCCGCGTCATAGAGCGCCAGTGCCGCAAGATTGTCCGCCGCGACCTCGAGAAAGGCGCTCTCGGCCTGCCGCGCCCGGGCTTCGGTCAGAAAACCCGCCACCAGCCGCGCGCCGATCCCCTGCCGCCGCGCCTCGGGCGCCACGGCCAGCGTCAGCAGCTCCGCCTCGCCGGCGATGGCGCGGCCCATGAGAAAGCCCTGCGGCTCGGTCAGCAGGAACACCCCGGCGCCGTCCAGCAGCCCGGCGATCTCCGCCGCCGACCAAGGCCGCGGCACGGTGAACACCCGGCCATGCAGCGCCGCGAGGTCGTCAGGCGTCACGGCAGGATCACCGGCGGCGGGTCGGAGGGCGGCGCGGCATCGGCGCCGCGCAGGTAGAATGGCGCGGGCCGCGGCTGTTCGCTGCCGAGCCGCCCCAGCGCTACCCGGGCGATCGCCTCGGCCAGCGGATAGAGCGGCGCCAGCGCCCCGTCACCCGCGGCACTCCCCACGCGATGCGGCGCGCCGACCTCCAGCCCCTCCAGCACGGCCATCCGCGCCGGGGCGTCGCCGTCGCGCAGATAGACCTCGCCGCGCCTTGCATCCTCCATCACCGCGACCGGCTCCGGCAGCCCCAGCGCCAGCGCGTCGAAGCGCGTGACCCCGATCGCCGGAACGCCGAGCCCCAGCGCAAGCCCGCGCGCCGCCGCCACCGCGATCCGCACCCCGGTGAAGTTCCCCGGTCCCGTGCCCACCGCCAGCGCCGCCAGATCGCGCCAGCCCGCCCCGGCCTCGGCCAGGACCTCCTCCAGCAGGGGCATCAACCGTTCGGCCTGGCCCTTCTCCATCGGCTCCAGCCGCGAAGCGACCAGCCGCTTGCCCGACAGCAAAGCGGCCGCGCAATGTGCGGCCGATGTATCGAAGGCCAGGATCAGCGGATCAGGCCGCAACCGGACGCACTTCCAGCACTTCCGGGATATAATGCCGGAGCAGGTTCTCGATCCCCATCTTCAGCGTCAGTGTCGAGGAGGGGCAACCGGCGCAGGCGCCCTGCATGTGCAGGTAGACCACGCCGCGGTCGAAGCCGTGGAAGGTGATGTCGCCGCCGTCCTGCGCCACAGCGGGCCGCACGCGGGTGTCGAGCAGCTCCTTGATCTGGCGGATCACGTCGCTGTCCGGCCCTTCGGTCACCGCATGGCCCGAAGCCGCCTGCTCGCCCTCGATCACCGGGGCGCCCGACTGGTAATGCTCCATGATCGCGCCGAGGATCGACGGCTTGATGTGATCCCAGGCCACGTCCTCGGCCTTGGTCACGGTGACGAAATCGGTGCCGAAGAACACGCCGCTTACCCCGCCGGTGGCGAAGATGCGGCGGGCCAGCGGCGAACTGCCCGCTGCTTCGGCCGAGGCGTAATCCGCCGTGCCCATCTCCAGCACGGTCTGGCCGGGCAGGAACTTCAGCGTGGCGGGGTTCGGCGTGGATTCGGTCTGGATGAACATGGCAGGGCCTCCGGGGTCAGTCACCGATATGCGCCCGGCAGGGCCACATGTCAATATTTGGAACCGTTCTAAAGTGCCGCCGGGCCGGAAACCCCGCCCCCTGCCGCTTCTTCCTGGCCCAAATACTCACTCACCCGCCGCCCCGGGCGACGCGAGCGGCCGGCTCAGGTGATCGCCTCCAGCCGCTCCTTCGACATCTCGCCCGGCACGATGGTGATCGGGATCGGCAGGTTGCCGGAGTTGCGGCTCATCTGCGTCACCAGCGGCCCGGGACCGGCCTTGTCGGTCCCCGCCCCCAGCACCAGCACGCCGATCGCCGGATCGTCGCGCACCTGCGCCAGGATCTCCTGCACCGGATCGCCCTCGCGGATCACCAGCTCGGGGTCGATCCCCTGCCGGTCTCGCATCCATTTGGCGAAGACCTCGAAATGTGCCTCGATGCGCTCGCGCGCCTCGGTCCGCATCAGGTCCGACACTCCCATCCAGTGCTGGTATTCCTCCGGCGGGATGATCGACAGGATCTGCACCCCCGCGCCGGTATGCGCCGCCCGCAGCGCGGCAAAGCGCATGGCGTTCAGGCACTCCCGGCTGTCATCCAGCACGACCAGAAACTTGCGCATCATCTTCCCCCTGTGACCGCCGGATCATGGCCGATCCGGCGGGATGATGGCAAGCGCTCAGCGCGCCGAATGCGCCCAGTCCATGTAGAGCGAGCGCGCCTGCCGCGTGATCGGGCCGACCTGATAGCTGGTGTCGTCGAAGGCGGTGACCGGCATCACCTTGGAGAAGTTGCCAGACAGGAACACCTCGTCCGCCGCGTGGAAGTCGTCGAAGGTCAGCACCGCCTCCACCACGTCGACCCCGTCAGCCCGCAGGTTGGCGATGTGGCGCGCACGGGTGATGCCCGACAGGAAGGTGCCGTTGGCGATCGGGGTGAAGACCACGCCGTCCTTCGCCATGAAGACGTTGGCGGTCGCGGTCTCGGCCACATTGCCCATGGCGTCGGCCGCCAGCGCGTTGCCGAAGCCCTTGGATTTCGCCTCGACCAGCATCCGCGCGTTGTTCGGGTAGAGGCAACCGGCTTTGGCGTTGCAGACATTGTCCTCCAGCACCGGGCGGCGGAAGCGGGTGCGGGTGAGGGTGGTCGTGGCCTCGGCCGAGGGCATCGGCACCTCCTCGAGGCAGAGCGCGAAGCCGGTGGAGCCTTCCTTCGGCGCAACGCCCAGATCCGAGCCGTCCAGCGCCCAGTACATCGGCCGGATATAGACCGCCTGTCCCGGCCCGTAGGCCTTCAGCCCCTCCAGCGCGAGGCCGACCATCTCTTCGGTTCCCACGGTCGGCGTGATCATCAGCGCCTCGGCGCTGCGGTTCACCCGGGCGCAGTGCAGCTCGAGGTCCGGGGCGACGCCGTCGAACTGGCGCGCGCCGTCGAACACCGACGAGCCCTGCCAGATCCCGTGATCGGCGGCGCGCATCACCGCCACGTCGCCCTCATGCCATTTGCCCTCGAAGAAGGTGCGGATGTTCTTGCCGAATGCCATGCTGGCTCTCCCTTGCTTGTGGCGGCACTTAACCACCAGCCAGCGGCGGGGTCCAGCCGGGGAGGCGCGTCCGAGGCTCCCCCGGACCCGTGCTGGTGGGTCCGGGGGCGATCCGGGCAGGCGAAGGTCGGGGGGACGATCTGGCCCGGAGCGGCGATGGGTCGCGCACCTTATGTCGCAGAGCATTGAATCCGCCGCGTGACATGGGCTCTGTGACGCAGGCGGAAATCCCCCGCGCACAGTATCGTGACTTGTCAGCGATCTTCCGGCGCGGCCACTCTCGATGCAGCCGCCACGGCATTCAGGATGGCGGAAATGGCAGAGATCAGAGCAGGTTATTCATGAAACGGCGCGGTATCCTCTCGATGGCGGCGGCGGCCCTCGCGGGCCTGGCCCTCGCCCCTCCGGCAACCATGGCTGCGACCCCCGGGGCGATGCCGGCCCCGGCGGCTTGGCAGGCGCATTTCGCAGCGCTGGACCACGGGGCGATTCTCGCCGACCGCGCGGCGCAGGTGGTGCATTTCTGGTCGCCGCAGGGCGAGGTCTACCGGCTTTATCCGCTGCTGGCGGGGCAGGGGCTGCGCTCCGGCGAGACCCGGGTGATCCGCAAGATCGAGGGGCCGACCTGGCGGCCCTCCAGCCGGATGCGGTCGCGCGACCCGCGCCTGCCGGCGCTGGTGCCGCCGGGGCCGGGCAATCCGCTGGGCAGCCATGCGCTGTATCTGGCGGTGGAGGGGCTGCGGATCCATGGCGTGGCCGAAGATCCGCAGGCCCGAGCCGACGAGAGCATCGCCTTGGCCAACGCCCATATCGCCGAGCTCTTCGGGCTGGTTCGGGTCGGCGCGCCGGTGCGGCTGATCTAGGCCAATTTTCTAGGCCAGCCGGCGCAACAGCCGGAGCGAGACGCTCTGCACCATGCCCGCCAGCACGGAAGCGAGCGACAAGAGCAGCCCGGCCAGCGACGCCGCCAGCTGCCACATGACCTCGGACCCGCGGATGGTGGCGCGCAGGAAGCGGGCCTTGCCCAGCACCTCCATCCAACCCACGGTGCGCGGCCCCAGCGCCTCGGCGGCATTGGCCAGCCGGCGGGCGTCGGTGGCGTCGTCGACATAGCGCAGCAGGTGCAGCGTCTGTCCCGGCGGCAGGGCGGTTCCCATGCGCTGCACGCCCTGCATCACCTCGGCCAGCGGGCGCACCTCCGCCTGCCGCACCAGCCGCGAGAGGTCGTCGGTGGAGCGCGCCGCGGGCAGCGCGGCCCAGTCGACGCCCCGGCGCAGCGTGTCGTCCATCAGCCCGACCAGCCGGGGCGAGAGAAGCCGCATCCTGCGCGCGATCCGCGTCATGCCCGCGCCGAGCTTCAGCGTCATCGTCGTCCCGCCGCTGGCGACCACCGCCGCCGTCGCCGTCAGCCCGACGGCGGAGAGCGCCAGATCCAGCTGGTCCACCTCGACCCCGGTCATGTAATTCCAGCCGGCGCGGCCGATCCCCATCACGTCGCCGGCGCTGGTCAGCACCATCGGCGCCTGACAGAGCAGCTCGGCCGACAGCGCGCATTGCGCCGGATCGATGGCACAGCGGGCGCAGGAGTCGGCCATGGCCAGCAGGCTGGTGTCCTCGGCCCTCAGCGCCGCGATCCGGTCGGTCAGTTGCACCGGCAGCGGCAGGGCGCGCTCCTCGGCCACCTCCAGCAGCGCGTCGATCACCACCCAGTTTCGCGGATCGTCATGCAGCGCCAGGCGCAGCTTCTCGGTCAGCGCCTCGGGCGTGGCATGCGTCGCCATCAGCCGCTCGGTCGCCGCCTCGATCCCCGCCGCGCCGCGATCCACGAAGGGCCGCAGCGCGGGGTCACGGGCGATCTGCATGCCCGTGAGCAGCGTCATCGCCAGCGACGCCGCCAGAAGCAGCGTCAGACCGGCGCGCGCCGCGCGGCGGATCAGCGGCGTCGCGATCGGATCATGCCCACGATCCCGTAGACATCCTCCAGAATGGGCCGGGCGACCGCCTCGGCCCGGTCGGCCCCGTCGCCGAGGATGCGGTCGATCTCGGCGGGGTCCTGCATCAGCCGGGTCATCTCGGTGGTGATCGGCGACAGATGCGCCACCGCCAGATCGGCCAGCGCCGGCTTGAAGCTGCCGAAGGGCGCGCCCGCATGTTCGGCCATCACCGCCTCGGGGGTGATCCCGGCGAGGGCGGCATAGATGTTCACGAGGTTGCGCGCCTCGGGCCGGTCCTTCAGACCTTCGACCGTCTCGGGCAGGGGCTCGGGGTCGGTCTTGGCCTTCTTGATCTTCTTGGCGATGGTGTCGGCGTCATCGGTCAGGTTGATGCGCGACTGGTCCGAGGGATCGGATTTCGACATCTTCTTGGTGCCGTCGCGCAGGCTCATCACCCGTGTCGCCGCGCCCTCGATCATCGGCTCGGTGATCGGGAAGAAGTTCACGCCGTAATCGTTGTTGAACTTCGCCGCGATGTCGCGCGTCAGCTCCAGATGCTGTTTCTGATCCTCGCCCACCGGCACATGCGTCGCCTTGTAGGCAAGGATATCCGCCGCCATCAGCGCCGGATAGGCAAAGAGCCCCAGAGAGGCGTTCTCGGAGTTCTTGCCCGCCTTGTCCTTCCACTGGGTCATGCGGCCCATCCAGCCCATCCGCGCCACGCAGTTCAGGATCCAGGCGAGTTCGGCATGGGCCGAGACCTGGCTCTGGTTGAACAGCACCGAGCGCTTCGGATCGACGCCCGAGGCGATGAAGCCCGCCGCCGCCTCGCGCGTCTGCTGGCGCAGCTTTTCCGGGTCCTGCCAGACGGTGATCGCATGCATGTCCACGAGGCAGTAGACCGTCTCGATCCCGTCGTTCTGCTTCTCGGCGAAGCGCTTCAGCGCGCCAAGATAGTTGCCAAGCGTCAACCCGCCCGAAGGCTGGATGCCGGAGAAGATGCGGGTCGGGAAAGCCTGAGGCGTTTGGACCGGCTCGGCCATGGGGATGCTCCGTCTGGAAAAGGGTTCGGTTTCGGCTTATCGCTGGGGGGAAGGCCCGTCAATCAACTGGGCATGAGGCAAGAATGCACAAAGACCTGAACGCGGCCCCGCTGAACCCGTTGCCGGTGGCGGTCTGGCTGCTGGCCCTGCCGATCGCCGCGATGGAGCTTCTGTCCAGCGTTGGGGCGACCGGGCTCCTCTCCGACCCCGCCGCCATCGGCTGGCGGCTGGAGGCGGTGGGCCGGCTCGGCTTCCGCCCGGCGGCGATGCGCGAGATGATCGCGACCGGCTATTACCCGTGGCGCGAGCTCTTGCGGCTGGTCAGCTACCCGCTGGTCCATGCCAGCTTCACCCATGCGCTGATGGCGGTGGTGATCCTGCTGGCGCTCGGCAAGATGGTGGGCGAGGTGTTCCGGACCTGGGCGATGGTCCTTGTCTTCCTCGGCTCCGCGGTCGTCGGGGCTTTGGCCTACATGCTGGTGCCGGGGCTCTCGACCCCGCTGATCGGGGCCTATCCGGCGGTCTACGGGTTGATCGGGGCCTTCACCTTCCTGCTCTGGGTGAACCTCGCCGCCAAGGGCGCGAACCAGTATCGCGCCTTCTCGCTGATCGGGCTCCTGCTCGGCATCCAGCTGCTGTTCGGTCTGCTGTTCGGCGGCGGCTACGAATGGGTCGCCGATCTCGCGGGCTTCGCCACCGGCTTCGTGCTGTCCTTCGTGGTCAGCCCCGGCGGCTGGGCCCGGGTGAAGGCCAAGCTGCGCCGGCGCTGATCAGCGGCGGCGCAGGCTGCGCAGGTCGGACAGGCGGAAGGCGCCGATCAGGTTTCCGGTGGCGAAATAGGCGACGATGCCGAGCGCGACCAGCAGGCCCAACCCGATGTAGCGCCAGCCGGGGCTGCCCAGCAGCCCGCCCAGAAGGATGTTGCCGGCGATCAGCACCGCGCCCATCACCAGCGAGGCGAGCAGGATCCGCGGCATCCGCTTGCGGAACCGCTCGTCCAGCCGCGAGGCCGAGCCCATGGCGCGCGACCCGCTCCAGAGTTGCCAGACCATGACCCAAGCCGAGACCGTGGTAGCCAGCGCCGCCGCGAGAAACCCGATCACCGGCATCAGCGCCACGGCGAAGCCCACGTTCACCACCATCGAGATCAGCGCGTATCGGAACGGGCTCCGGCTGTCCTCGCGGGCGTAGAACAGGGGCTGCAAAACCTTGTGCAGCACGAAGGCGGGCAGGCCGAGCCCATAGGCCGCCAGCGCCAGCGCAGTATTGGCGGTATCGTCCGGGCCGAAGGCGCCGCGCTCGAACAGGACCGAGATCAGCGGCATCGAGATCACCACCAGCGCCACGGCGGCCGGCACCGTCAGCATCAGCGCGAATTCGGCGCCCCGGTTGAACGAGGACCGCCCGCCGTCCTCGTCCCCCGCGCGCAGGCGGCGCGAGAGATCGGGCAAAAGCACCGTGCCGATGGCGATGCCGACGACACCGAGGGGAAGCTGGTAGAGCCGGTCGGCATAGGAGAGCCAGGCGACCGCGCCCTCGGTGAAGCTCGCCACCTGCCGGCCGACCAGCAGGTTGATCTGCACCACCCCGCCCGACATCACAGCGGGCGCCGCGATGACCGCCAGCCGCTTCAGCTCCGGCGTCAGCCGCGGCAGGCCGGGCGTCACGGCGAAGCCGATGCGCTTGGCCGAATACCAGGTGAAGGCAAGCTGGGCGACGCCCGTCACCGGCACCGTCCAGGCCAGCGTCAGCCCCATGTCCCAGCCCGCCGCATCGGCCATCAGCATCGCGGCGATGAACATCAGGTTCATCAAGACCGGCACGAAGCTCGCCTCGGTGAAGCGGCCGAAAGCGTTCAGCACCCCCGACAGCAGCGCCACCAGCGAGATGAACAGGATGTAGGAGAAGGAGATCCGACCGAAGGTCACCGCCATGTCGAAACGCTCGTCGCCGGCGAAACCCGAGGCCATCGCCCAGACCAGGAGCGGCATGGCCAGGGTGCCGATCAGCGTGAACAGGATCAGGATGCCCGCCAGCCCGTTGAAGGCGTCGCGGGCAAAACGCTGCGCATCCTCGCCCGCCTCCAGCTTCTTGGCGAACATCGGCACGAAGGCCATGTTGAAGGCGCCCTCGGCGAAGAAGCGGCGGAACATGTTCGGCAGCGAGAAGGCGATGAGGAAGGCCTCGGCCACCGGCCCGGCGCCGAGATAGGCCGCCATCATGATGTCGCGCGCAAAGCCCACGCCACGGCTCAGGAGCGTCCAGCCGCCCACGGTGACGAAGCCGCGCACCAGTCCCACAGGCTTCACGCGCGCGCCCGTTCCGCGCCTTCGGCAATCGCCTGGCGCAGCTTGCGGTCCAGGGTCTCCTGCCGGGATTTGGTGTGCAGTTTCAAACCGAACATGTCTTTCACATAGAAGGTGTCGACCACCTGCGCCCCATAGGTCGCGATCACGGCCGAGGCAATGTAGATGTTGTTCGCCGCCAGCGTCCGCGTCAGGTCATAGAGCAGCCCCGGGCGGTCGCGGGTGTCGACCTCGATGATGGTGTAGATCTCGGAGCCGTCGTTGTCGAAGGCGATATGCGTCGGGAAGCGGAACTGGCTGTCGCGCTTCCGGATCTTGTCGCGGTCCTTCAGCGCCTCGCGCGCCACGACCTCGCCCTTCAGCGTCTTGTCGATCATGTTGCGCAGCCGGGGCAGGCGGGCAATCTCGTAGGGCGAGCCTTCGGCGTCCTGCACCCAGAAAACCGCCGTGGCGTAGCCGTCCTTCGAGGTATAGGTCCGCGCGTCCACCACGTTCGCACCGACCAAGGCCAGCGCGCCCGCCAGCCGCGAGAAGATGCCCGGATGGTCCTCCAGCGCGAAACAGGCGCGGGTGGCGTCGCGATGCGGGTCGGGATGCAGGTCGATGCGGATCTCGTTGTCGGGCAGGTCGAGCAGCATCGAGGCGAAGACGGTATGGGTCGCGGTGGACAGCGCCTGCCAGTAGGGCGGGTAGTGCCGGGCCAGCTCGGCGCGCAGGTCCTTCGGATCCCATTCCGCCAGCGCCTCGCGCAGCGCCCGCTTGGCTTCGTCGGCGCGGTTCTCGCGGTTCAGTGTCTCGAGCCCGCCTTCCAGCGCCGTCGCCGTGTCGCGGTAGAGCTGGCGCAGAAGCTGCGCCTTCCAGTTGTTCCAGGTGCCTGGGCCGACGCCGCGGATGTCGCAGACCGTCAGCACCGTCAGCAGGTCGAGCCGCCGTTTCGAGCGCACCGCCTTGGCGAAATCGCGCACCGTGCGCGGGTCGCCGATGTCGCGCTTCTGCGCCATGTCGGACATGACGAGGTGATAGCGCACCAGCCATTCGACCGTCTCGGCCTCCTCGGCGTTCAGCCCCAGCCGCGGCGCGATCTTCCGCGCCATCTGCGCCCCGAGGATCGAGTGGTCCTCCGGCCGGCCCTTGCCGATGTCGTGCAGCAGCAGCGCCACATAGAGCACCCGGCGGTTCACCCCCTCGGAGAGGATGCGCGAGGCGATCGGCAGCTCCTCCACCAGCTCGTTGCGCTCGATCTGGGCGAGGGTGGAGATGCACTGGATGGTGTGCTCGTCGACCGTGTAATGGTGGTAGACGTTGAACTGCATCATCGCGACGATGCGCTCGAATTCCGGGATGAAGGCCCCCAGCACGTCGAGCTCGTTCATCCGGCGCAGGCTCCGTTCCGGGTTGCCGTGCTTCAGCATCAGGTCGAGGAAGATGCGGTTCGCCTCCCGGTCGTTCTGCATCTCGTCGTCGATCAGATCGAGATTGGCGGCGATCAGGCGCATGGCGTTGGGATGGATCAGCAGCCCGGTGCGCAGCGCCTCCTCGAAGATGCGCAACAGGTTCAGCTTGTCGGCGAGGAAGACCGCCGGGTCGGCAATGTCGATCCGACCCTGCCGCAGCCGGTAGCCCGGCTTCAGCTTCTTGCGGCGGCGGAAGAAGCCGATCAGCGCCGGCTCGCTTTTCGCGTGCCGTGCCTCCAGCTCGGTGAGGAAGACCCGGGTCAGCTCGCCGACCTTGGTGGCCTGGCGGAAGTAGTCCTGCATGAAGATCTCGACCGCCCGCCGCCCGCCCGCGTCGCGGTAGCCCATGCGGGCCGCGACATCGACCTGCATGTCGAAGGTCAGCTGGTCGGTGGCGCGGGCGGTGATGTAATGCAGATGACAGCGCACGGCCCAGAGGAAATCCTCGGCCCTCTCGAAGGTGCGGAACTCGTCGAGGCTCAGGAGCCCGGCCTCGACCAGCCCCTCGACGCTCGGAACCCGGTGCAGGTACTTGCCGATCCAGTAGAGCGTCTGCAGGTCGCGCAGCCCGCCCTTGCCCTCCTTCACGTTGGGCTCCAGCACGTAGCGCTGGCCGCCCTGCCGCTTGTGCCGGGCGGCGCGCTCGGCCAGCTTGGCCTCGATGAACTCGGGGCCGGAGTTGCGGAACAGCTCCTGCCACAACCGGTCGCCGAGCTCGGTCGCCAGCGGCTCGTGACCGGCGAGGAAGCGGTGCTCCAGCAGGGCGGTGCGGATGGTGATGTCGTCGCGGCCGAGCCGCAGGCAGTCCTTCACCGTGCGGCTGGCATGGCCGACCTTCAGCTTCAGGTCCCAGAGCATGTAGAGCATGCTCTCGATCACCGATTCCGCCCAGGGGGTGATCTTCCAAGGCGTCAGGAACAGGAGGTCGACATCGGAATGCGGGGCCATCTCGGCCCGGCCATAGCCGCCGACCGCCAGCACGGCGATGCGCTCGGACTCGGTCGGGTTGGCCAGCGGATGCAGGTGCTCGCAGGCAATACGCAACGCAGTGGTCACCAGACCGTCGGTCAGGACCGCCTGCGCCCGGATCAGTTCGCGGGCGGCGGTGGGGCGGGCGGCGAAAGGCCTCGGCCAGCGCGGCGTTGCCGGCCGCCTTGGCCGCCGCCAGATGCTGCACCGCCAGCGCCCGCGCGGCGCGCGGGTCGAGATCGGGGGTACGGGCAAGATCGGCCGCGATGACAAGGGTCAGCGCGGCCGGATCGAGGATCATCCGGCGCGGCAGCAACAGCTCCGGCGCGGAGGGATCGGAAAGGCGCGCGGGCTCAGAAGCCTGCGCCGCCAAAGCTGCGGGGAGCCGGGTCAATCACTGCCACCTGGTTGTTGCGGATTTGCGCTACGGCCAGTCCGCGCTCGTTCGTGCCGTCGCCCAGAAGGCGGAAGATCCCGTTGACCCCGACGAAGCCCGACCCCTGGGTCAGCCGCCGCCCGGTCAGCGCGTCGGACTGGCCCTGCTTCACCAGAGCGCCGATCGCGGCGATCCCGTCATAGGCGAGGCCCGAGATCGGATGCGGCGCCTCGCCATAGGCGGTCTGGTAGCGCGCCTGATACTGGCTGTAGAGCCCCGGATCGGGCAGCGCGAACCAACCGCCCTGCACGCCCGGCAGCGCCAGCGTCGCCGCGGGAATGTCCCAGCGGGTCAGGCCGATGAAGCGGGTGACCTCCGGGCTGACGTTGTTGTCGCGCAGCAGCTGGGTGATCATCGGCAGCGCGCCCGCTGTGTCGGCGGTCAGGAACATCGCCTGGGCGTTGCTGGAGCGCGCGGTCTCGGCGATGCCGGGAACCGCGGCGACGATGCCGTTCTGCGAGAATTCATAGCCCGAGGTCGCCACCACGCTGCCGCCGGCGCGCTGCACGCCGCGCTGGATCGCGGTCTTGCCGGTCTCGCCGGCGGTGGTGCTGTCATGCACCACCATGATCCGGGTCGTGCCTTGGCGGACGGCGTAGCGCGACAGCCGGTCGGCGGTGTTCTGGAAGGTCGGCCCCAGCACGAAGACGTTGCCGCCGGCGATGTCGCCGTTGTTGGAGAAGCTCAGCACGTTCACCCCGCGCGAGGCGACGGCGGCGCCGGCGGCATTGGCCTCCTGCGCGTAGACCGGGCCGAGGATGATCTTGGCGCCCTCGTCGACCGCCTTCGAGGCCATGGCCGCGGCCTGCGCCGGCTGGCCCGAGGTGTTGTAGACCCGCAGGTCCACCTTGACGTTGCCGAGATCGGCGATCGCTAGCCGGGCGGCGTTCTGCAGGCTGCGCGCCAGCAGTTCGTCGCTGGCCTGGCCGGAGCCCGAGGGCACCAGCAGCGCCACCGGCACGGCGGCGTTGGTATCGATGGCGGGGCCGCCGGCGCCGGTCGTGCTGACCGGCTCGCAGGCGGCGACCGTGAGGGCAGTGATGGCAATAGCGACGCGGCTCAATGACTTGCGGGCAAGGCCCAAAAGGGACAACATGCGGACTTCCTCTTCCCGTGGGGGCAGCAATGTGCGGCAGGTTATGCGTTCCCGCCGCCGATGGCAACTTTCGCCGATCGCAACTATCGAAGGAGATCCCAGATGAGCACCGGCGAAGCCGAGCCGCTCCCCGAGGATGCAGCCGAGCCGCCGGAGCCGCTGCACCGCCCCGACCGGCGCAGCCTGCCGCCGGGACTGCATTTCATCGCCACCCCGATCGGGGCGGCGCGCGACATCACGCTGCGCGCGCTGGACATCCTCGCCGCCGCCGACGTGCTGGCCGCCGAGGACACCCGCACCCTGCGGCGCCTGATGGAGATCCACGGCGTGCCGCTGGCCGGGAGGCCGCTGCTGGCCTACCACGACCACAATGGCGAGCAGATGCGGCCCCGGCTGCTGCGCGCGCTGGAGGAGGGCAAGTCGGTGGCCTATGCCTCGGAGGCCGGCACGCCGCTGGTGGCCGACCCCGGCTTCCAGCTGTCGCGCGCGGCCATCGCCGCCGGCTTCCCGGTGCTGGCCGCGCCGGGGCCCTCGGCGGTGCTGGCCGCGCTGACCGTGGCCGGGCTGCCGAGCGACCGCTTCCTCTTCGCCGGATTTCCCCCGGCCGCCGCCGGCGCGCGGCGGCGGTTCTTCGCCGAACTGGCCGGCATCCCGGCGACGCTGGTTTTCTACGAATCGCCGAAGCGCGTTAGCCGAAGCTTAGGGGAAATGGCGGAAGCTTTCGGCAACCGGGAGGCTGCGGTGTGTCGGGAGCTGACCAAGCGATTCGAGGAGGTGACGCGCGGGCCGCTGCAGGATCTCGTGGCGGCTTTCGCGGATCGGTCGGTGAAGGGCGAGATCGTCGTGCTGGTCGACCGGGCGCAGGCGGTGGTCGCCGATGCGGCCAGTCTGGAGGCGGCGCTGGAAGCGGCGTTGCAGGTGATGTCGGTGAAGGACGCGGCGGCCGAAGTGGCGCAGAAGCTGGGGCTGCCGCGGCGGGATGTGTATCAGCTGGCGTTGAGGCTGGCGGAGGAGGGGTGATGGGACGGCAGGTGCGGGGCGAGGTGGCGTATTTCTCGGGGCTGCATGCCGAGGATGCGGTGGCGAGGGTCTATGCGCGATCAGGCCGTCCGATCGCCGCGACCCGCTGGCGCGGCGCGGCCGGCGAGATCGACCTGATCGCCCGCGACGGGGCCGAGGTGATCTTCATCGAGGTGAAGAAGAGCGCGAGCCATGCCGAGGCCGCCGAACGGCTCAGCCGTCGACAGATGGAGCGGATCTATGCCTCGGCCTCGGAATTCCTTGCCGGGGAACCGGCGGGGCAGCTGACGGAGGCGCGTTTCGACGTGGCGCTGGTCGATGCGCGGGGCGCGGTGGAGATCATCGAGAACGCCTTCGCCGCCTGAGCCCTCTGCATTGCAACCGCGGGCGGCTTCCGTCATCAAGGGGCCTTACCGGCGGGAGACAGCCATGGGCTTGAAAGTTGCATTGCAGATGGACCCGATCGGGTCGGTCAATATCGACGCGGACAGCACGTTCCGCATCGCGCTCGAGGCGCAGGCGCGGGGGCACGAGCTGTTCTTCTACACGCCCGACAAGCTGGCCTTCGACGAAGGCCGGGTGACGGCGCGGGGCTGGCCGATCGAGCTGCGGCGCGAGCAGGGCAACCACGTGAGCTACGGGCCCGAGACCGAGGTCGATCTGGGCGAGTATGACGTGGTCTGGTTGCGGCAGGATCCGCCCTTCGACATGGGCTACATCACCACCACGCATCTGCTGGAGATGATCCATCCGAAGACGCTGGTGGTGAACGACCCCTTCTGGGTGCGGAACTCGCCCGAGAAGCTTCTGGTGCTGCGCTTCCCGCAGCTGATCCCGCCCACCGCCATCGCCCGCGATCTGGCGACGATCCGCGCCTTCAAGGCCCGGCATGGCGACATCATCCTCAAGCCGCTCTACGGCAATGGCGGGGCGGGGGTGTTCCGGCTCGATCCGAACGACCGCAACCTCGGCTCGCTGCACGAGCTTTTCACTTCGATGAGCCGCGAGCCTTTGATCGTGCAGAAATTCCTGCCGGATGTGGCCAAGGGCGACAAGCGGGTGATCCTCGTCGATGGCGAGCCGATCGGCGCGATCAACCGGGTGCCGCAGGCGGGCGAGACCCGGTCGAACATGCATGTCGGCGGCCGGCCGGAGAAGGTCGGGCTCAGCGCGCGCGATCTGGAGATCTGCGCCGCCATCGGCCCGGTGCTGCGCGAGAAGGGGCAGATCTTCGTCGGCATCGACGTGATCGGTGATTATCTCACCGAGATCAACGTGACCTCGCCGACGGGGCTGCAGGAACTGGAGCGCTTCGACGGCACCAATGGCGCCGCGCGGATCTGGGAGGCGATCGAGGCGAAGCGGGCGGGCTGAGCCCGCTCAGCCCCTGGTGAAAGCGATGCGGAAGCTCACCGCTTCCGCCACATGCGGCTGGCGCACCCCCGGCGATCCGTCGAGATCGGCGATGGTGCGCGCCACCCGCAGCACCCGGTGATAGCCGCGCGCCGAGAGGCCGAAGCGTTCCGCCACCCGCGCCAGCAGCGTCCTGCCCTCGGCGTCGGGCGTCGCCACCGCTTCCAGCAGCGCGCCCTCGGCCTCGGCATTCACCCGCACCCCCGGCCGCGTGGCGTAGCGCGCCGCCTGCAGCGCCCGGGCCGCGGCGACCCGAGCCATCACCGTGGCCGAGCTCTCGCCGCCGCCCGGCAGATCGAGATCGGCATAGGCCACCGGCGGCGCCTCGACCCGCAGGTCGAAGCGGTCCATCAGCGGGCCGGAGATCCGCCCGAGATATTCCTCGCCGCAGGCCGGCGCCCGGGCGCAGGCGCGCTCCGGCTCGGCCAAGTGGCCGCATTTGCAGGGATTGGCCGCGGCGATCAGCAGGAAGCGGCAAGGGTAGCGAATATGGGCGTTGGCGCGCGAGACCATGATCTCGCCGGTTTCCAGCGGCTGGCGTAGGGTTTCCAGCACCGAGCGGGGGAATTCGGGGAATTCGTCCATGAACAGCACGCCGTTATGCGCCAGGCTGATCTCGCCCGGCTTGGCGCTGCGGCCGCCGCCGACGATGGCGGCCATCGAGGCGGTGTGATGCGGCTCGCGGAACGGCCGCGCCCGGCTGATGCCGCCCTCGGTCAAGAGCCCCGCGAGCGAGTGGATCATCGAGGTCTCCAGCGCCTCCGCTGCCGAGAGCGGCGGCAGGATGCCGGGCAGCCGGGCGGCGAGCATCGATTTGCCGGAGCCGGGCGAGCCCACCAGAAGCGCGTGGTGCCGCCCCGCCGCGGCGATCTCCAGCGCGCGTTTGGCGCGTTCCTGGCCCTTCACCTCGGCCATGTCGCGGCCCTGCGGCGGCAGGATCACCTCGCCCGCTTCGGCCGGGGTCAGCGGCGCCTGGCCGGTGTAATGCCGCACCACCTCGGCCAGCGAGGCCGCGGCCAGTACTTCGGTCGCGCCGACCCAGGCCGCTTCGGCGCCGCAGGCCTTGGGGCAGAGCAGCGCCCGGTGTTCGGCGGCGGCGGCCATGGCGGCGGGCAGCGCGCCGATCACCGCGATCAGCCGGCCGTCGAGCGACAGCTCTCCCAGCGCCACCGTCTGCTCGACCTCGTCCTTCGGGATGATCTCCAGCGCCGCCAGCAGCGCCAGGGCGATCGGCAGGTCGAAATGCGACCCCTCCTTCGGCAGGTCGGCGGGCGAGAGGTTCACGGTGATCCGTTTCGACGGCAGGGCGATCGCCATGGCGGCGAGGGCGGCGCGCACCCGTTCGCGCGCCTCCGACACCGCCTTGTCCGGCAGGCCGACCAGGCTGAAGGCGGGCAGCCCGGCGGTGACCGAGCATTGCACCTCCACCATCCGGGCCTCCACCCCCTCGAAGGCGACGGTAAAGGCGCGCGCGACCATGCATTCCCCCGTTTCCCACGGTTAACCGGTAGGGGGCATTGGTTTAGGAGTGGTAAATGGCGACGAACTTCGGCCAGGCTTCCGGATCGGCCAGGGTCTTGTCGCGGCAGAACGGGTTGCAGAAGCCGAAGCGCCGCCCGTCGATTCTCAGGAAATCGGTGACCGGCTTGCCGGAATAGGGGCAGGTCGCGTTCTCCGACGGGCCCTCCGAGACCGTCGCCGCCAGCGGTTGCGGCCCGGGCCAGGGCCAGGTCGGGTAGTCGCGGCGGTAGAAGTCCTGCGGCGCGCCCTCGGCCAGGCCCATCGCCCGCCAGCGCCGGAACGAGGGATGCGCCAGATGCGCCGCCACATAGGCCGCGGCCTCCGGCCCGACCGGCAGGTTGTAGCCGGCGATCCGCGCCGCGACCGGGGCGAAGAAGGCATCCGCCGCGGAATAGGCGCCGCAGAGCCAGTCGCCGCCGCTGCGCTCGCGCGCCCAGGCCCAGAGCACCTCCAGCCGGGCCAGATCGGCGAGCACCGCCTCGGTCGGGGCGCAGTCCTCGTAGCTGACCCGCAGGTTCATCGGGCAATGGCTGCGCAGCGCGCCGAAGCCCGCGTGCATCTCGGCCGCCAGCGCCCGGGCGATGGCGCGAAGCCCCGGATCGGCGGGCCAGAGCCCGGCCTCGGGGTGGCGCGAGGCCAGTTCCTCGGCGATGGCGAGGCTCTCGGCCATTGCCGTGCCGTCCGGCAGCCGCAGCGCCGGGACGGTGCGGGCCGGGAAGAAGCCTTCCAGCAGCTTCGGCAGCGCCTCGGTGTAGAGCCGGGCGCTATGGGTCTGCACCGGGATGCCGAAGGCGTCGAACAGCAGCCAGCCGCGCAGGCTCCAGCTGGAATAGCTGCGGTCGCCGATGGCGAGGTCGTAGGTCATGGGATGCTCCTGCTTTGCCCGCAGGTTAGCCCCGGCTGCTGCCGGCGCAAAGCGCGTATTCCTGCGCTGTCACATCACAGGATCTGATTGATCGCCTCGACCGTCCACTGGCCGGCGTCATGGCTCATCCGGGTCAGCGACAGGGGCTCGATCCGGTGGCCGAAGGCCTGCTGCACCGTCAGCCCCAGCGCCCGCTGCAGCGCGACGAGGATCGGGCCGAAATGCGCCACCACGACGATCTCGCCGCCGGGATGGTCCATGAGCAGCCCGTCCAGCGCGGCCGTGACCCTTGCCGTCAGATCGTCCCAGCTTTCGCCCCCCGGCGCGCGGCTGGGGCCGGCGTTCTGCCAGAAGTCGCGGATCCGGTTCGGCGTGCCGGCCTCGATCGCGGCGAAGCTGCGGTCCTCCCAGGCTCCGAAATGGATCTCGCGCAGCCGCGGATCATGCGGCAGCCGGCTGCGGCCCTCGGCCAGCCGGTCGGCGGTGGTCGCGGCGCGGCCGAGATCGGAGGAGACCAGCAGCGCCGGGCGGGGCAGGGTGGCCGAGAGCCGCGCCAGCGCCGCGCTGTCGCCCAGATCGGCCGCGCGGTCGGTCCAGCCCAGCATGGTGCGGGCATGGGTCGGGGCGTGGCGTACGAGATGCAGCCGGGTCATGCCGCCCCCGCCGGCATCCCGCCCTTCAGCACGATCGGCAGGCCCGCCATCACCCCCAGCACCAGATCGGCCTGGGCCGCGAGTTTCTGGTTCAGACGGCCCTGTTCGTCGCGAAACCGCCTTGCCAGAACATTTTCGGGAACTATGGACCAGCCCACCTCGTTTGACACCACGACAACAGGCGCCGGACAGCGCGCCAGGGCTGTCAGAAGACCCGCAGCTTCGGCCTCCAGGTCGTGCTCGGCAAGCAGATGATTGGTGAGCCAGAGCGTCGCGCAATCCAGCAGGACGCAACCGTCGGAGGGAATGCGTGACAGGGCCGAACAGAGATCCAGCGGAGCTTCGACCGTCGTCCATTCCGGACCGCGATCCTGCCGGTGTTGGGCGATTCGTTTACGCATTTCGTCGTCCCATGCCTCTGCTGTGGCAAGGTAGAAGCGGGGGCGCTGCGTGGCTGTGACCAGATCTTCGGCAAGGCGCGATTTGCCCGATCTTGCGCCACCTAACACGACTGTGAGCGGCGGCAATGCCGCCCCGGTCAAATCGTGTGATCCAGACATAGGTTTATCCCGTAATATGGTTCGTGACGCGTATAGGGTCGACAGGGGGTCGTGATGGCACTGGACGGATATACCGATCAAAAGATGTCCCGCCAAGCAATGAAGGCGGAGCTTCTGGATGCAGAGACCGAGCTGCGGCTAGCCTATGCCTGGCGCGACCAGCGCGACGAGGCGGCGCTGCATCGGCTGATCACCGCCTATATGCGGTTGGCGATCTCGATGGCCTCGAAATTCCGCCGCTACGGCGCGCCGATGAACGACCTGATCCAGGAAGCCTCGCTGGGGCTGATGAAGGCCGCCGACAAGTTCGACCCGGACCGCGGGGTGCGCTTTTCCACCTATGCCGTCTGGTGGATCAAGGCCTCGATCCAGGATTACGTGATGCGCAACTGGTCGATGGTGCGCACCGGCTCCACCTCCAGCCAGAAGGCGCTGTTCTTCAACATGCGCCGGGTCCAGGCGAGGCTGGAGCGCGAGGCGAGCCAGCGCGGCGAGACGCTCGACGGCCACCAGTTGCGCGAGATGATCGCGCATGATGTGGGCGTGCCGCTGGCGGATGTCGAGATGATGGAGGGCCGGCTTTCGGGGTCGGACTATTCGCTGAACGCCACGCAATCCTCTGACGACGAGGGGCGCGAATGGATCGACGCGCTGGAGGATGACTCGGCGCAGGCCGCCGAGGTGGTCGAGGGGACGCATGACGCGGCCCGGCTGCGCGACTGGCTGGTGACGGCGATGGGCCAGCTGAACCCCCGCGAACGCTTCATCGTGACCGAGCGCAAGCTGCGCGACGCGCCCCGCACCCTCGAGGCGCTGGGCGAGGAGCTGGGGCTGTCGAAGGAACGCGTGCGGCAGCTGGAGGCGGCGGCCTTCGGCAAGATGCGCCGAAGCCTTGAAGCGCAGTCGCGCGAGGTGCATCACTTCCTGCTATGAAATGGCTCTCCTTCCTCGGCGCGCTGGCTTTCGCCTCGCCAGCCGCGGCCGAGCGGATCTCGGCCTCGGACCTGCGGCGGTTGCCGCCGGCCGATGTGGTGATCCTGGGCGAGGTGCATGACAATCCGCTGCACCACCAGCACCAGGCGCTGGCCGTTGCGGCGCTGCGACCCTCCGCGCTGGTCTTCGAGATGCTGACCCCGGAAAAAGCCGAAGCGGTGACGCCTGCGCTGCGCGGCGACGCCGAGGCGCTGTCGCGGGCGCTGGACTGGGACGAATCCGGCTGGCCCGCCTTCTCGATGTATCACCCGATCCTCCTCGCCGCGCCGGCGGCGCAGGTCTTCGGCGGCGACGTGCCGCGCGACCGGCTGCGCCTTTCGGTGAGTGACGGTGCCGGCGCGGCCTTCGGCGACGGCGCGGCGCGCTACGGGCTGGCGGCGGCGCTGCCCGACACCGAGCAGGCGGCGCGGGAGGAGGAGCAGCGCGTGGCGCATTGCGATGCCCTGCCAGCCGAGCTGCTGCCCGGCATGGTCGAGGCGCAGCGCCTGCGCGACGCGGCTCTGGCGCGGGCGGTGATCGAGGCCCATGCGGCGACCGGCGGCCCGGTGGCGGTGATCACCGGCAGCGGCCATGCCCGCCGCGACCGGGGCGTGCCCGCCGCGCTGGCCCTCGCCGCGCCGGAGCTTTCGGTGCTGTCGGTCGGCCAGCTGGAGGAGGATCCCGGCGCCTCCGCCCCCTTCGACCTCTGGGTGGTCACCAGCCCGGCGCAGCGCGACGATCCCTGCGCGGCGCTGCTGGGCCGCTAAGGGCCCGGTGGAGGGCCCGGTCTAGGGATTGAACCTTGCGCCGCGGGCTCCTACACCTGAGCCTCTGGCTTCGGAGGGCGGCGATGCTTGCGGGAAAACGCATTCTTCTCATCATCGGCGGCGGCATCGCGGCCTACAAGTCGCTCGACCTGATCCGGCGGCTGCGCGAGCGCGGCGCCGCGGTGACCCCGGTGCTGACCCGGGCGGCGGCCGAATTCGTGACGCCGCTCTCGGTCTCGGCGCTGGCGGGGCAGAAGGTCTTCACCGAGCTCTTCGATCTGACCGACGAGGCCGAGATGGGGCATATCCAGCTCAGCCGCTCCGCCGATCTGATCGTGATCGCCCCGGCGACCGCGGATCTTCTGGCGAAGATGGCGCAGGGGCGGGCCGACGATCTCGCCTCCACCCTTCTGCTCGCGACCGACACCGAGGTTCTGGCTGCCCCGGCAATGAACGTGCGGATGTGGCGGCACCCGGCGACGCAGCGCAATCTCGCGGTGCTGCGTGGCGACGGGCTGCGCGAGGTCGGGCCGAACGAGGGCGACATGGCCTGCGGCGAATACGGCCCGGGCCGGATGGCCGAGCCCCTGGAGATCGTCGCGGCGGTGGAAGCCTATTTCACCGCCGGGCCGCTGACCGGCAGGCATGTGCTCGTCACCTCGGGCCCCACGCATGAGCCGATCGACCCGGTGCGCTACATCGCCAACCGCTCTTCCGGGGCGCAGGGCACGGCGCTGGCTGCGGCGCTCCGCGATCTGGGCGCGCGGGTGACCTTCGTCACCGGCCCGGCTTCCGTGCCGCCGCCTTCGGGGGTGACCGTCGTGCCGGTCGAGACCGCGCGCGAGATGCTTTCGGCGGTCGAGGCGGCGCTGCCCGCCGATGCCGCCATCTTCGCCGCGGCGGTGGCCGACTGGCGGGTGGCGAATGCCGGAAGCTCGAAGATGAAGAAGGGCGGGGGCGGGCTGCAGCTCGACTTCGCCGAGAACCCGGACATTCTGGCCACCGTCTCGGCCATGGGCGCCGGGCGGCCGGCGCTGGTGGTGGGCTTTGCCGCCGAGACCGACGATGTGCTGGCCCATGCCACCGCCAAGCGGCTGCGCAAGGGCTGTGACTGGATCGTGGCGAATGACGTCTCGCCCGCCACCGGCATCATGGGCGGGCGCGAGAATGCGGTGACGCTGATCACCGCAGAGGGCGCCGAGGATTGGCCGCGGATGAGCAAGCAGGCCGTGGCAGAGAAGCTCGCGGCGCGGATCGCCACGGTGATCGCATGAGGCGGGCCTGCGCCTCCGGCGGGCGTATTTTTTCCAGGAAGAAACGGGAGGGGCGGGCATGAGGCCGGTGCTGCGGGTGCTCTGGGAAGATTGGGCCGACCGGGCTCTGGGTCTGCCGCGCTACGAAACGGCGGGCGCGGCCGGGGCCGACCTGCGCGCCAACCTGCCCGAGACGCAGCGCGGGGCAGGGCTGGAGCTTGCGCCGATGCAGCGGATGGTGGTCCCGACCGGGCTGCGGCTGGAGATCCCCGAGGGGTTCGAGGCGCAGATCCGCCCGCGCTCGGGGCTGGCGCTGAAGCACGGGCTGACGGTGCCGAACACGCCGGGCACCATCGACAGCGATTATCGCGGCCCGCTGGGGGTGCTGCTGATCAACCTCGGCACCGAGCCCTATCGCGTCGCCCATGGCGACCGGATCGCGCAGATGGTCGTGGCGCCGGTGGTGCAGGCCGACTTCCTGACGGTGGAGGATCTGGGCCAGACCGCGCGCGGCGCGGGGGGCTTCGGCTCCACCGGGAAGGGCTGAGCGGTGCTGATGGTCTTCGTCCTGGCCGGGGCGCTCTGGGCGGTCGGCTGGGCGCTGAAGACGCCCTTGCGGCTGCGCTGGGGCATGATCCTCGCGCTCTGGCTCGGCGTCGTGGCGGGGCATCTGCTGCTGCCCGAAGGCCATCCCCTGCGCATGGCGACCGGAGAGCGGGCGGAGGTCTGGCTGGCGGTGGGCGTCGTCGCGCTGGTCGCGGCGCTCTACCGCGCCGGGCTGACCCGGCTGAAGCGGCGGGTGGCGGCGCGGACCACGCCTGACAAGCCCGGCGCCTTCCGTCCGGCGGAGCTGGAGCGTTACGCCCGTCACATCATGCTGCGCGAGATCGGCGGGCCGGGGCAGCGGCGGCTGAAGGATGCGAAGGTGCTGGTGGTGGGGGCAGGCGGGCTCGGCTCGCCGGCGCTGCTCTATCTTGCGGCCTCGGGCGTGGGGACCATCGGCGTGATCGACGGCGACCGGGTGGAGAATTCCAACCTGCAGCGGCAGGTGATCCACACCGATGCGCGGATCGGCCTGCCCAAGGTGGCCTCCGCCGAGGTGCAGATGCGGGCGCTGAACCCCTTCATCGAGGTGCGCCCCTATCACCGCGACCTGACCGAGGAGACGGCGGCGGGGCTCCTCGCCGAGTACGACCTGATCCTCGACGGCACCGACAATTTCGACACGCGCTATCTGGTGAACCGGGCCGCGGTGGCGGCGGGCAAGCCGCTGATCGCCGGGGCCATCGCGCAATGGGAGGGGCAGGTGAGCCTCTACGATCCCGCGCGGGGCGGGCCCTGTTTCGAATGCGTCTTCCCGGTGCGGCCCGCGCCGGGCCTCGTGCCCTCCTGCGCCGAGGCGGGGGTGGCGGCGCCGCTGCCGGGGGTGGTCGGCTCGATGATGGCCGTGGAGGCAGTGAAACATCTGACCGGGGCCGGGGCCAGCCTGCGCGGGGCGGTGGTGATCTATGACGCGCTCTGGGGCGAGACCCGGCGCATCGCGACCAAGCCGCGCCCCGGCTGCCCGGTCTGCGGCGGCCACGGCTGACCGCTGGACAGCGCCAAGCCCTGCGGCGTAACCTCGCCGCGTCCCCCGCAACGGAGCTTGCCCATGATCGCCCCCCTTCTGCGCGCCGCCGCCCTCGTCACACTGCTGCCCGGCCTCGCTCTGGCGCAGGCTCTGCCCGATCTGCAGGGCCGCGAAGTGGTGGTGGTGACCGAGAACGCCTATCCGCCGCTGCAATTCGTCGATGCCTCGGGCAAGGCCGTGGGCTGGGAATATGACGCAATGGCCGAGATCGCCAAGCGGCTGAACATGACCGTCAGCTACCAGAACTCCAGCTGGGACGCGATGATCCCGGCGGTCGCGGCCGGAGAATACGATATCGGCATGACCGGCATCACCATCCGCGACGACCGCAAGGAGCAGGTGGATTTCTCCGACCCCTACATGCGCTCCGAAATGGTCATGCTGGTGCGCGGCGACGAGGATCGCTTCACCGACGCGAAGAGCTTCGCTGCCGATCCCGACCTGCTGATCGCCGCCCAGCCCGGCACGACGCCCTTCTACGTGGGCATCTACGAGGTGCTCGACGGCGACGAGGCCAATCCGCGGATGAAGATGTTCGAGACCTTCGGCGCGGGGGTGCAGGCGCTGCGGGCGGGCGACGTCGATCTGGTGCTGACCGACGGCACCGCGGGCAACGGCTATGTCGCGGCCTCGGAGGGCGGGCTGAAGATCGTCGGCGAAAAGCTCGGGGCCGAGGATTTCGGCTTCATCTTCCCGAAGGGCTCCGATCTGGTGGCCCCGGTCAATGCGGCCATCGCCGCGATGAAGGCCGATGGCGCCACCGCGGCGCTTGATGAAAAGTGGTTCCTCGACTTCAAGATGGGCGAGTAGGCCTGCGTGAGGCGTCGTCCCGGGCAGGAGGATTTCCCGTGGTGGCTGCTGGCGCTTGCCGGGATCGCGGGCTGGCTGTTCTGGGAGGTGGCCAGCGCCCCGGTCTATGCGCAGGTGCTGGCGACGCTGGCCAAGGGCATCGGCATCACCGTCTTCGTCACGCTGACCGCCTTCGGGCTGGCCTGCCTCTTGGGGCTCGGCCTTGCCATGGCGGCGCTGTCGCGCTGGGTGGTGCTGCGGCAGCTGGCGCGCTTCTACGTCGAGGTGGTGCGCGGCGTGCCGATCATCGTGCTGCTGCTCTACGTCGCCTTCGTGCTGGCCCCTGCCGGGGTCGCCGCGTGGAATTGGCTCACCGGCTGGGCGGGGCTGGAGCCGCTGCGCACCCGTGACGTCTCGCTTTTGTGGCGGGCTGTGCTGGCGCTGGCGCTGGCTTACGCCGCCTTTCTGGCCGAGGTGTTCCGCGCCGGCCTTCTGGCGGTGGACGAGGGGCAGGTCGAGGCTGCCGAGGCGCTCGGCATGTCGGGCTGGCTGCGCTTCCGCCTCGTCGTCTTCCCGCAGGCCTTCCGCACCATCCTGCCGCCTCTGGGCAACGACTTCGTGGCGATGGTGAAGGATTCGAGCCTCGTCTCGGTGCTCGGCGTCACCGACGTGACCCAGCTCGGCAAGGTGACGGCGGCGGGCAACTTCCGCTATTTCGAGACCTACAATATAGTGGCTCTGATCTATCTCACGATGACCGTCACGCTGTCGCTCGCGCTGCGCCGGCTGGAGCGGCGGCTGCGCGGGCGGGGGGAGCGCTAGCTTTCCATCCAGATCGTCACCGGCCCGTCGTTGAGCAGGCTCACCGCCATGTCGGCGCCGAAGCTGCCGTTGGCGGTGACGATGCCCTCGGCCTTCACCCGGTCGGTGAAATACTCGTAGAGCCTGCGGCCCTCGTCGGGCGCGGCGGCGGTGGAAAAGCCGGGGCGGTTGCCGCGGCTGGTGTCGGCGGCCAGCGTGAACTGGCTGACGATCAAGGCGGCCCCGCCAATGTCCTTGACCGAGCGGTTCATCTTGCCCGCCTCGTCCTTGAAGATGCGCAGCTTGGCGATCTTGGCGGCAAGCGTGTCGGCCTCCGTCTCGGTGTCGCCCTGCATGGCGCAGATCAGGATCAACAGGCCCGGGCCGATCTCGCCGATCGTCTCACCCTCCACCACTACCGAGGCGTGGCGCACGCGCTGGATCAGGGCGCGCATCAGAGCTCGTCGGCCCAGGGCGGGTTGGCCCCGGCGCGCGAGACGGTGATCGCCGCCGCCCGGGTGCCGAGGCTCAGCGCCGCGTCCAGCGTCTCGTCGGACAGCTCCGCCAGCGCCGCCTTGCTCAAGACCCCCGCCCGATGCAGCGCGGCCAGCACGCCCGCGTTGAACGTGTCGCCCGCGCCGACCGTATCGGCCACGGTCACGGCGGTGGCGGCGATGAAGCGGTCCTGCGTCAGGGTGATCGCCCGCGCCCCCCTGGAGCCCTCGGTGATCAGCACCAGCTTCGGCCCGCGCGCGAGAATGCAACGCGCCAGCCCCGTCAGGTCGCCCGGACCTTCCAGCCAGTTCAGGTCCTCGTCCGACAGCTTCACGATATCGGCCATGGCGATCATCTCGGCGATGCGGGCGCGGTAGGCCGTGGCGTCAGTGATGAAGCCGGGGCGGATGTTGGGGTCGATCATCGTCACCCGCGACGCCGCCTCGCGCGCCATCATCGCGGCATAGGTGCTGGCGGCGGGATCGTTCACCAGGGAGATGCCGCCGAAGAACAGCGTCTCCACCGTCTCGGGCAGCGCCGGCAGCTCGTCGCGGGAAAGCAGCCGCCCGGCGGTGTTCTCGTCATAGAAGGCATAGGTCGCCTGCCCCTCCACCAGCCGGACGAAGGCCAGGGTTGTGGGCCGATTCGAGCGGGCGCAGAGCGAGGTGTCGACCTTCGAGGCCGCCAGCGTCTCGGTCAGCTGGGCGCCGAAGAGGTCGTTCGAGAGGCCCGAGAAGAACCCCGTCGGCGCGCCGAGGCGGCCCAAGGCGATCGCGGTGTTGAACACCGCGCCGCCCGCGTGGGGGGCGAAGGCGGGCTCGCCCGCGCTGGTCTCGCGGGGCAGCATGTCGATCAGGGCTTCGCCGCAGCAGAGGATCATGGGGGCTCCTGTCAGGGTTGGCGCGCGGAAGGTCAGCGGAAATAGGGCGCGAGGTTGCCGCGCACCCGGTCGAGCGGGGTGGCCCCGCCGGCGTCGGGCACGAAGGTCTCGCCGGTGATCGCCTCATAGGCGTCGATATAGGCTTTCGCGGTGGTGGCGATGATCTCGGCGGGGATCTCGGGGATGTCGTCGGTGTAGGGGTCGCAGCGGGCGGCGACCCAGGAGCGGATCACGTCCTTGTCGAAGGAGGGCGGGCGGGCGCCGTCGCGGAAGGCCTGCCCGTAGCCCGAGGCGAGCCAGTAGCGGCTGGAATCCGGGGTGTGGATCTCGTCGGCGATCAGGATCGTGCCTGCCTCGTCGATGCCGAACTCGTATTTCGTGTCGACGAGGATCAGCCCGCGCTCCGCGGCCATCTGCTGGCCCCGGGCGAAGAGGGCGAGGGATTTCTGCGACACCTCCTCCCACTGGGCGGGGGTGAGCAGGCCCTGGGCCAGGATCTCTTCCGCCGTCAGCGGCTCGTCATGGCCTCCGTCGAAGGCTTTCGAGGTGGGGGTGATGATCGGGGCGGGGAGGGGGGCGTTGTCGGCCAGCCCGTCGGGGAGGGTGTGGCCATACATGTCCCGCACACCCTTCTTGTAGAGGGTGAGGATCGAGGTGCCGGTTGTGCCCGCAAGATAGCCGCGCACCACGATTTCCACCGGCAGGATCGTCAGGCGGCGGCCGATCACCACGTTGGGGTCGGGGTAGGAGAGGACGTGGTTGGGGCAGATGTCGGCGGTCCGGTCGAACCAGAAGCGGGCGACCTGGGTCAGGACCTGCCCCTTCCACGGGATCGCTGCGAGGATGCGGTCGAAGGCGGAGATCCGGTCGGAGGAGATCAGGATGCGCCGGGCCGGGTTTTCCGCATCCGCGGGCAGGTCGTAGCAGTCGCGGACCTTGCCGTAATAGGGATTCGGAAGCTCGGGGATATGGGCGTGATCGAGGACTCGGGTCAGGTCGGTCATCAGGGCCTCCGCTTGGATGCAGGTTCTATCGGGGGCGGGGCAGGCGGTGTCAACGGGGCAGCTTCGGGGAAGGGCGGATTTTCACGCGTGAAAATCGGGGTAAGGGTTTGAAAGGGCTGGGGTTTGCGTATCATGGTAAGGATTGGCTAACGATTTGTGGGGAAGGCGAAGATGCCGGGCGGCTATATACTTTGCGGCACGCCGCGCAGCGGCAGCACTCTGCTCTGCGGCTTGCTGACCGCGACCGGGCGGATGGGCGCGCCGGACTCGTTCTTCCGGCGGCAGATCCTGACGTGGTGGGCGCAGGAATGGGGGCTGCCGGAGGCCCCGACGCAGGCCGCGCGGGGCATCGACGCGGCCTATCTCGCCGCGGCAATCCGGGAGGGGAAGGCCGGGACGCCGCTGTTCGGGCTACGGCTGATGCAGGAAAATCTGGTCGATCTTTGCGGGGCGCTGGGCAGGCTGCATCCGGAAGCGGCCTCTGACAGGGCGCGGCTGGAGACGGCCTTTAGCCCGCTGCTGTTCATCCACCTGAGCCGGGCCGACAAGGTGGCGCAGGCGGTGTCGCGGGTGCGGGCCGAGCAGACCGGGCTCTGGCATGTCGCGCCGGATGGCACGGAAGTCGAACGGCTCGCCCCTCCGCAGCCGCCGCATTACGATTTCGCCCGGTTGCAGCGCGAGGTGACGGCGCTGGTGCAGGCCGAGGCGGCATGGCAGGAGTGGTTCGAAGCCGAGGGCATCGCCCCGCTGCGCATCGGTTATGAGGCGCTGTCCGCCGATCCGGCGGCGGCGCTGCGCCTGATCTGCGCGGCGCTGGACGTGACGCCCCCGGCGGCGGAGGCGATACGCCCCGGGGTGGCGCGGCTGGCGGATGGGCTGAGCGCCGCTTGGATCGAGCGGTATCGGGCGGAGGCCGCAGGCTGACCACCGGCCACGAATTTATGAAAAACGGAATCATACTTTCGTGCTAGGCTGATCGCAGGACCGGGGCGTCACCCGGCCTGCCATTCACTCTGCCGCGGGCGGAGAGATCCGGCTCCGCGCGCTTGCGAGGAGTTGAACCATGCCCAAGACAATCGGAAATCCCCTGTCGTGGTCCGCCGATGCCGTCGGTTCGGCGGTCGGCTATCTGTCGCAGGCCACGGTCTCGACCGGGCGCGATCATGCGGTCGACATGCCGCGCGTGCAGCGGATCGACAGCGAGGACCTGCGCGACGCGCTGCGCAAGAGGCTGGAGGACATGGGGTATTTCCGCTCGGACGTGATCTTCGTCTGTCTGGTCTATCCGATGATCGGCCTTCTGCTGGCGACGGCGGCGGTGCAGGGCAGCCTGCATCTGCTGTTCCCGATCCTGTCGGGCTTCGCGCTGGTCGGGCCGGTGGCGGCGGTCGGGCTTTACGAGATGAGCCGGCGGCGCGAGGCGGGGCTGGAGACCGACTGGTCGGCGCTGGCCGATGTGGTCCGCTCGCCGCGCTTCGGGGCCATTCTGGCGCTGGCGCTGTTCCATCTGGTGATCTTCATGGCCTGGGTCATGGCGGCGAACCTGATCTTCAAGGCGACGCTGGGGTCCGGGACGCTCTGGACGCTGGGGAGCTTCGCGCAGGCGGTGACCGGCACGCCGGAGGGCTGGGCGATGATCGGGCTCGGCATGGCGGTGGGCTTCGTCTTCGCCACGGCGGTGCTGGCGATCAGCGCGGTGTCCTTCCCGCTGCTGCTCGATCGCGACGTGGGGCTGGTGCAGGCGGTGGTGACCTCGGTCCGGGTGCTGCGGCGCAACCCGGAGACCATGGCGCTCTGGGGGCTGATCGTGGCTTCGGCGCTGCTGCTGGGGGCCTTGCCGGCGCTCTTGGGGCTGGTGCTGGTGATGCCGCTGCTGGGTCATGCCAGCTGGCATCTCTACCGCGCTGCGGTGGCCTGACGGTCGCTGCGCCAAGATCTTTCAACCCGGAAGTGTGCAGGATGGCCGTCATGGGCGACATCCCGCCCATCATGAGGCCTATCCGTGCGGGGCCGGCCGGCGCCTCTTGCATCCATGCCGATTCTGCCGCCCCTTAATTGTGAATATTTTATGACACTTTTTAGAATGAAGGTGAGCTCGTGCTGGAGGCATTGCAGACCGCGGATCTGAGGATCTCTCTTTTCATCAACAGCTTCCTCGGCAGCTCTCCCGGCTTTGACGCCTTCGTCCACATCCTCGAGCGCAACAGCCTGTTCAAGGGGCTGGTGGTGATGATGCTGTTCTGGGGGCTGTGGTTCTCGGCCAACCGCGAGTCGCGGCTGTTCCAGGCGCGGCTGCTGTCGGTGCTGGTGGTCTCGGTGCTGGCGGTCTTTGCCGGACGCGGGCTGGCGACGCTGATGCCCTACCGACCGCGGCCGATCCATGATCCAGAGCTCGGGTTCCGGCTGCTGCCGGGCCTCAGCAACGAGACGCTGGACGGCTGGAGCTCGATGCCGAGCGATCACGCGGTGCTGTATTTCGCCATCGCCACCGGGTTCTTCCTCGCGCATCGCGCGGTGGGTATCGCGGCGCTGCTGCACGCCGCGCTCATCATCTGCCTGCCGCGGATCTATTTCGGGCTGCACTACACGTCGGACGTGCTGGTCGGCGCCGCGATCGGCGTCGGCATGGCCATGCTGCTGGTGCCGCTGCTGACCCGCGGTTTCCTGCGGCTCGACGTGACCACGCTGGCCAAGTCGCATGCGACGCTGTTCTACCCGCTGGTGTTCTTCGCCACCTGGCAGATCGCCTCGATGTTCGGGCCGCTGCGCGACCTGCTGCACAGCCTTGCGGCGATGTTCATCTAGCGCATCTGGCTGATCGCCGCGACGATCCCGGCGACGATCAGCGCGAGCAGCACGGCGAAGGCGATCTTCCAGGCAGACCATGGGCGCTCGCCCTGGACCTTGCCGGACTGGCCGTTGACCACGAAGCGGTAGGTCTTGCCGTTGTACTTGTAGGCCGCCATCCAGATCGGCAGCAGGATGTGCTTGAAGGTCTCGGCCGAGTGCTCGGTCTCGACCCGCGTCACCCGCTGCTCGTCGCCGCCGATGTCGGCGCGCACGTCCTGGTGGATGACGCCCGCCATGATCTCGTGCGCGCGGGTCTGGCCCTCGGCGAGGCCGACCGTGTAGCCCTCGGCGGTGAAGCCGGCGAGGTAATCGGGGCTGTAGGCGGTGAGCGCGTTCAGGTCCCAGGGCTCCAGCGCCTCGGTGTAACTGCGCGGCAGGCTGGTGGAGGCCAGCACCAGCACGTCGTCGAAGGCCCGGGCCACCCCGCCCGAGACCGGGGTCCAGCGGGTGTGGCGCACCTGTTCGGTCCGGCGCTGCGGCTTGCCATCGACCTGCACGGTGACGGTGCGGGTGGTGTAGTAATAGGTGCCGCGCTGGCCCTGGTAGCGGCTGCGGGTGGCGGCGTCGAAGGTCCAGTAGGGGACGTAGAGCCCGTCGAGCGCCCGGCCCTTGCGGGCATATTGCACGAGGCCGTTCGGCGCGAACCAGAGGCTGCCGAGCCATCTGGTCATCGAGGCGCGGGCCTCGCGTTCGGTCAGGGCGAAGGGGATCAGCGCCTGCGGCTTGATCTGCCGCGTCTCGCCGGTGCCGGCGACCACGGGGGTGGCGCAGAACGGGCACTGGGTGGCGTGGGTCGCGCCCTGGAATTCGACCAGCGCGCCGCAGGAGGGGCAGCGGGTGGTGCGGACATCCTGGCTTTCGCTGGCGGGCAGCTGGTTGGCGAGCGCGTCGCGCAGGTCAAGCTCGCCGAGCGCCAGGGTGCGGGCTTTCGGCAGCTCGGGGATGTGTTGCAGGTGGCCGCAATGGTCGCAGCGCAGGTCGGTCTGGCCGGGGGCGAAGCGGAGGTCGGCCCCGCAGCTTTCGCAGGGCCAGTGGGTCACATCCGTCACGTCAGGCTCCGGGCGGCGGGGGCGGCGGGACCGTGGCGAGCAGGGCGGAGAGCGCGGGGATCTCGCCCGCCGGTTTCCAGCCGTCCTGACCGGGGGTCCAGACGAGGGTGGCGGCAGTCAGGCCGCGCGCGAGCAGGGCCGATTGGGCGAAGGGGCCCTCGGTCGCGCCATTGGCGGCGATGTGCCATTGCGGCTCGGCCGGCGGGGGCGGGGGCGGCGGGGGAGCGGCGGCGGCGGGCGCTGCGCCCCAGGGGCCGGGCTGGCCCATGCCCTGCGCCATGCCGAGCCCCATCGCCGCGCCCATGCCGGTCGCCATGGCGGAGCCGGCGGCGGATTGCGGCGAGCCCATCGCCTCGGCGGCGTTGAACTGCATGTACTTGGTCAGGTCGCCGGCGATGCCCGCCGAGGTGCGCTTGTCGAGCACCTTCTCCACCTCTTCCGGCAGCGAGATGTTCTCGATGTAGAATTCCGGCAGGGTGAGGCCGTAGGTGGCGATGGTCGGCGCGATGGCGGTCGTCACCAGCTTGGACAGGTCGGCGGTGTTGGCCGCCATGTCGAGCACCGGGATGCCGGAAGCCGCCAGCACGCGCGACAGCTCCTGCAGGATGACGTTGCGGATCTGGAAGCTGATCTCGTCGGAGGTGAACTCGCCATCGGTGCCGACGATGTCGGTCATGAAATGGCCCGGATCGGTGACGCGCATCGAATAGGTGCCGAAGGCCCGCAGCCGGATCGGCCCGAATTCGGGGTCGCGGCAGATGATCGGGTTCTTGGTGCCCCATTTCAGGTTGTTGAAGCGGGTGGTGTTGACGAAATAGATCTCGGACTTGAACGGCGACTGGAAGCCGTGGTCCCAGTGCTGCAACGTCGTCATGATCGGCAGGTTGTTGGTCTCGAGCTGGTAGAGCCCGGGGCCGAAGACATCGGCCAGTTGTCCCTCGTGGATGAAGACCGCCGCCTGACCTTCGCGCACCGTCAGCTTGGCGCCCATCTTGATCGCATGGCCGTGCCGCTCGAACCGCCAGACCATCGTGTCGCGGGTGTCGTCGACCCAGTGGATGACGTCGATGAATTCGCCTTTGAGGAAATCGAAGATGGCCATGTGTCGTCCTTTTGGATGTCAGCTTTCGCCGCCCAGCAGCTCGTAGGCGATGGTCTGGACGATGGGGCGCGCCTCGGCCGCGGTCATGCCGGGCTTCAGGCGCGGGTCGTAGAGGATCTTCAGCATCAGCTCGTCCTGCGTGGTCAGCAAGGCGAATTCCTCGTCGTCGTTGAAGATCGACGGGCGCGCGCGCGGGCTGTCATTGGCGAGGCCGAGGCCCTGGGCGATCTCCTCGTGCAGGCAGGAGAGGCGCAGCAGGTCGGGATGCTCGGCCCGGATTACTGCGAAGGCGCGGGTATAGGTGCCGGTCTGGTCCTGCGACAGGGCGTAGACGAGGCAATAGGTGGTCGGCGGCATCTCGGTGATGCCCGCCACCTCGACCGGCGAGAGGCCGGGCAGCGAGGCGTTGATCGCGGGCGCCAAGGCGCGGCGCTCGTCCTCGTTGACGATGTGCAGGAAGAAGTTGGGCGAGGCCTCGGACAGGCTGATCGGGTGGCCGGTCACGCCGGCGAGCTTTGCCAGATAGGAGCCGATGCGGGCGCGGTCGGTGGCCCGGCGCTCCTGCGGCACCGAGTCGCCGAAGCGCAGCCCGACGCGCACCGGAGCCGTCCAGCGGCGCAGGTGGCTTTCGGTCTCGCGCTGCGAAAAGCCCGCGGCGCCGCGCTGGTATTCGTCGTAGAGCGCGATGCGGAGGAAATTGTCGGCCAGCATCCGGTCGGTATAGGGCGTGTCCTGCCCGCCGCCGTCGGTGCGCAAGAGGCCCTGCGCCAAGAGGTCGGCCTGCACCTTGGCGTAGTAGGCGCGCATCCGCTTGCTCTGCTCCGACTCGGGGGCCGGCTGCGCCAGATCCGCCGGCCGCGGCTGCGGCCCGACGCGCGGCGCCGTGGGGCCGGTCACCGTGGGGTCGCAGCCGGTCAGCGCCAGCAGGGCCAGCACGGGCAGGCCCGGCGAGAGGGCGGAACGGTGGTGCAGACCTGCGCGCATGGCGGGTATCCTCAGGGTCGGAGGGAGGTGCCGGTGGTGTCGCCGGAGCCGGTCTTGCGCGCGCGGGCGGAGGCGAGCGTGTCGCGCAGCTCGGCCTCCATGCGCTGAAGATCGACCTCGGCGGCTGCGCGTTTTGCCTTGCCTTCATCGGCAATGGCAAGGCTCTCGTTTATTGTTGCGATGAGTGTGGCATTTGCCTTCTTCACCGCCTCGATGTCGAAGACGCCGCGCTCCATCTCGGTGCGGATCACCTTGTTGGCCTGCTGCAGGTTCTCGGCATTGGCGGTGAGGAGCTCGTTGGTCAGGTCGTTGGCGGCCTTCACCGCGCCGGCCGCCTCGCGCGAGCGCTGGATGGTGACCGCCTGCGCCAGCTGGGTCTCCCACAGCGGCACGGTGTTCACCAGCGTCGAGTTGATCTTCATCACCAGCGACTTGTCGTTCTCCTGCACCAGACGGATCGAGGGCAGCGACTGCATGGTGACCTGACGCGTCAGCTTCAGGTCATGCACCCGGCGTTCCAGATCGTCGCGGGCGGCGCGGATGTCGCGCAGCTCCTGCGCCTCCATCACCTGATCGGCCTCAGGGGTGGCGGCGAGTTTCGCCTCCTTGGCCGGGATGTCGGTGGTGTCGATCTGGCGCAGCTTCTCCTCGCCGGCGGCGATGTAGAGCGCCAGCTCGTCGTAGAAGTTCAGCGTCTTGGCATAGAGGTTGTCGAGCGACTTGATGTCTTTCAAGAGCTTGTGCTCGTGGTTCAGCAGGCTCTCGGTGATCCGGTCGATCTGGGCCTGCACATCTTCGTATTTCGCGACGAACTTGGCGAAGGGCGCGGCGCGGCCCAGAAGGCGTTCCCACCAGCTCGGCTTGCGGCGCACGTCGAGTTCGGAGACCGAGAAGCCGCGGATGGTGGCGACGATGGAGCGCAGCGAGTCGCCGGCGGGACCGACGTCCTTGTTCTTCACGTCGCCCAGCATCTGCTGGCTGATGGTCTGCAGCTCGGCCTGCGCGCCGGAGCCGAAGGAGATGATCGACTGGGTGTTGGTCATGTCGAGCTCCGCCATGCGTTGGCGGATGGTCTCGGCAAGGGGAGCGGGCGCCTCGGCGAGGGGGGTGACCTGCTGGCCGGGGGCGGGCAGGGTGGCGGCGGTGACTTCTTGAACTTCGGCAAGGGCCTCGTTGGCCTTGCTGCGGACGGACTCGGTCATCAAATGCCTCGCTCTGAACCTTTGCCGCCGCCCGGGGCCGGGCAGCAAGCCCTACATGACTTTCTATACGCAAGGCGAAATGACTTCTCAATCATCCGCGCCTGCGCCAACGCCGGAACCCGCGGCCCGTTCCGCCCATCGGCGGATTTCCGTGACCTCTCCGGCTCTTGCTAGTGCTCGCGCAGCAGCCTTTCGCGCAGCACGCCGATTTCCACGTCCAGATCGCTGCGGTCGTTGCTCAGCAGAAGCTGGGTGCGGCTGGCGAAATTGGTCTCCAGATCGGTGAGCAGCGCCTCGTAATCGGCCCGCGCTCCGGCGTCGTGATTGCGGGCGTAGAGGTCGGCGAATTTCACCGTCGCGTCGCGGGCGCCCATCAGGTAGACGCCGAGATACTTGCGCGCCGCCGTCAGGTCGCCGGGGTCGCTTTCGACGCCGCGGAACAGGGTGCGGGCGGTGGCGGCGAAACGCTCCACCCGCGTTTCCAGCCCGCGGTCGCCGAGCCGCAGGATGGCCTCGCGCATGGCGAGGAGATGCTTCTCGCCCTCGTCCACCGCGCGGGCGACCCGGTCGGTCTGGAAGGAATCCACCCCTTCGGCGGCCTTGTCGGTCAGGGGGTCGAGCCCGAAAGCGAGGCTGTGCAGCCCGGCCCCGATCAGGCCGATGACGGCGCCGTAGACCAGCCCGGCGTCGCCCATCAGGCTGCCGGCGAAAAGCCCGGCGCCGGTGAGCACCGAGCCGAAGATCTTGCGCGGGATCGCCGGGCGCTTGGCCACGCGACGGGCGTCATAGGCCTCCTCGGCATGGATGCCCTCGCGGGTCAGCCAAGCGGCGAGCGCCAGCGCGGCGGCGGCCCCGAGACCGAGCACCAGCTCGGACGGATCGCCGCGGAAGGCCTTGACGATGAAGATCAGGGGCAGGAAGAACAGGGCCGCCGAGCGGCTGCCCACCCGGCTGCGGCGCTTGCCGTCCCAGGCGTTGGGCCGGCGCGGCGGGGCCACGGCGGGGGAGGGTCGGGAGTTCTCGGGACTGTGCCTGCCGCCGAACCGCTGTGCCATCAGGCGCCCCCCAGCGTGGCGACATAGATCGTCAGCCCTAGGAGCATGAGGAAGGCCAGGGTCTGGAGCCCTTTTGAAGACATGTGCGGCTTCCTCCGTGACGGGTCAGCCAAGGATATAGGAAAGCCGGCCGGCCCCTGCCAGTGCCGCGCCGCGGAAATCGGGCCTAAGCGCCGGGTTGCGGGTGGCACTCTGCGGAGGGGGAAATGCAATCGGCAGGGGGTTTGGCCCGGTGTCGGGTCGGGGGGCCGGATTTTCTGCGAAAATCCGCAGAGGCGTGTTTTCTGCGAAAACACCGGGGCGATCTTTCGCAGAAAGATCGTGGGCGGCAAGTCTTCGCAGAAGACTTGCCCGTTCTTCCTTGCCGCATCGGCTTACGCCGCGCGGGCGGTGGATCAACCGCGCGGCTTGGGGCGCGGGCCCGGCTTCGCGCCGGGTTTGGCGGGGCCGGGCTTCGGGGCCATGCCGCGGGCGCCGGTCCTGGATTTCGGCTCGGCGGGCTTGCGCCAGGGCTTCGGCGCGTCGATCGCCTCGGCTGCCAGCGTCTCGGCGGTCTGCGGCCGGGGCGGGCGGCGCGAGAAGGTCTTTACCGTGGTCTTTGTGGCGGGCTTCGCCGCGGCGGGGGCGCCGGTGCGGCCGGTCCTCGCCTCGGGCTTGGCCGCGGCCCAGCCGGCGCGCGGCGCCTTGCCGGGGGCGCCGGGGCGCACCGGCTCGGCTTTGGGAATGGGCTTCGGCGCGGGCTTGCGGCCCGAGGCCTCCTCGGATTTCGGGTCCATGCCGAGCTGGTCGCGCAGGACGCGGCCCTTCACCTCCTCGACCTCGCCGGGCTGCAGCTCGCCCAGACGGAACGGGCCGTAGCTGATCCGGATCAGCCGGTTCACCGTCAGGCCGATGGCGCCAACCGCGCGGCGGATCTCGCGGTTGCGGCCCTCGCGCAGGGCGACGGTGAGCCAGGCATTGGCGCCCTGAATCCGGTCGAGGCTGACGCTCATCGGCTGGAACTTCTCGCCATCGACGGTGATGCCCTTGCGCAGCGGCTCCAGATCCGGCTCGGCCGGGTTGCCCTTGATGCGGACGCGGTACTTGCGCAGCCAGCCGGTCGAGG
>NZ_PZKG01000028.1 GCF_003034985.1 Cereibacter changlensis JA139
GCGCTCGTGCCCGGCCTCGGCGGCGGCGAGATCGCCCAGGAGCTTGCGTGTGCCGGCATCGGTGACCCGGGTGGCGGCGGTCTCGTAGAACTGCCGCGCGCTCGCCTCCATGTTCCAGGCCTCGGCGCGGATCGTCTCCAGCGAGAGATTGGCCATCAGCCAGACCGGCTTGCGCGCTTCGGCCCCCGCGACATGCTCGCGCCGGATCAGCGGGATGGTCTCGCCAAAGCGCCGACGATGCAGCTCGATCAGCCGCTGCCGGTGCCCGTCCTCCTCCGCCGCCATCCCCTCGAACACTGCCGCCGAAGCCGGATATTCCGCCCTCAGCCGCTCGGCATAGCCACGGTAGATCCGGGCATCGTCCTCCTCGGAGGAGATGGCCAGCGCGAGGATCTCCTGCTCGGACAGATCCTTGAAGCGGCGGCGGGAGGACAGTCCGGGGATCATGGCGGCTCCGTGGTTTAGAATGATTCCAAACTACGCGAAAGCGCGCAAAAGGCAAGGCGGCAAATCCGCCCGCCCGCGTCGTGTCTGGTCGAAATGCTTACAAATCGAAGGTCGCGAACACCGGCGCGTGGTCCGAAGGCTGCAGCCAGCCGCGGGCGCTGCGCAGGATGCGGCTGTCGTGGGCGGCGTTGACGATGTCGGGCGTGGCCCAGATGTGGTCGAGCCGCCGGCCCTTGTCGGCCAGATCCCAATCCGCCGCCCGATAGGACCACCAGGAATAGAGCTGCCCCTGCGGGATGTCGTGGCGGGTCACATCGATCCACTTGCCGGCCTCCATCACCGCGTTCAGGTGATCGACCTCGACCGGCGTGTGGCTGACGATCTTCAACAGCGCCTTGTGGTTCCAGACGTCGTCCTCGCGCGGGGCGATGTTGAGATCGCCGACCAGGATCGCGCGGTCCGGCGTCTCCCAGCGGCACCAGTCGCGCATCTGCGTCAGGTAGTCGAGCTTCTGGCCGAACTTGGCGTTCAGCTCGCGGTCGGGGATGTCGCCCCCCGCCGGAACATAGCAGTTGTGGATCGTCACCCCGTTCTCCAGCCGCGCCGCGACGTGGCGGGCATGGCCGAGCTGGGCGAAATCGCGGTCGCCCGCGTCCATGATCGGCAGTTTCGACAGGATGGCGACGCCGTTGTAGCCCTTCTGGCCGCGCGCCACGGCGTAGCGGTAGCCGAGGTCGTGGAACACGTTGAGCGGCATCTTCTCCACCGGCGACTTGCACTCCTGCAGGCAGAGGATGTCGGGCATCTCCTCGCCCAGCAGCCGCGTCACCAGGCCTTCGCGCAGGCGGATCGAGTTGATGTTCCATGTGGCGAGGGTGAAGGTCATGCGGGCTCCTGTGCTCTGCGCGCAGGATAGCGGCGGCCCGACGTCTGTACCACCCGAAACGGGCGCAAACCGTCAACCGGCGTGAGCGGGCGCATTCAATTGCGCCGCGTCCTTCAAATGAAAAAAGGCCGGGCACAAGGCCCGGCCAGGTCCAACAGGGAGGGTGCCGCGTCAATCGTCCCCGACGCGACAAGGGGATCCGTTTTGCAGAAGACCGGCTGCGCAATTGAGATCCTGAATTACAATCTGCGCATCAAATCCGATTCATGCAACAAGTCTGTATCCGCCGGATTCCGTCACCAGCAGACGGGCATTGGAGGGATCGGGTTCGATCTTCTGCCGCAGCCGGTAAATATGCGTCTCCAACGTATGGGTGGTGACCCCGGCATTGTAGCCCCAGACCTCGTGCAGCAGCACGTCGCGGGCGACGACGCCCTGCGAGGCGCGGTACAGGTACTTCAGAATATTGGTTTCTTTTTCCGTCAGCCGGATCTTCTTGTCCTTCTCGTCGACCAGCATCTTCTGCGAGGGTTTGAACGTGTAAGGCCCCAGCTGGAACACCGCGTCTTCGGATTGTTCATGGGTGCGCAATTGCGCCCTGATGCGGGCCAGCAAAACCGGAAACTTGAAAGGTTTTGTCACATAGTCATTGGCGCCGGCATCCAGCCCTAAAATGGTGTCGCTGTCCGAATCGTGACCGGTCAACATCAGGATCGGGCATTTCACCCCGGCCTTGCGCATGCGGCGGCACAATTCGCGGCCATCGGTATCCGGCAGGCCGACATCGAGAATGACCAGATCGTAAAGCGCGGCCTTGGCCTTCTCCATGCCCTCGGCCCCGGTGCTCGCCTCGAACACGTCGAAATCCTCGGTCATCACCAGCTGTTCGCTCAGCGCCTCGCGAAGGTCGTCTTCGTCGTCCACCAGCAGGATCTTGCGTAGGGATGCCATGGCGTCCTCCTTTGTTCTGGCTATCACATGCGCGTGCCTCACCGCTGCGACAAGTTGTGCGACCGATTTCTCACGCCCTCGTGTCGGAAAGCGGGGAAATGTTTCAATTCCCTTCAGCCGCGGCTAGACAGGGCGGGAAAGGACCGCCCATGCCGCTTGCTCCGAGCATCGTCGAACGTATCGCCCGCGCGCGGGGCGACCTGCGCATGGGCGTGCCCGTGGTGCTGACCGGCCCCGGCGGGGCCGCGCTGGTGGTGGCGGTGGAGGCGCTGGATGCCGCCCGGCTGGCCGACCTGCGCCTCCTGGGCACGCCCGAGCTCGCGATCACCCTGCGCCGGGCCGAGACGCTGAAGGCCCGGGCCTATGACGGCGACCTCGCCCGGCTCGAGGTGCCGGAGACGGCGGGGATCGACTGGCTGCGGGCGCTGGCCAACCCGGTGGATGACCTGCGTGTGCCGATGAAGGGCCCGTTCCAGTCGCTGCGCGGCGGCGCGGCCGACCTGCATCGCGCCGCCATCGCGCTGGCCAAGTCGGCGCATCTGCTGCCGGCGGCGCTGCTCGTCCCCGTCGCCGACGGGCCGACGCTGGCCGCGGCCCATGCGCTGACGCTGCTCGCCCTGTCGGAAGTGGCGCCGGAGCTGCTGCGCGGCTCGCCGCTGCATCCGGTGGTCTCGGCCCGGGTGCCGATGGTCGCCTCGGAGGCCGGGCGGGTGCATGTCTTCCGGCCCGAGGATGGCGGGGCCGAGCATTACGCCATCGAGATCGGCCGTCCCGACCGCGGCGCGCCGGTGCTGGCGCGGCTGCATTCGGCCTGCTTCACCGGCGACGTGCTGGGCAGCCTGAAATGCGACTGCGGCCCGCAGCTGCGCGCCGCCTTGGCGCAGATGGGGGCCGAGGGGGCGGGGGTGCTGCTCTACCTCAACCAGGAGGGCAGGGGCATCGGGCTGGCCAACAAGATGCGGGCCTATGCGCTGCAGGATCAGGGCTTCGACACGGTGGAGGCCAATCACCGGCTGGGTTTCGAGGACGACGAGCGCGATTTCCGTATCGGGGCCGGTCTGCTGAAACAGATGGGCTTCTCGGCGGTGCGGCTGATGACCAACAACCCCAACAAGCTGCGGATGATGGCGGCCAATGGCGTGACCGTGGCCGAGCGGGTGCCGCTGCATGTCGGCCAGACCGAGCAGAACGCGGCCTATCTGGCGACCAAGGCGGCCAAGTCGGGGCATCTGGCATGAAGCGCGGCGATCTGCTGGTGGGGCGCTGGGGCGCATCCTTCGGCGGGCGGCGCTTCGCCTGCTCCATCGGGCGGGGCGGGATCAGCGCGGCGAAGCGCGAGGGGGACGGGGCGACGCCGGTGGGGAGCCATCGCATCACCGGGCTGCTGTATCGCCCGGACCGGGTCGCTGTCTCGGACCTGCCGGAGTGGGCGGTGCCGATCGGGCCGGGGGATCTGTGGTCCGACGATCCGCGCGATCCGGAGTACAACCACATGGTCCGGGCTCCGCACCCCTTCGGCCACGAGCGGCTGAGCCGGGCGGACCCGCTTTATGATGTCATTCTGACCACGGACTGGAACTGGCCCTGGGCGCGGCCGGGGCGGGGGTCGGCGATCTTCCTGCACAGCTGGCGCAAGCCGCGGCATCCGACCGCCGGATGCGTCGCCTTCGCGCGGGAGGACCTGTTGTGGATCGCCAAACGGCTGGCCCCGGAGACGCGGCTGATCGTGCGGTAGCCGCGGCGTTTCACGCGTGAAAATCGGCCTATCCCGTTGATTCCGCAGGATTGCCGGAAATTTCTTCAGGAAGTCTTAACCGTTTCACACCACCCGCGCGCCGAAGATGGCGCTGCCGACGCGGACATGGGTCGCGCCATGGGCGATGGCCTGCTCGAAATCGGCGCTCATGCCCATCGACAGGCCGCTGAGCCCGTTGCGCTCGGCGATGGCGGCCAGTTCGGCGAAATGCGCGGCGGGGGGCTGGTCTTCCGGCGGGATGCACATCAGGCCGCGGATCGGCAGGTCCATCGCCCGGCAGGTCTCGACGAAGCTGTCGGCGTCGTCGGGCAGCACGCCGGCCTTCTGCGGCTCGGCGCCGGTGTTCACCTGCACGTAAAGCGCGGGGCAGCTGCCGTGCTGCTGCGCCAGCTTCGCCAGCTTTTCGGCCAGCGAGGGCCGGTCGAGCGTGTGGATCGCGTCGAACAGGCCGAAGGCGGCCTTGGCCTTGTTGGTCTGCAGCGGGCCGATCATGTGGACCTTGACGGCGCCGAAGCGGTCGCGCAGCGCGGGCCATTTGCCGGCGGCTTCCTGCACGTAATTCTCGCCGAACAGCCGGTGCCCGGCGGTCAGCACCGCCTCGACCCGGTCGAGCGGCTGCAGCTTGGAGACGGCGATCAGCTGCACCGAGCCCGGCGCCCGGCCGGTCTGCACCTCTGCCGCCGTGATCCGTTCGGCAATCGCCTGAAGCCCCATGTCATCCCCCTCTGCGGTTGGCAGGATGGTCCTAGCACGGCGGAAGCGGCGCTGCACCCCCGAGCTGCGCCCCTGCGCCGGAGCGCAGACATGAAAAAAGCGGGCCGAAGCCCGCTTTTCCCAAACCGATCCTTGGAAGGATCAGAAGCTCATCGTGATACCGAAGTCGGCAACGGTTTCGCGATCCGCGTCGGCAGCTTTGGAGCGGGCGATGCCGCCGGCCAGCGAAGCGCCGCCGCCGAGGTCGTAGGCAGCCGCCAGGCCGTAGATTTCCTGGTCGTCAGCGAAGTCTTCCATGTCGGCTTTGCTGTAGGCCGCGACGAAGGTGAACGCGTCCATGCTGTACGTGCCGCGCAGACCGTAGGACTTCACGTCGTAGTCGGCGCCGGTGTCGTTGTTGTCGATTTTGCCGTCGGCATAGAGAGCAGCGATCCCGAAGGCGCCGAAGGTGCCGCCAGCGGCGATGGTCGCGACTTCAGCATCGCCGTCGAAGGGACCGTCCGTCGCCGCGCCGTCGAAGTCGAGGTTCGAGTGCTTGGCGTAGCCGAGGCCAACGTAGGCGTCGCCGAAGTTGTAGCGGCCGCCGATGGCATAGCTTTCGACGTCGTCGCCGTCGCTGGTGTTCGCGTTGTCGATCTTGCCCGAGATGGAGATCGAGAAGGCGTCAGCCGCGTAGGTGTAGTTCACGTTGTGGTCGAGGCTCGAGGCCATGTAGTCGTCGAGTTCGTCGCCGGTGATGTTCTCGGCGATGTCGTCCGAACCGAGGTCGTCCCAGCCGATGTCCGACAGGCCGCCGAGTTCTTCAGCTTCCGGCACGGCGCCCATGCTCAGTTTGCCGAAGGCGCCCGAGATGAAGACGGTGGTGTCGTCGTTGGCCAGGTCGCCGTTGTTCTCGACAATCATGTCGATGGTGGCGCCGAAGGCCAGACCGGTGTCGGTTTCACCCGACATCGCAACGTAGAGAACAGCTTCGCTGTGCGCGGTCGCTTTGTCGTCTTCAAGCGCGCCGTCGTACTTCAGACCCATTTTGGCCTGGCCGGAGAAGCTGACTTCGGCGGCGGCGAAGCCGGCCGAGAATGCGAGCGCGGTGGTCGCAAGCAGAATCTTTTTCATAGTGTTCCCTCGTTTTATCTGGAAGGTGCGGCCCAACTCAGGGGAATCCGAATTGGGTATGGCTTTGTTTCCCGCTTTGGCCCCTCGATTGCAATCTGAACGGCCGGAACCGCGGGAAGAACGCCAGTGTTGGTGCAGCTTTGCCACAGTTTCGTTACCGGCGGAACAATGCCGCGGCGCCGCAAAACAGCTGCCCTCTAAGGCTCGCGCGGCGCGCCCGTGGGGAAAAGCCTTGTTCGGCCCCAAGCGCTCGGCTAGACAGCGGAATATCTGTTGAACGGGGGACTGCATGACCTTGAACCGCCTTGCGCGCGCCGCCATCGCCGGTGGTCTCGGGCTTTCTCTGGCCAGCTGCGGCGGCGGCGCCAACCCGCCGGTCAACGCGACGACCTACATGAGCCCCGGCCAGATGGAAGAGCTGGGACCGGAAGAGGTGCAGCGCCTGTCGCAGCAGGGCGCCCGCAAGCGCTCGACGCTCTGGGACCTGTTCAGCAACGTCGATGACCCGAATGTCACGGTCGAGGTGAACAAGTATCTCTGGAATGCCTCGCTGGAGGTGCTGAACTTCCTGCCCATCGAATCGGTCGATCCCTTCACCGGCGTCATCGTCACCGGCTATGGCCGTCCGCCGGGCGGCGGCCGCGCCTATCGCGCCACGGTCTATGTGCAGGACCCGGCGCTGGACGCGCGGTCCCTGAAGGTGGCGCTCGAGTCGCAGGGCGGCCCGGTGTCGGCCGAGACCCAGCGCGCCGTCGAGGATGCGATCCTCAGCCGCGCCCGCCAGCTGCGTATCCGCGACTCCAAGCTGTAACTCCGGCGGGGCCTCTGCGCCCCGTCCGGCCAAGAAGAAGCAGGGCGCGGCTCTGGACCTCGGGGCTTGGGTCGGTGTAACTGCGCCATCCGCCAGACGCATGAGGCCGCCATGTCCTACGATCCCGCCGCAACCGAAGCCAAGTGGCAAGCCGCCTGGGAGGCTGCGGAGGTGTTCCGCGCGCGGCGCGACCCGGCCAAGCCGAAATATTACGTGCTGGAGATGTTCCCCTATCCGTCGGGGCGCATCCACATGGGCCATGTGCGCAACTACACCATGGGCGACGTGGTGGCGCGGCAGAAGGCGTCCGCCGGCTATTCCGTGCTGCATCCGATGGGCTGGGACGCTTTCGGCATGCCGGCCGAGAATGCGGCGATGGAGCGGGGCGGCCATCCGAAGGACTGGACCTACGGCAACATCGACGTGATGCGCGATCAGATGAAGCCGCTGGGCCTCTCGATCGACTGGAGCCGCGAATTCGCCACCTGCGACCCGGAATATTACGGCCAGCAGCAGGCGATGTTCATCGACATGCTGGAGGCGGGGCTGGTCTATCGCAAGAGCGCGGTGGTGAACTGGGACCCGGTCGACATGACCGTGCTGGCGAACGAGCAGGTGATCGACGGCAAGGGCTGGCGGTCGAACGCGCCGGTGGTGCGGCGCGAGCTGACGCAGTGGTTCTTCCGGATCTCCGACTATTCCGGGGAATTGCTGGAGGCGCTGGACGGGCTGAAGGACTGGCCGGAGAAGGTCCGGCTGATGCAGGCCAACTGGATCGGCCGGTCGCGCGGGCTGCAGTTCGCCTTCTCGCTGGTCGATGCGCCGGAGGGATTCGACCGGCTGGAGGTCTATACCACGCGGCCCGATACGCTTCTGGGGGCGTCCTTCGCCGGGATCTCGCCGGATCATCCGCTGGCCAAGCATCTGGAGCGCGACAATCCCGAGATCGCCGAATTCGTCGCCGAATGCCGCCGCATCGGCACCTCGGAGGAGGCGCTGGAGAAGGCCGAGAAGCGCGGCATGGATACCGGCATCCGGGTGCGGCATCCGTTCGATACTTCGGTGGAGCTGCCGGTCTATATCGCGAACTTCATCCTGATGGATTACGGCACCGGGGCGATCTTCGGCTGCCCGGCGCATGACGCGCGCGATTTCGAATTCGCCACGAAATACGGCCTGCCGATCCCGCCGGTCTTCGTCGCCGAGGGCGCCGGGGAAGCGCCGCTTGCCGAGGCCTATGTGCCGCTGAAATCCGAGAAGGTGCGCTACATCCGCGGCTTCGCGGGGCAGGAAGTGCAGACCGGCGAGGAGGCGGTGAACGCCGCCATCGAATTCTGCGAGTCGCAGGGCGTGGGCCGGGGCGTCACCAACTACCGCCTGCGCGACTGGGGCATCAGCCGGCAGCGCTACTGGGGCTGCCCGATCCCGGTGATCCATTGCGAGACCTGCGGCGTCGTGCCCGAAGCCAAGGAAAACCTGCCGGTCCGCCTGCCCGACGATGTGAGCTTTGACATCCCGGGCAACCCGCTCGACCGCCATCCGACCTGGCGCGACTGCACCTGCCCGAAATGCGGCGGCCCGGGGCGGCGCGAGACCGACACGATGGATACCTTCGTCGACTCGAGCTGGTATTACGCGCGCTTCACCGCGCCGCATGCCGCGACGCCGACCGATGCCGAAGACGCCGATTACTGGATGAACGTCGACCAGTATATCGGCGGGGTGGAGCATGCGATCCTGCACCTGCTCTACTCGCGCTTCTTCGCCCGGGCGATGCACAAGACCGGGCACCTGCCGGCGAAGGCGATCGAGCCGTTCAACGCGCTGTTCACCCAGGGGATGGTGACGCACGAGATCTACAAGAAACCTCAGCCTGTTGAATTCACGGCCTACACGGCGAGCGGAGAAAAAGCTGAGTTCACGTCTCTCAAAACGCAGTACTATTTCCCCGAAGAGGTGGACCGTGCAACCCGCACCGTTATTTCCACGGGCGAGCCGGTGGAGGTGATCCCCTCGGCCAAGATGTCGAAATCGAAGAAGAACGTGGTCGATCCGGTGTCGATCATCCAGTCCTTCGGCGCGGATACCGCGCGCTGGTTCGTCATGTCCGACAGCCCGCCCGAGCGCGATGTGGAATGGACGGCCTCCGGCGCCGAGGCGGCCTTCAAGCACATGGGCCGGGTCTGGCGTCTGGCCGACGAGATCGGCCGCGCCGATGCCGCACCCAATGCCGAGGATACGGTGCTGGAGCGGGCGACGGCGCGGGCCATCGCCGAGGTGACCGCCGGGATCGAAGGCTTCGCCTTCAACAAGGCGGTGGCCAAGCTTTACGAGTTCACCAACACGCTGAACCGCTCCCCCGCCGGGGCCGCGGCGAAGAAGCAGGCGATGCTGACCATGGCGCAGCTGATGTCGCCGATGGTGCCGCATCTGGCCGAGGAGATCTGGGCGATGCTGGGCGGGCAGGGGCTGGTGGCGCAGGCCGCCTGGCCCAAGGCCGATCCGGCGCTGCTGGTCGAGGACACGGTCACCCTGCCGATCCAGATCAACGGCAAGCGGCGCGCGGAAATCACCGTGCCGAAGGACATGCCGATCGCCGAGGTTGAAAAGCTGGTGCTGGCGGAGGAGACTGTGGTCAAGGTGCTGGCGGGCAGCGCCCCGAAGAAACTCATCGTCGTGCCGGGGCGCATCGTCAATGTCGTCATCTGACCGCCGCAGCTTCCTGCTTCTGACCGCCGGCGCGCTTGCCGCCTGCGGTTTCCAGCCGGCCTATGCGCCGGGTGGCCCGGCGGAGAAGCTGCAAGGCGCGATCCGGGTGAATGATCCCGGCGACAAGAACGGTTTCGACCTGGTGGAGCGGCTGGAAGAGCGGATCGGCCGCCCCGACGCGCCGCGCTACGCGCTGAGCTACAGCATCGCCACCAATCCGGTGGGAATCGGCGTGACCACGAGCAACTCGATCAACCGCTACAATCTGGTCGGCAGCATCGACTGGGCGGTGACCGAGACCGCCAGCGGCGCCCGGGTCACCGGCGGCACGGCGCGCAGCTTCACCTCCTATTCCGCCACCGGATCGACCGTCGCACTGATCTCGGCCGAGCAGGACGCGGCCTATCGGCTGATGCGCATCCTCGCCGACCAGATTGTTGCCCAACTGATCGCCACCTCCGGGCGCTGGCTCAGATGATCCTGCGCGGCATCGAGGCGACGCGCTATTTCGCGAAACCCGATCCGGCGAAGACGGGGCTTCTGATCTTCGGCCAGGACGCGATGCGGGTGGCGCTGAAGCGGCAGGAGGTTGTGGCGGCGCTGATCGGCCCGGAGGGGCCGGCCGAGATGCGGCTGACCCGGCTGCCCGCCGCCGACCTGCGCAAGGACCCCGCCGCCCTGCTGGATGCGCTGACCGCGACCGGCTTCTTTCCCGGCCCGCGCGTGGTGCTGCTGGAAGAGGCGGGCGATTTCGCCACGGCGACCATCGGCGCGGCGCTGAAGGACTGGCGGCCCGGCGATGCGCAGCTGGTGGTGACGGCGGGCGGGCTGACCGGAAAATCCTCGCTGAAAAAGCTGTTCGAGGCGCATCCCAACGCCTTCGCCGCCGGGCTCTACGACGATCCGCCGAGCCGCGAGGAGATCGAGGCGACGCTGAAGGCCTCGGGGCTCAGCGGCATCGACGCGGCGGCGATGGCCGACCTTTCGGCGCTGGCGCGGGATCTCGACCCGGGCGACTTCCGCCAGACGGTGGAGAAGATCGCGCTCTACAAATGGGGTGATTCCTCGCCGCTCAGCTCGGCCGACGTGGCGGCGCTGGCCCCCGCCTCGATCGAGGCCGAGGTGGATGATGTGCTGCATGCCGCCGCCGATGGGCGGCGCGACGAGATCGGCCCGCTGATGCGCCGGCTGGAGGCGCAGGGCGCGAGCCCGGTCACGCTCTGCATCGGGGCGATGCGGCATTTCCGCGCGCTGCATCAGGCGGCGGCCGGTGGCGGCGGCGGGCGCCCCGCCTTCTTCGGCCCGCGCAAGGAGCAGATGCAGCGCCAGGCGCAGCGCTGGGGCATGTTCCGGCTGGAGCAGGCGCTGGCCTTGCTGCTGGAGACCGACCTGACGCTGCGCTCGGCCAGCCGCGCGCCGCAGATGGCGCTGATGGAGCGGGCGCTGATCCGGCTGGCCATGCTGCCGCGCTGAGCCGGGCGGAAACGCGCCAATCATGCCGCCGCCCTGCGACAGGGGGCCGGGCGGTGAATCTGCAGGGTGATTTGCGAATCGCCCTGTGCTAAACCGAAGATCCAAGACCAAAAAAAGACGGAGCAGTCGATGAACAGGCACCTTACCGGGATCGCGCTTGGCGCGTCCCTCGCATTCGCGATTCCGGCCCATGCGGTCGAACTCACCGGCGCCGAAGTGGGCGCCTCGCATTCCTTCTTCGTCGACGACACCTCGGTGTCGAAGACCACGCTGCAGGGCTCGGCGGAGCTCGGCTTCGGGCCGATGTTCGGGGTGCAGGGCGATCTGGGGATCAACTGGCTGAACGAGTCGGACGAGACCGCGACCAGCGCCACGCTGCACGGGCTGTACCACGTCAACGACCAGACCTCGCTCGGCCTGTTCTACGGGTCGGACAAGCTGGATGGCGAGCATCGCGACTATTACGGCTTCGAGGTCGGCCAGAAGGGCCCGAGCTTCGACGTCGAGGCCTATGTTGGCCGCGGCGAGGATTCGGGGCTGACCGGCACGATGATGGGCGTCGAGGGTCGTTTCGCCGTTTCCGGCGCCTTCGGTCTGGGCGGCAAGCTGCAGAACGCCGATTTCGACGATGACGCCTCGATGACCCGGGTCGGGCTGACCGGCGATTACACCATGCCGAACGGCATGGGGCTGACCGCCGAACTCGGCCGGCTGAACTCGGATGGGCTGGGGGTCGGCGACGAGACCTATGTCGGCATCGGCGCCAAGATGAGCTTCGGGCCGAACCAGGGCGTGACCTTCGGCAAGCGCGGGCTGCTGGACGTTCTGCCGGGGCTCTGAGCCTAGAGGCCTGCCGCCGCCCGCCCGGCCCAGCGTCCGCTGGCCAGGCAGGCGGTGAGCAGATAGCCCCCGGTGGGGGCCTCCCAGTCCAGCATCTCGCCGCAGGCGAAGGTGCCGGGCAGGGCGCGCAGCTCCAGCCCCTCCGTCAGGCTGGCGCGCGTGATGCCGCCGGCGACCGAGATCGCCTCGTCCAGCGGGCGCGGCCCGGCCAGCGGCACGGGCAGCGCCTTCAGCCGCTGCGCCAGCGCCGCACCTTCGGGCAATGGGCGGGCGAATTCCTGCACCAGCGCCACGGCGACGGGCGAGAGGCCGAGCTTGCGCAGCCGGTTCGCGGCGCTGTCCTTGGCCTTGCCTTGGGCCAGCCGCGCGGTAAGTTTCGCCTCGGTGAGGTCGGGCAGCAGGTCGAGACGCAGCGCGGCGCCGTCGCGCAGCTCGCGCGAGACGGCATAGATGCCGCCGCCCTCCAGCCCCCGGGCCGAGACCACGAATTCGCCGCGTTCGCGCCGGTCGCCTGTGCAGAGCGCGGCGCCCTTCACCGGGTTGCCAAAGTGCCGGGCCATATGCGGCGACCAGTCGACGAGGAAGCCCATGTTGGCCGGTCGGAACGGCGCGACCCCGACGCCCTTCGCCTCGAGCCAGGGCGCCCAGGCGCCGTCGGAGCCGAGCCGCGACCAGCTGGCCCCGCCGAGCGCCAGCACCGTCACCCGCGCCTCGATCCGCTGCGGCCCGTCGGGCGTGTCGAAGCCCTCGCCGGTCCAGCGCCAGCGCGGCCGGATCTCCCCCCCCAGCGTCGCCAGCCGGGCGAGCCAGGCGCGCAGCAGGGGCGAGGCCTTCATCGCCACGGGGAAGACCTTGCCGGAGGAGCCGGTGAAGACCTCCTGCCCCAGGCCGCGGGCCCAGTCCTGCACCTCCTCCGGGCCGAAGGCGTTGAGCATCGGCCGCAGCCAGTCGGCGGCTTCGAAATAGTGGTCGGCGAAGAGGTCGAGCGGTTCGGCCTTGGTCAGGTTCAGCCCGGATTTTCCGGCCATCAGCAGCTTGCGCCCGACGCTCGGCTTGCCGTCGCAGACCACCACCCGCCGCCCGGCGCGCGCCAGCTCCTCGGCCGCCATCAGCCCGGCGGGGCCGGCCCCGATCACCAGCGCATCGATCATCAGCGGCCCTCCTGCATCGCCCCTGCATAGCGGAGCTGCGGCGGCAGGAAAAGCGGGCCTCAGGAAAGGGGGAGGATTTGGAGATGGTGTCCGCGGCGGGATTCGAACCCACGGCCCCAGGATTCATACCACTTCGACTTTCGCCGCCCCCCTTTCGGGAGTTCGTGGTCTGGACTGTCCCTTCACCATCGACGCGAACGTCCTTAGGTGCTGCCCGTCCAGTCTCTACACCTTCCCGGCGGGCCGGGCTTGGCTCGGGATTGGCCTGGCGCCACGGCGCTTTAGCGTTCCCCGACTTTGAGCAGATCCGTTGCGCGGTTTCCCCTCGCAACGCCCAATTACACTAGGAATCCTGTGCTCTATCCAGCTGAGCTACGCAGACATCATCTCCGGCCCATTGCATAAACCGGATGCCGGCGTTCGGCAACAGGGCAACTGCGCGGCGGGATGTCGGGGATGGGGAAGGCAAGGGGGAGTGACTTTTGGCCCACCACTCCCCCTCTGGTCCGTCGCGTCGTCTTTGGAGAGCTTGCATGACGCGCAGGATGAGGTCGCCACCAGAGGGTGGCCGTTACCGCTAACATAGCGCGAGATCGGCCCTTGGACAAGCCCCGCCTTTGGCGCTAACAAGAAAATGAACTTGCAGGAAAGGCCCTTGCCCCTTGGCCAAAGACCCCGTCCCCCGCCGCACCCTGACCCTGCGCGACGTGTCCGAAGCCTCGGGCGTCAGCGAGATGACGGTCAGCCGCGTGCTGCGCAGCCGTGGCGACGTTTCCGTCAGCACGCGCGAGCGGGTGCTGGAGGCGGCGCGGGCGCTTGGCTATGTGCCGAACAAGATCGCCGGGGCGCTGGCCAGCCAGCGGGTGAACCTCGTTGCGGTCATCATCCCCTCGCTGTCGAACATGGTCTTTCCCGAGGTGATGACCGGGATCTCCGACGTGCTGGAGGATACCGGGCTGCAGCCGGTGGTCGGGGTCACCAACTATTCGCCCGAGCGCGAGGAGAAGGTGCTGTACGAGATGCTGTCCTGGCGGCCCTCCGGCGTCATCATCGCCGGGTTGGAGCACACGCCGGCGGCGCGGGCCATGCTGCAGAACGCGGGCATCCCGATCGTCGAGGTGATGGACATCGACGGCACGCCGGTGGACAGCGCCGTCGGCATCTCGCATTTCCGCGCCGGGCGGCACATGGCGGCGGCGATCGTCGCGGCGGGCTATCGCAGGATCGGCTTCCTCGGCACGATGATGCCGCATGACCACCGCGCGCGGAAGCGGCTGGAGGGCTTCGAGGAGGAGCTGGCGAAATCCGGTCTTGAGGTGCAGGACCGCGAGTTCTACTCCGGCGGCTCGCAGCTGTTGAAGGGGCGCGAGATGACCGAGGCTATCCTGACCCGCAGCCCGGATCTGGATTTCCTGTATTACTCCAACGACATGATCGCGGCGGGCGGCTTGCTCTACTGCCTGCACCACGGCATCGACGTGCCGGGCAAGCTGGGCCTCGCCGGGTTCAACGGGGTGGAGCTGCTGGAGGGTCTGCCCTGCCGGCTGGCGACGATGGACGCCTGCCGCCACGAGATCGGCCGCCGCGCCGCCGAGATCATCGCGGGCCAGCACGAGGCGGGCGCGACCGGCGGCATCATCACCGAGCTGGAGCCGAAGCTGCAACCGGGCGACACGATCCGGAGCACTTAGGCGCGTTCCAACGCCAGCCGCGCGCCCAGACCGGCGAAAGAGGCGGCGAAGGCGCGGCGCAGCCAGGTCATCACCTGCGGGCTGGACAGGATCGCGCGGCGCGAGCTGGCGACCAGCAGCACATAGCCGACGAAGGTGACGAAGGTCATCGCGGTGAAGACGAGGCCGAGCTCCACCAGCAGTCCCGCGGGACTGCCGGCAGGGATGAACTGCGGAAGGAAGGCGACGAAGAACAGGGGCAGCTTGGGGTTCAGCAGGTTCAGCAGGACGCCGCGCCAGATGATCCGCCCCGCTGTCCCCGGCTCGGCCGCGTCGATCCGCATCCCGCCGGAGCCCTGCAGCGTGGCCCAGGCCATCCACAGCAGATAGGCGACGCCGGCGAATTTCACGAGCTGGAACAGCACCGCGCTGGTGTGCAGCACCGCGGCGAGCCCCGCCATCGCCGCTACCATGTGCAGCGCCGTGACCAGGGTGCAGCCGAGCGCGGCCAGCACTCCGGCGCGCATTCCGCCGCCCAAGGTCATCGACAGGGTGTAGACCACGCCGATCCCCGGCGAGACGCAGACGATGAAGGCGGTCAGCAGGAATTCCGGGCTCATGTGGCGATCCTCCGGTTATGAGCGGAGGATGCGCGACAAAGGGCCCTTGCGGCAAGGGGTTTCACCGTCGCATTCGCCGCACTCTCCGAAGGGCCGCTCGGATCAGGCCGCGCCGGGCACCGGCTCGCGCAGGACGCGCGGCACCTTGAACTCGACGCGCTCCTTCACCGTCTCGACCAGCTCGACCGTGGTGTCGTAGCGGGCGCGGAAGGCCTCGAGCACCTCGTCCACCAGCACTTCCGGCGCCGAGGCGCCCGCCGCCACGCCGACCCGGGTCACGCCTTCCAGCGCGCGCCAGTCGATGTCGGTGGCGCGCTGCACCAGCTGGGCATAGCCGCAGCCCGCCGCGCGCCCGACCTCGACCAGCCGGCGCGAGTTCGACGAGTTCGGCGCGCCGATCACCAGAAGCGCGTCGATCTGGTCGGCGATGGCCTTCACCGCGCCCTGCCGGTTGGTGGTGGCATAGCAGATGTCTTCCTTGTGCGGCACGGCGATGGCCGGGAAGCGCGCCTGCAGCGCCGCGACGATGGCCGCCGTGTCATCGACCGACAGGGTGGTCTGGGTGATATAGGCCAGCCGCTCCGGATCGCGCACCTCAAGCCCCGCCACATCCTCCACCGTTTCCACCAGCAGCACCTCGCCCTCGGACAGCTGGCCCATGGTGCCGATGGTCTCGGGGTGGCCCCGGTGGCCGATCATCACCATCTGCAAACCGTTTTCATTGTGCCGCTCGGCTTCCAGATGCACCTTGCTGACCAGCGGGCAGGTGGCGTCGACATAGACCATCTCGCGCCGTTCGGCCTCGGCCGGCACCGCCTTGGGCACCCCATGCGCCGAGAAGATCACCGGGCGGTCCTGCGGCACCTCGTCGAGCTCCTCGACGAAGACGGCGCCCATCTCGCGCAGCCGGTCGACCACGAACTTGTTGTGCACGATCTCGTGCCGGACGTAGACCGGCGCGCCCCATTTCTGCAGCGCCAGCTCGACGATCTTGATCGCGCGGTCGACGCCGGCGCAGAAGCCGCGCGGCGCGGCGAGATAGAGGGTGAGGGCGGCTTTGGTCATCAGGAGGCTCATCGGTGAGGATGTCCCACAGGTAGGCGCTGACGGCGCGCAGGTCCAGTCCCCCATGATGCCGCATCGGGGGGCGTGGCGGAAGCAGAGGGGCCAGCGCGGTTTCCCCAAACCGGCTGGCCCCAGATCTGCAGGTTGGGGGCGGGCGGCGACGCCGCCCGGCTGTCACTTCGCCTCGGCGGCGATCTCCTCGCGCTCGACGCGCGGCTCGCGCGGCGGGCGGCCGATGACGTCGCGCAGCTCGTCCAGTTCGATGAAGTTGTCGGCCTGGCGGCGCAGTTCGTCGGCGATCATCGGCGGCTGGCTGCGGATGGTCGAGACCACCGAGACGCGCACGCCCTGTCGCTGCAGGCTTTCCACCAACGGACGGAAATCGCCGTCGCCGGAGAACAGCACGATGTGGTCGACCCGGGGCGCAAGCTCCATGGCGTCGACCGTCAGCTCGATGTCCATGTTGCCCTTGACCTTGCGGCGGCCCTGGCTGTCCGTGTATTCCTTGGCGGGCTTCGTCACCATGGTGAAGCCGTTGTAGTGCAGCCAGTCGACCAGCGGGCGGATCGGGGAATAGTCATCGTTCTCGAGCAGAGCCGTGTAGTAGAAGGCACGCAGCAGTTTCCCGCGCCGCATGAATTCCTGCCGCAACAGCTTGTAGTCGATGTCGAACCCAAGCGCCTTCGCCGCCGCGTAAAGATTGGATCCGTCGATGAACAGCGCGAGCCGTTCGTCCTTGTAAAACATTACAGTTGTCCCCTTGAAATCTTTGCCCCGTCAATCTGCCTGCTGCGCGCGCAATACGTTCTATAGGAAAATCGACAAGTACTGGGATATCAGTCAAAATAGTGCGCCGACAAGCGGGGCCATGAGAAAGATATAGCATTGCCTGACCCATCTGGAAAGCACGCTCTGGTTGCATTCGGGGCCAATGTCGCCCACGGCGACCAACCGCCTACGGCCACGATCCGGGCCGCTTTCGCCAATATTTGCGAAAGATTCCATGCGGTTGGCCAGCTGAGCCGGCTTCACGCCAGCCCCTGTTTCCCTGTCGGGGCGGGCCCGGATTACGTGAATGCCGCAGGGCTCATCATATTTGATGTTCAGGTTGACGCAGCGGAAATCCTGAGCGTTTTTCATGGGATCGAGGCCGCCCACGGGAGGCGAAGACTGTCGCGCTGGGGCGCGCGCACCCTCGACATCGATCTTCTGGCCCTGGGCGATTCGATCCTGCCCGACCGCGAAACCCAAGCCCATTGGCGCTGCCTGCCGCCGGAGCGTCAGGCGCAGGAGGCCCCCGACAGGCTGATCCTGCCGCATCCGCGGATGCAGGACCGTGCCTTCGTTCTCGTTCCGCTTCAAGAGGTAGCACCCGACTGGCGCCACCCGATCCTCGGTCTGACCGTCAGCGAAATGCTCGCCGCGCTGCCCGCCGCCGACCGCGATGCGGTGCGGCCGCTGCCGGGCTGAGCGGCCGTCAAGGCCAAGGATTCCGGGCTTGTCAAGCGTTCTGGCAAGGCATACATAGGGCCGTTCCATGCCCCCTGTCCGAAACTGGAGTATCCCATGGCCCGCGTGACGGTTGAAGATTGCGTTGACAAAGTCCCGAACCGCTTCGAGCTGGTGATGCTCGCCGCTCATCGGGCGCGCGAGATCGCCGCCGGCTCGCCGGTGACGGTGGACCGCGACAACGACAAGAACCCCGTGGTGTCGCTGCGCGAGATCGCCGACGAGACCCAGAGCGCGGAATCCCTGCGCGAGCGGATGATCGAAAGCCACCAGACCCAGATCGAGGTGGACGAGCCGGAAGAAGACCAGATGGCGCTGCTCATGGGCGGCGAGGTCGATCGTCCGATGCAGGACGACATGTCGGAAGAGAAACTGCTGCGCGCCCTTATGGAAGCGCAGGGTCAGAACTGACCCGCAGCGACTGAAGAGAAAGCGACGAGGGCAATGATCGACGTCGAAGACCTGATCGCCCTCGTCCGCAATTACAATCCGCGCACCAACGCCGATCTGATCCGCCGGGCCTATGCCTATGGGCGGCAGATGCACGAGGGCCAGTTCCGCCACTCGGGCGAGCCCTATTTCACCCATCCCGTCGCCGTCGCCGCCATCCTCACCGAACAGCGGCTGGACGATGCGACCATCGTGACCGCGCTGCTGCACGACACGATCGAGGATACCAAATCCACCTATACCGAGGTCTCGCGCCTCTTCGGCCCCGAGATCGCCGAGCTGGTAGATGGCGTCACCAAGCTGACCAATCTCGAGCTGTCCTCCGCCCAGTCCAAGCAGGCCGAGAACTTCCGCAAGCTGTTCATGGCGATGTCGAAGGACCTGCGGGTCATCCTCGTGAAGCTCGCCGACCGTTTGCACAACATGCGCACCATCAAGTCGATGCGCCCGGAGAAGCAGGCGCAGAAGGCGCGCGAGACGATGGAGATCTTCGCCCCGCTCGCCGGGCGCATGGGCATGCAATGGATGCGCGAGGAGCTGGAAGACCTCGGCTTCCGCGTGCTGAACCCCGAGGCGCGCAACTCGATCATCCGCCGCTTCATCACGCTGCAGCGCGAGACCGGCGACGTGGTGCACAAGATCACCGCCGACATCCGGCTGGAGCTGGAAAAGGCGCAGATCGAGGCCGATGTCTATGGCCGCGCCAAGAAACCCTATTCGATCTGGCGCAAGATGCAGGAGAAGGATCTCGCCTTCTCGCGCCTCTCCGACATCTACGGCTTCCGGGTGATCTGCGCCTCCGAGCAGGATTGCTACCGCATCCTCGGCGTCATCCACCAGCGCTGGCGCGCCGTGCCGGGCCGGTTCAAGGATTACATCAGCCAGCCGAAATCCAACGGCTACCGCTCGATCCACACCACGGTCTCGGGCCGCGACGGCAAGCGGGTCGAGGTGCAGGTGCGCACCCGCCAGATGCATGAGGTCGCCGAGGCTGGGGTGGCCGCGCATTGGTCCTACCGCGAGGGCGTGCGCGCGCTGAACCCTTTCGCCGTCGATCCGGCGAAATGGATCGCCGGCCTGACCGAGCGGCTGGACGAGGACGACCACGACGAGTTCATGGAGAACGTGAAGCTCGAGATGTACACCGATCAGGTGTTCTGCTTCACGCCGAAGGGCGATGTGGTGCAGCTGCCGCGTGGGGCGACGCCGCTCGACTACGCCTATGCGATCCACACCCGCATCGGCAACTCCTGCGTCTCGGCCAAGATCGACGGCATCCGCGTGCCGCTCTGGACCCGGCTGAAGAACGGCCAGTCGGTCGAGATCATCACTGCCGAGGGCCAGCGCCCGCAATCCTCCTGGATCGACATCGTGACGACCGGCCGCGCCAAGGCAGCGATCCGCCGCAGCTTGCGCGAGGAGGACCGCGGCCGCTTCGTCAAGCTGGGGCAGGAGCTGGCCCGCGCCGCCTTCGACCATGTCGGGCGCAAGGCCACCGACAAGGCGTTGCGCACCGCGGCCAAGATGCTCGGCCTCTCCGACGAGACCGAGCTTCTGGCGCAGATCGGCAGCGCCGAGCTGACTGCGCGCCGCGTGGTCGAGACGCTCTACCCCGAGCTCGCGCGCTCCACCGCGCCCGAGGTCGATGGCCAGCGCCCCGTCGTCGGCCTGTCGCAGGATCAGCAGTTCCGCCGCGCGCCCTGCTGCCAGCCGGTGCCGGGCGAGCGCATCGTCGGCATCACCTATCGCGGGCAGGGCGTGGTGATCCACGCCATCGATTGTCCCGCGCTGGAAGAATTCGAGGAACAACCTGGCCGCTGGGTGGATTTACACTGGCACGCCGGTCGCCACGCCGCCGTGCACACGGTCACGCTGGAGCTGACGATCTCGAATGACGCTGGTGTATTGGGGCGGATCTGCACCTTGATCGGCGAACAGAAGGCCAATATCTCCGACCTGCGCTTCACGGACCGGAAGCCGGATTATTACAGACTGCTGGTAGACGTGGACCTGCGCGATGTCGAACACCTGCACATGGTGATGACGGCGCTGGAAGCGGAGACCGACGTGGCGCAGATCTCGCGCCACCGGGATCTGAGCAGGAAGCCCTGACCGGGCAAGGAGGATCTTGGTGTTCAAACGACGCGAGAAGCGGACCTATACGCAACTCCTGACGGAATCGGTCTATCCGCGCGGCGGCTGGCGGCGGGCGGCGTATTACGTGCAGCATCGGCTGCAGCGCCTGCCGGACGAGCCGCACCGCATCGCCCGCGGCGTCTTCGCCGGCGTGTTCATCTCCTTCACCCCGCTGTTCGGTTTCCACTTCCTCGGCGCGGCGCTGATCGCCTGGATCCTGCGCGGCAACATCCTGGCCGCCCTGCTGGCGACCTTCGTCGGCAACCCCCTGACCACGCCGATCATCGCCGTCTCCTCGATCGAGCTCGGGCACTGGATCCTCGGCACCACGGCGCATTTCAACCTGATGACGGTGTTCGAATCCTTCACCAGCGCCGGGCGGGAGATCACCCACAACCTGCTGGCGATCTTCACCTCCGAGCCGACCCGCTGGCACAAGCTGGGGGCCTTCTTCCAGACCATCTTCCTGCCCTATCTGGTGGGGGGCATCCTGCCCGGCATCCTCGTCAGCTTCGTGTTCTACTATCTCACCATCCCGGTGATCCGCGCCTATCAGCTGCTGCGCGCCAAGCAGGCGGGCGAGCGCAAGCGGCGGCGGTTGCACGCAAAGCACGGTGGCCCCGCAGAAATGCGGACTGCGCTGCTGCCGCAGGATGACGGGGCCGGCGGAAAGCCCTAACATGGGGCGACAAGCGGGAAGGGGCGTCAGGCCATGAAACCACTCGGACGGCTGCGGCTCGGGGTGAACATCGATCACGTCGCCACGGTGCGCAACGCCCGCGGCTCGGCCTGGCCCGACCCGCTGCGCGCGGCGCTGGTGGCCGAGGCGGCGGGGGCCGACGGCATCACCGCCCATCTGCGCGAAGACCGCCGCCACATCCGCGACGACGACATCGCCTCGCTGATGGCCGGGATCAACGTGCCGCTGAACTTCGAGATGGCCGCCACGACCGAGATGCAGACCATCGCCCTGCGCCACCGGCCGCATGCGGTCTGCCTCGTGCCGGAAAAGCGCGAGGAGCGCACCACCGAAGGCGGGCTCGACGTGGCCGGCGATATCCCGCGGCTGACCGACTACATCGACGCGCTGCGCGAGGCCGGTTGCCGGGTGTCGATGTTCATCGGCCATGACGTGCGCCAGATCGAGGCCTCGGCCGAGATCAAGGCGGCGGTGGTCGAGCTGCACACCGGCCATTACTGCGACCTCATCGCCGAGAACCGCCGCGCCGAGGCCGCCATCGAGCTGGAGGCGCTGCGCGAGGGCGCGGCGCTGGCGCATTCGCTGGGGCTCGAGGTGCATGCCGGCCATGGCATCAGCTACGACACCGTGGCCGAGATCGCCGGCTTCCCGCAGGTGATGGAGCTGAACATCGGCCATTTCCTGATCGGCGAGGCGATCTTCCGTGGCCTGGGCAGCGCCATCGAGGGCATGCGCCGCCGCATGGACGCGGCGCGCGCCGCGCTGGCATGACGGACGCCGTGCTGCGGATCGCCTTTCCAGATCGACCGCCCGCCCGATGATCCTCGGGATCGGCACGGATCTGTGCAACATCGAGCGGATCGAGCGGACGCTGGCCCGCCATGGCGACCGCTTCCGCGACCGGGTCTTCACCCCGCGCGAACAGGCCCGCGCCGAGGGCCGCGCCCATGTCGCCGCCACCTATGCCAAGCGCTGGGCCGCCAAGGAGGCCTGCTCCAAGGCGCTCGGCACCGGGCTGCGGATGGGCATCGCCTGGAAGGACATGGCGGTCAGCAACCTGATGACCGGCCAGCCCGTCATGCAGCTGACCGGCTGGGCCGCCGACCGGCTGCGCAGCATGACGCCCGAGGGGCACGAGGCCATCGTCCATGTCACCCTGACCGACGACCACCCCTGGGCCCAGGCCTTCGTGGTGATCGAGGCGCGGCCGCTGGCGGGCGGCGCGGCGGGCGACCAGTCAACTTGACTCCCCGGCGTCCCGCGCGCATGTAGCGCGAAACTCGGAAATGGTCGGGCGACAAGCCCCGCACCCAGAGAAGGCAGGACCGAATGGCGAGCAAGGCAAAGACCGACGGCGGCATCCTCGAGACGATCAAGACCATCGTCTACGCGCTGCTCATCGCGGGCATCTTCCGCACCTTGTTCTTCCAGCCGTTCTGGATTCCCTCGGGTTCGATGAAGGATACGCTGCTGATCGGCGACTTCCTCTTCGTCAACAAGATGGCCTATGGCTATTCGCAATTCTCCTGCCCCTTCTCGTTCTGCCCGGTCTCGGGCCGCATCCTTGGGTCGGAACCGGAGCGCGGCGACGTGGTGGTGTTCCGCCACCCGGTGAACGGGTCGGACTTCATCAAGCGGCTGATCGGCCTGCCGGGCGACACCGTGCAGATGAAGAACGGCGTGCTGTTCCTGAACGGCGCCGAGGTGCCGCAGGTCGCGGACGGCGTCTTCGAGGAGACCTACGAGCAGCAGGGCCCGATGGGCAACCTGCCGCGCTGCGAGAACGGTCCGGTCGGCGAGGGCGGAACCTGCACCAAGTCGCGTTTCACCGAGACCCTGCCGAACGGCGTCAGCCATGACATCCTGAACATCGACACCAACGGCTTCGGCGACAACACCGATGTCTTCACCGTGCCGGCCGGGCATTACTTCTTCATGGGCGACAACCGCGACAACAGCCAGGACAGCCGCTATGGTCAGGCTGTCGGCGGCGTCGGCTTCGTGCCCTTCGATCACCTTATCGGCCGCGCCGACCGGATCATGTTCTCCTCCGCGGGCCGCTCCATGCTCTATTTCTGGACCTGGCGGTCCGATCGTTTCTTCAAGGCGGTCGATTGAAGCTATCCTCCGATCTCCGGGCCTTCGAAGGCCGCATCGGGCATGAGTTCCGCGAGTCCGAGCTCCTGCTGCGCGCCGTGACCCATGCCTCGATCTCCTCGCCGACCCGGCCCGACAACCAGCGGCTGGAGTTTCTCGGCGACCGGGTGCTGGGTCTCGTCATGTCCGAGGCGCTGCTGCAGGCCGACCCGAAGGCGAGCGAGGGCCAACTGGCGCCGCGCTTCAACGCCTTGGTGCGCAAGGAAACCTGCGCCGATGTCGCGCGCGAGCTGGGGCTCGGCGATGTGCTGAAGCTCGGCCGGTCCGAGATGATGTCCGGCGGCCGCCGCAAGGAGGCGCTGCTCGGCGACGCGCTGGAGGCGGTGATCGCGGCGGTCTATCTCGACGGCGGCTTCGAGGCGGCGCGCAACATGGTGCTGCGGCTCTGGGGCAAGCGGATCCACGCGGTGGAGACCGACGCCCGCGACGCCAAGACGGCATTGCAGGAATGGGCGCAGGCCCGTGGCCTGCCGCCGCCGACCTACAGCGAGAAAAGCCGTTCCGGCCCGGATCATGCGCCGGTCTTCACCGTCGAGGTCCGGCTCGGCAATGGCGCGGCGGAGAACGCCGCCGCCAATACCAAGCGGGCCGCGGAGCAGACCGCGGCAAGGGCGCTTCTGGCGCGGATGGAGGCGACAGATGACTGATGAACCGCAAGACACCGGCCCGCAGGACAACGAAGACACAGGCGCCATCGGCGGCGTGCCGGGCGAGACCCGCGCCGGCTTCGTCGCCCTGATCGGCGAGCCGAATGCCGGCAAGTCCACCCTGCTCAACCGCATGGTCGGCGCCAAGGTCTCGATCGTCACCCACAAGGTCCAGACCACCCGCGCCCGCATCCGCGGCGTGGCGATGGAGGGCGCCACGCAGATCGTCTTCGTCGACACCCCCGGCCTGTTCCGCCCGCGCCGCCGTCTCGACCGGGCGATGGTCGCCGCCGCCTGGGGCGGGGCCGCCGATGCCGACATCATCGTGCTCTTGATCGAGGCGCATCGCGGCCTGACCGAAGGCACGAAGGCGATCATCGAGTCGATGCGCGACCGCATCCCGCGCGGGCAGGCGGTGGCTCTGGCGATCAACAAGATCGACCGGGTGAAGGCCGAGACCCTGCTTGCCCTCACCGAAGAGATGAACAACGCCTTCCCCTTCGTCGAGACCTTCATGATTTCGGCCGAAAAGGGCTACGGCGTCGACAAGCTGAAGCAGTGGCTGGCCGGCGAACTGCCCGCCGGCCCCTGGTTCTACCCGGAGGACCAGATCGCCGACGTGCCGATGCGCAACATCGCCGCCGAGATCACCCGCGAGAAGCTGACCCTGCGCCTGCACGAGGAGCTGCCCTACCAGCTCACCGTCGAGACCGAGAAATGGGAGGACCGTCCCGACGGCTCCACCCGGATCGACCAGATCGTCTATGTCGCCCGCGACGGCCACAAGGGCATCGTGCTCGGCAACAAGGGCGAGAAGATCAAGGCCATCGGCCAGCAGGCCCGCATCGACATGACCGAGTTCCTCGAGCGCCCGGTACACCTGTTCCTGCAGGTGAAGGTCCGCCCGAACTGGCTGGAAGAACCCGAGCGCTATTCCGAGATGGGGCTGGACTTCAAGGATGGCAACTGAGGCTTCATGGCGCGGCTGACCGCCGACTTCTGGGTCCGGGCCTATCTGGCCCGGCTGCGGCTGGCCGACATCCCGGCCTTCATCACTGCCAAGGGTGACGCCACCTCGGGCGCGGTGCTGGTCAAGCTCGCCACGCTCGACGGCAAGGCGAAGGCCTTCCACCGCAGCTTCGATCTGATGACCGGCGAACGGGCCTGGATCGTGCTGGCCGAGGGCGAGGAGGCGACGGTGGATGCCTCCATCGCCAAGCAGCGCGGCTTCGACCGCGACCTCTGGGTGATCGAGATCGAGGATCGGCAGGGCCGCACCCTGCTCGACGAGCCCGGCCTCTCCGACTGAACTTGTCGCCTCGCGCATTTCGCCCGATAGTCCGGCGATGGAATGGCGGGACGAGGGCGCGCTGCTCTCCATGCGCAGGCATGGCGAGAGCTCGGCGATCATCGAGGTGTTCACGGCGGCGCATGGGCGTCATGCCGGGGTGGTGCGCGGCGGGGCCTCGCGCCGCTCGGCCCCCATCCTGCAACCCGGCGCCCAACTTGCGGTGAACTGGCGCGCCCGGCTCGACGACCATATCGGCGCCTATACGGTCGAACCCCTGCGCTCGCGCGCCGGGCTCATGGCCGACCGGCTGGCGCTGGCCGGGCTCAACGCGATCTGCGCCATGATCCGCGTCGCCCTGCCCGAACGCGAGCCGCATCTGCATCTCTGGCACATGACCATGGCGCTGCTCGATGCATTGGAGGCCCCCGGCTGGCCGCCGCACTACCTGCGCTGGGAGATGCTGCTGCTGGACGAGATCGGCTTCGGCCTCGATCTCTCCACCTGCGCCGTCACCGGCAGCCGCGAGGATCTGGCCTATGTCAGCCCCAAGACCGGCCGCGCCATCAGCGCCGAGGCGGCGGGCGACTGGGCGCCGCGCCTCTTCCCGCTGCCGCCCGTGCTTCTGGGGCAGGGGCCCGCCACCCAGACTGAGCTGGCCCAAGGTCTGGCGATCACCGGCCATTTCCTGACGCGCGAGCTCGCCCATGCCCGCAACGACCGCGGCCTGCCCGAGGCGCGGGCCCGGCTTCTCGACCTGCTCTCCCGCCCCTGACCATCCGCGACCCGGAATGTCGCGCACAAGCCAGACGCAGGGCGCCCGGAGGGGGCCAATGGGCGGGCCATGGCGACGCGCAATATCCCCATCTTCCTGAAACACACGCCGACCCCGCGTGTCGAATCCTTCGCCCTTCTGGCCGGGCTCGAGGCCGCAGTGCGCGGCATCCTGATCTCGGTCATGCCGCTGACCATCTATGACGCCGTGCTCGACGCCGGCGTGGTGTCGCGGATCTACTTCCTCGTCGGCATCGCTTCGCTGCTCTGGGGCCTGCTGGTCCCCTGGGCCACCCGCCATGTGCCGCGCCGCTGGCTCTACACGCTCGGCACCGGGCTCTATCTCGTCGGCATGACGCTGGCGGTCATCGGCGGGCCAATCACCGTGCCGCTGGCGCTTCTGGCCAATGCGCTGGCGACGGTGACGATCTTCGTCTGCTTCAACGCCTATGTGCTCGACTACATCGCCCGCGCCGATCTCGGGCGCTGCCAGTCGATGCAGATGCTCTACGCGGCCGCGCCTTGGGCGCTCGGCCCGATGCTGGGCGTCTGGCTGCGCAGCCTCTGGCAGCCCGCGCCCTTCCTGATCGCCGCGGTCTTCTCGGTGGCGCTCTGCATCGCCTTCTGGATCCTGCGGCTCGGCAACGGCAAGCAGATCACCCGCGCCAAGGGCCCGGCGCTGAACCCGCTGGCCTATCTCGGCCGCTTCTTCAGCCAGCCGCGGCTGATCGCCGGATGGCTCTTCGCGGTGATCCGCTCCTGCGGCTGGTGGGTCTATGTGGTCTACCTGCCGATCTACTGCATCGAATCCGGCCTCGGCGACAAGGTCGGCGGCGTCGCGCTGTCGCTCTCCAACGCGCTCCTCTTCACCACGCCGTTCCTGCTGCGCTTCGTCTACCGCCGCACCGTCCGCATCGCCGTGCGCTCCGCCTTCGCGCTTTGCGCCATGGCCTTCATCGGCGCGACGCTGGCTTCCGGCCTGCCGTGGATCACCGTGCTGCTGCTGATGGTCGGCTCCACCAGCCTCGTCCTGCTCGACGTTGCGGGGGGCCTGCCCTTCATGATGGCGGTGAAACCCTCGGAGCGGACGGAGATGGCCGCCGTCTACTCCAGCTTCCGCGATGTCTCGGGCATCCTCACCCCCGGTGCGGCCTATCTGGTGCTGCTGGCGGCGCCCCTCGCCGGGGTCTTCGCCGCCTGCGGTCTCGGCATGGCGGCGGCATGGGTCATGGCGGGCCGGCTGCACCCCCGCCTCGGCACCGCCCGCCCCTCGCGCGGCGGGCAGCCGCTGCCGAAGGCCGCCTAGTCCAGCAGCCGCCGCGCGATCACCTGCGCCTGGATCTCCGCCGCCCCCTCGAAGATGTTCAGGATCCGCGCATCGCAGAGGATGCGGCTGATCTGATACTCCAGCGCAAAGCCGTTGCCGCCGTGGATCTGCAGGGCATTGTCCGCCGAGGCCCAAGCCACCCGCGCCCCCAGCAGTTTCGCCATCCCCGCCTCCAGATCGCAGCGCTGGCCGTGGTCCTTCTCCCAGGCCGAGAAATAGGTCAGCTGCCGCGCCACCATGATCTCCACCGCCATCATCGCCAGTTTCCCGGCGACGCGCGGAAACTCGATCAGCGCCTTGCCGAACTGCTTGCGGTCCTCGGCATAGCCCATCCCCACCTCCAGCGCGTTCTGCGCCACGCCGATGGCGCGGGCGGCGGTCTGGATGCGCGCGCTCTCGAAGGTCTGCATCAGCTGCTTGAAGCCTTGCCCCGGCACCCCGCCCAAGAGGTTCTCGCCCTTCACCTTGAAGCCGTCAAAGCCGATCTCGTATTCCTTCATCCCGCGATAGCCGAGCACCTCGATCTCGCCGCCGCTCATGCCGGGGGTGGGGAAGGGCGCCTCGTCGGTGCCCGGCGTCTTCTCGGCCAGGAACATCGACAGGCCGCGGTAATCCGCGGTCTCCGGCTCGGTCCGCGCCAGCAGCGTCATCACATGGGTGCGGGCGGCATGGGTGATCCATGTCTTGTTGCCGCTCACCACCCAGTCCTCGCCTTCCTTCACCGCCCGCGTCCGCAGCGACCCCAGATCGGACCCGGTGTTGGGTTCGGTGAAGACCGCCGTCGGCAGGATCTCGGCCGAGGCGAGCTTCGGCAGCCAATAGGCCTTCTGTTCCTCGGTGCCGCCACACAGGATCAGCTCCGCCGCGATCTCGCTGCGCGTGCCCAAGGATCCCACGCCGATATAGCCGCGCGACAGCTCCTCCGAGACCACCACCATCGAGGCCTTAGACAGCCCGAAGCCGCCGAATTCCTCCGGGATCGTCAGGCCGAACACCCCCATTTCCGCCAGCGCCTCGATGATCTCCATCGGGATCAGCTCGTCGCGCAGGTGCCAGCCATGGGCGAAGGGCGCCACCTTCTCGTCGGCGAAGCGGCGGAACTGGTCGCGGATCATCTCCAGCTCCTCGTCCAGCCCCGAGGCGCCGAAGGTCGCCCGCCCGTGGTTGTCGCGCATCAGCTCCACCAGCCGCATCCGCGCCGCCGCCGTGTTGCCCGCCATCAGCGCCGCCACCGCCGCACCGGGAGCCTCCGCCTCGATCCCCAGATCCGACAGCCGCGCCATCTCGCCCTGCGACATCGGGATGCCGCCGCGGATCTGGCAGAGGTATTCGCCATAGCCGATCTGCAGGATCAGCGCCTCCATCTCGCCGAAGCGACCCTCGCCCTCCAGCTTCACCGCCCAGGCCCGCATCTGCCGCAGCGCCTCGGTATAGGTGGCGAGCCAGGCCAGCGCATGCGCCGCATGCTGGTGCTGTTCCAGCGCCGCGCCCGACACCTTGCCGCCCCGCGTCACCTCGGCCCGCAGCGCCTCGCGCGCGCCCCCGAACAGCGCCTCCACCTCGGGCAGGGCCTCGGCCGTCAGCGGCAGGAGCCCGGCGATAAGCGGGGCGGCGGGGCGGATCGTGGCGTCCTTCGGCATGGCGAGACTCCTTTGCTGCGACTGCGAAGGAGGTAGCCTCTCTGCAGTCATCGCGCAACAAAAATTCAACGCATGGATAACGGGCGCATGAAAATGTCTCGTCCGATTCGACCGTGCAGCCGTCGGATCAAAGCGCTAAGACGGCCCGGCAGCGGAGGATTTCCATGGACATGCTGATGGCGGGGCTCACCCCCGCAGCCTTCTGGGCCGCGATGGCGGTCACGCTCTTTTCCGGTTTCGTGAAGGGGGCCATCGGTTTCGCCATGCCGATGATCATGATCTCGGCCTTCTCCTCCTTCCTGCCGCCGGAGGTGGCGCTGGCCGGGATGATCCTGCCGACCCTGCTGACCAATTTCAGCCAGGCCTTCCGCCAGGGCTGGGGCCCGGCGTTCGAGTCGATGCGGAAATACTGGCGCTTCCTCGCCGGGACCATCGTCTTCATCCTCGTCTCGGCGCAATTCGTGCGCGACATCCCGCAGATCGTCTTCCTCCTGATGCTCGGCCTGCCGATCACCGCCTTCGCCGCGCTGCAACTGGCGGGCCGCAGCCTTGCCCTGCGGCTGGAGCATCGCCGCCGCGCCGAGACCGTGCTGGGCATCATCGGCGGCCTCTATGGCGGAGTGTCGGGCATCTGGGGCCCGCCGCTGCTGGTCTACCTGCTGTCGGTCGGGGCCGAGAAGCGCGAGGCGATCCGGGTGCAGGGCGTGGTCTTCCTGATCGGCGCGGCGACGCTGACCTTCGCACACTTGAACTCGGGCGTGCTGAACGCCGCCACCGTGCCCTTCTCGCTGGCCCTCGCCGTCCCCGCCTTCCTCGGCATGGTGGTCGGTTTCGCGGTGCAGGACAGGCTGGACCAGACCCGCTTCCGCCGCTGGACCCAGATCCTGCTGGTGCTCACCGGGCTGAACCTGATCCGGCAGGCGCTGTCCTGAATGAAAAAGGGCGCCCGCGGGCGCCCTTTCCGTTCCGACTGTCGCTCCGGCCTCAGCCGATGGCCGCCGCTTTCACATCCGCGTCGATATAGGGCACATATTGCGCAAAGTTGTCGGCGAACATCGCCACCAGCTTCGCCGCCTGCGCGTCATAGGCCGCCGGATCGGCCCAGGTGGAGCGCGGGTCGAGCAGCTTGCTGTCGACGTCATGCACCATGACCGGCACGTCGAAGCCGAAGTTCGGATCGCGGCGGAACTGCCCCGCGGCCAGCGAACCGTCCAGCGCCGCCGTCAAGAGCGCCCGGGTCGCCTTGATCGGCATCCGCTTGCCCGTGCCATAGGCGCCGCCGGTCCAGCCGGTGTTCACCAGCCAGCAGACGGCGCCATGCTTGGCGATCTTGGCCTGCAACAGCTTGCCATAGACCTCCGGCCGGCGCGGCATGAAGGGCGCGCCGAAGCAGGTCGAGAAGGTCGGCTGCGGCTCGGTCACGCCGCGCTCGGTCCCGGCCACTTTCGAGGTGAAACCCGACAGGAAGTGGTACATCGCCTGCGCCGGGGTCAGCCGCGCGATCGGCGGCAGCACCCCGAAGGCGTCGCAGGTCAGCATGATGATGTTCTTCGGATGCCCCCCCAGCCCCGACTCCGAAGCGTTGGAGATGTAGTCCAGCGGATAGGCGCAACGGGTGTTGGCCGTCAGGCTGTCATCCTCGAAGTCCAGCTCCAGCGTTTCCTCGTCATAGACCATGTTCTCGACCACGGTGCCGAAGCGCGAGGTGGTGGCATAGATCTCCGGCTCGGCCTCGGGGCTGAGGTTGATGGTCTTGGCGTAGCAGCCGCCCTCGAAGTTGAAGGTGCCGCGCTCCGACCAGCCATGCTCGTCATCGCCGATCAGCGTGCGGGTCGGGTCGGCCGAGAGCGTGGTCTTGCCGGTGCCGGACAGGCCGAAGAACACCGCGGTGTCGACCGGGTTGCCGATGGCGTGGTTGGCCGAGCAATGCATCGCCATCACGCCCTTGCCGGGCAGGATGTAGTTCAACAGAGTGAACACCGACTTCTTGTTCTCGCCGGCATATTCGGTGTTGCCGATCAGGATCGTCTTCTTGTCGAAGTTCAGCGCGATCACCGTGTCGCTGCGGCAGCCATGGCGCGCGGGGTCGGCCTTGAAGCTGGGGCAGTTGATGATCGTCCATTCCGGCACGAAGCCGTCGAGCTCGGCGCGCTCGGGGCGGCGCAGCATGTGGCGGATGAACAGGCCGTGCCAGGCCAGTTCCGTCACCAGCCGCACGTCGAGCCGCAGCGTCGGGTCGGCGCCGGCGTAGAGGTCCTGCACGAAATAGTCGCGGCCCTTCATATGCGCCAGCATGTCGGCATGCAGCGCGTCGAAGGCCTCGGGCGTCATCGGGGCGTTGTTCTCCCACCAGATCGAATCCTCGACCGCCGGGCTGCGCACCACGAACTTGTCCTTGGGCGAGCGCCCGGTGAACTGGCCGGTCGAGCAGAGAAATGCCCCGCCCTTGCCGAGACGGCCTTCGCCGCGCTTCACGGCGGCTTCGACGAGCGCCGGTTCGATCAGGTTGTAATGAACGTCGCCAAGTCCTGTGATGCCTTGTGCATCCAGCGTTTGCGCTGGGTTCACGCGTCCGAAATTCATACTGCAAGCTCCCCGAGGCCGTGTGTAGCGGCGGTTTCCGGTTCGAAGGCGGTATCCCGGGCCAAGAGGATACCCGTCGGCGCCCGGATCGGAGGCCGACGCAAAAGCTATAACATGAGCTTTCCTTGTCGCAACAGGCGCAGGATGCGTCGTTAGCGCAACCAGCGACAGGTTAGCGCAACCTCGGCGCGCGACCGCCCGATGCACGGCGGATTTTAACCCCTGCGCGATCACCCTGCGGTCGTGGCGGGGCGCGATTCGCACTTGAGGGTTGATTCCCCCCGAAGGAACCCGGATCATGAGCGGAAAGTCGCATAAACAGAACAGGAACATGCCCGATGGCCCGGATCGCCCTTGTCGATGACGATCGGAATATCCTGACGTCCGTCGCCATGACGCTGGAGGCCGAGGGTTTCGAGGTGGAGACCTACACCGACGGCCAGTCGGCGCTCGACGCCTTCCTCAAGCGCATGCCCGACATGGCGGTGCTCGACATCAAGATGCCGCGCATGGACGGCATGGACCTGTTGCAGCGCCTGCGGCAGAAGACCTCGATCCCGGTGATCTTCCTCACCTCCAAGGATGACGAGATCGACGAGGTGCTGGGCCTGCGCATGGGGGCTGACGACTATGTGAAGAAGCCCTTCTCGCAGCGCCTGCTGGTCGAACGCATCCGCGCCCTGCTGCGCCGGCAGGAGGCCATCGCCACCGGCGAGGTCGCCGTGTCGGAAGAGACCCGGATCATGGAGCGGGGCAACCTGCGCATGGACCCGCTGCGCCACTCGGTCGCCTGGAAGGGGCAGGATGTGTCGCTGACCGTCACCGAATTCCTGCTGCTGCAGGCGCTGGCCCAGCGGCCCGGCTTCGTGAAAAGCCGCGACCAGCTGATGGACGTGGCCTATGACGATCAGGTCTATGTCGACGACCGGACCATCGACAGCCACATCAAGCGGCTGCGCAAGAAGATGCGCGGGGCGGACCCGGAGTTTTCCGCCATCGAGACGCTCTACGGCATCGGCTACCGCTACAACGAGGAATGAGATGACGGCCCCGCCGCGCGCCCCGGGCAAGGGCAAGGAAGCGCGGCCGCCGCCGCCGCCGCGCCCCGGCGACCTGCTCCTGGGCGAGGATTGGCTGTCGCCCGACCAGCTGGCCGATCCGGCGCTGCACCAGACCCGGGTGCGGCGCGGTCTGGTGTCGCTGAACCGCTCGCCGCTGGCGCGCAAGATCATCATCTTCAACCTGCTGGCGCTGGTGGTGCTGGTCTCCGGCGTGCTCTTCGTCAACCCGTTCCGCGAGAATCTGGTGCTGCAGCGCGAGCGGGCGCTGGTCGGCCAGTCGCGGCTGATCGCCAATGTCTTCGAGGCGCGGATGCCCGCCGCCGGCGAGGCCGCGCTGGGGGCTGAGGACGGCATCGACGTGCAGCAGACGCTGGCCGGCATCGTGCTGGACCCGGGGGTCGAGCTCTTCATCTTCGACGCCGAGGGCGCGCTCCTGGCCTCGGGCCGCGACGACAGCGGGCGGGTCGACGACCTGTCGCCGCGCTCCACCCTGATCACCGATTTCCTCAATCTGGTCTGGGACGGCGCCTCGCGGCTCTTCTCCGGCGGCGCGGCCGGCCCGCCGGAGATCGCGGCGGTCGATCTGGCGCGGCAGGCCTTCCCGCAGGCCCGCGACGGCGCGCTCTCGGCCAATATCGGCCGCGACGGCAACGGCGGCGCGCTGTTCACCGTGGCGACGCCGATCCGCCGCGGTGACGCGGTGGCCGGGGTGGTGGCCCTGACCTCGGCGGCGGGCGAGATCGACCGGCTGGTGCGCTACGAGCGCGAGCAGATCCTGCAGATGTTCGTCGTGGCGCTGCTCGTCTCCATCGGCCTCAGCCTCGTCCTCGCTTCCACCATCGCCAACCCGCTCTCCGACCTCGCCGCCGCCGCCGAGCTCGGCCGCGACCGCGACGCCCGCCGCATGGCCCCCGGAAGGGTCCGCATCCCCGACCTCACCGCCCGGCCCGACGAGATCGGCCGGCTGTCGGTGGCGATGCGCGGCATGGTCGCCGCGCTCTACGAGCGGATCGAGGCCAACGAACAATTCGCCGCCGACGTGGCGCATGAGATCAAGAACCCGCTGGCCTCGCTGCGCTCCGCCGTCGGCACCATGCGGGTGGCGAAACGCGACGACCAGCGCGAGAAGCTCTTGGAGGTCATCGAGCATGACGTGCGTAGGCTGGACCGGCTGGTCAGCGACATCTCCAACGCCTCCCGGCTCGACAGCGAGCTGGTGAAGGAGGAGGAGGAGGAATTCGACCTGCTGCACACACTCGGCGGGCTCGGCTCCTATTTCGCCGAGCAGGCGCGGGCCAAGGGTGTCGACTTCATCTCGGACCTGCCGGGCGAACCGATCGAGATCCGCGGGCTGGAGGCGCGGCTGGCGCAGGTCTTCGTCAACCTCATCACCAACGCCCTGTCCTTCTGCGAGGAGGGCGACGCGGTGCGAGTCTGGGCCCGGCGCCGCGCCAACCGGGTGCTGGTGGTGGTGGAGGACACCGGCCCGGGCATCCCCGATCAGGCGTTGACCAAGGTGTTCAAGCGCTTCTACTCCGAACGCCCCGAGGGCCAGTTCGGCAACCACTCCGGCCTCGGCCTCGCCATCTCGAAGCAGATCGTCGAGGCGCATGGCGGGGTGATCTGGGCCGAGAACATCCGCCCGACCCATGCCGACATCACGTCCGACCCGCTGGGCGCCCGCTTCGTCATCGGTCTGCCGGTGTGAGCGGCGCGGCCGAGACCCTGCTGCACGCCAGCTGCGTCGCCGTGGCGGGGCAGGGTCTGCTGATCCTCGGCGCCTCCGGCAGCGGCAAGTCGGCGCTCGCCCTGCAACTGATGGCGCTGGGCGCGCAGCTGGTCGCCGACGACCGCACCCTCTTGCGGCGCGAGGGCGAGGCGCTGCTCGCCACCTGCCCCCCCGCCCTCGCCGGGCTGATCGAGGCGCGCGGCATCGGCATCCTGAGCGCCGCCGCCGTACCGGAGGCCCGCGTGACGCTGGCCGTCGACCTCGACCGGCGCGAGACGGAGCGATTGCCACAGTCCCGTAACATTACGGTGCTCGGCCTGCCGCTTGACCTTGTGCTCGGGCAGGAAGGCGGCCATTTTCCCTCTGCGCTCCTGCTCCGTCTGACCTCGGGCAGGGTTGCCTGACGGGTAGTGACATGGCCATGGTGGAACAGCTGCAGGAACACCGGCTCGTGCTGGTCACCGGCCCCTCGGGCGCCGGACGCTCCACCGCGATCCACGCGCTGGAGGACATGGGCTTCGAGGTGATCGACAACCTGCCCCTCTCGCTGGTGCCCCGCCTGACCGAGGGCCCGCCGCTGGGCCGCCCCATCGCGCTGGGCCTCGACGTGCGCAACCGCGACTTCAACGCCACCGCCCTGATCGAGCTGATCGACAGCCTGACCCAGGATCCCGGCGTCTCGCTCGAGGTGCTCTACATCGACTGCGCGCCGGGCGTGCTGGTCCGCCGCTACTCCGAAACCCGCCGCCGGCACCCGCTGGCCCCGGCCGAGACCCCCTCCGAGGGCATCGAGCGCGAGATCGACCTGCTGGCCCCGATCCGGGTGCGGGCCGACCACCTGATCGACACCAGCGAGATGTCGCCGCACGACCTGAAGGCCGAGCTCGGCCGCTGGTTCGACGGCGGCGCCGTCGCCCGGCTGGCGGTCTCGGTGCAATCCTTCTCCTACAAGCGGGGCGTGCCGCGCGGGGTCGACATGATTTTCGACTGCCGCTTCCTGCGCAACCCCTACTGGGTCGAGATGCTGCGCGCGCTCGACGGCCGCGATCCGGCGGTGGCCGAGCATATCCGCGCCGACCCGCGCTTCCTGCCCTTCTTCGAGAAACTCACCGATCTGGTGCTCTTCCTGCTGCCGGCGCAGCTGGAAGAGGGCAAGGCGCATCTCTCGATCGGCTTCGGCTGCACCGGAGGGCAACACAGATCCGTGGCAATCGCTGAAATGCTGGGCAATGTGCTTGCGCAGGCCGGTTGGCCGGTGTCAAAACGACATAGGGAACTGGAACGCAGGGCGGCAACGATGCTCCCCACGGGAACAGGGTGAACTGGGCGTGATCGGTATCGTCATCGTTGCTCATGGCGGTCTGGCGCGGGAATATCTTTCCGCCGTCGAGCATGTGGTCGGCAAGCAGGAGGCGATGGCGGCCATCGCCATCGAGGACGACCACGACCGCACCGCCAAGCAGGCCGAGATCAGCGCGGCGGCCACCCGGGTGGACCGCGGCGCGGGCGTCGTAGTGGTCACCGACATGTTCGGCGGCTCGCCCTCCAACCTGTCGCTGCCCGCCTGCGCCGGGCGCGACCGCCGCATCATCTACGGCGCAAACCTTCCCATGCTGATAAAACTCGCCAAGTCGCGCGAACTCGCCGTCCCCGAGGCTGTCGCTCTGGCGCTCGACGCCGGACGCAAGTACATCAACAGTCTGGATCTTGGCGGCGGGGCGGACTGAATGACATCACGGATCTTGCGTATCGTGAACGAGAAGGGGCTGCATGCCCGCGCTTCGGCGAAATTCGTCGAGATCGTCGAAGCCCACGATGCGCAGGCCGAGGTGCTGAAGGACGGCATGTGCGTCTCCGGCGACTCGATCATGGGGCTTTTGATGCTCGCCGCCTCCCGCGGCACCGAGATCGAGGTGCGCACCAGCGGCAGCGACGCCGACAAGCTGGCGGCGGCGCTGGAACTGCTGGTCTCCGAGAAATTCGGCGAGGATTTCTGACCGGACGCGCCGGTCAGCGCGTCGGCACCGGCACTTCGCCGCGATAGTCGTAGAAGCCGCGCTGGGTCTTGCGGCCCAGCCAACCGGCCTCGACATATTTCGTCAGCAGCGGGCAGGGCCGGTACTTGGTATCGGCCAGCCCCTCGTGCAGCACGTTCATGATCGCCAGACAGGTGTCCAGCCCGATGAAATCCGCGAGCTCCAAAGGCCCCATCGGGTGGTTGGCCCCCAGCTTCAGCGACTCGTCGATCGACTTCACCGACCCCACGCCTTCATACAGCGTGTAGACCGCCTCGTTGATCATCGGCATCAGGATGCGGTTGACGATGAAGGCCGGGAAATCCTCGGCGCTGGCCGCCGTCTTGCCCAGCTTGCCGACCACCGCCAAGAGCGCGTCATAGGTCGGCCCATCGGTGGCGATGCCGCGGATCAGCTCCACCAGCTGCATCACCGGCACCGGATTCATGAAGTGGAACCCCATGAACTTCTCGGGTCGGTCGGTGCGCGAGGCCAGCCGGGTGATCGAGATCGACGAGGTGTTCGAGGTCAGGATGGTATGCGGCTGCAGATGCGGCACCAGATCCTCGAAGATCGCCTGTTTCACCGTCTCGCGTTCGGTCGCGGCCTCGATCACCAGATCGGTCTGCCCCAGATCGGCCAGCTTCAGCGTGGTGGCGATCCGCGCCATGGCCGCCGCCTTGTCCTCCGCCGTCACCTTGCCGCGCGACACCTGCCGCTCGATGTTGCGGTCGATCAGCGCGACGGCCTTCTGCAGCCCCTCGGCGCTGATGTCGTTCAGCAGCACGTCATAGCCCGCCAGCGCGAAGACATGGGCGATGCCGCTGCCCATCTGACCTGCCCCGACGATGCCGACCTTCTGGATGTCCATGCGCTGCCTCCTGTTCTGTCGTGGCGAACAATGGCCCCGCCGCGCCGAAGGTGCAAGCCGCGGGAATGGCTAAAACTTGCCGCCATTTGTCAGCTTAGCCGAATGGCAAGGGCTTGGCGGCACTCTGTCGGGCGGGTGAACTGGGTTGGTGGCTCTCATGGCTTTCGAATATCCGGGCGCCGGCGCCCTGGATTATTTTCCGTGCCGGTATGGCAAGTCCAAGCTGCTGTTCCGCGGCCCGCGCCGCGACCTCGACGGGCGGTTCTGCGCCGTGCTCGGCGGGACAGAGACCTACGGCAAGTTCCTGCCCCGGCCCTATCCGGCGCTGGTCGAGGCCGGGATCGGCCTGCGCATGGTGAACCTCGGCTGCGTCAGCGCCGGGGTCGATGTCTACCTGCAGGACCAGGCGCTGCTCGATCTGGCGGGGCAGGCGCATGTGGTGCTGGTGCAGGTGCTGGGGGCGGCGAACCTGACGAATCCGTTCTACGCCGTGCATCCCCGCCGCAACGACCGCTTCCTGCGCGCCGCGCCGGAGCTTTGCACCCTGTTCCGCGAGGTGGATTTCGCCGATTTCCACTTCACCCGGCACATGCTGCAGACCCTGCAAACGGTCTCGCCGGAAAAGTTCGAGGTGCTGGCCCGGGCGCTGCGCGCCACATGGATCACCCGGATGCGGCTGCTGTTGGCCCGGATCGGCGGGCGCAGCCTGCTGGTCTGGATCGCCGACCAGCCGCCGCCGCCCGCCGGCAGCCCGGTGCTGCTGACCCGCTCCCCAGTGCTGGTCGATGCCGACATGCTGGCCGAGGTGCAGCCTTTCGCCACGGCCTATGTCGAATGCGTCAGCAGCCCCGAAGCCCGCGCCGCGGGCCGCGCCGGCATGGTCTACGCCCCGCTGGACGAGCTTGCCGCCACCGAACTACCCGGCCCCGCCGTCCATGCCGAGATCGCGGCGCGGCTGATGCCGGCGCTGCAGGCGATGCTGTGAATGCAGAACGGGCGCCGCAGGGGGCGCCCGTTCCGGTGGTCCAAAGGCTTGCCAAAAGGTTAAGAACTTTCGGAAGGCGTAGTCATATCAATCGGTTGGCTGGATTTTCACGCGTGAAAATCACAGCTTCCCGGTTAGCTCCGGCACCAGCGTGAACAGGTCGCCGACAAGCCCGTAATCGGCCACCTGGAAGATCGGCGCCTCCTCGTCCTTGTTGATCGCGACGATCACCTTCGAATCCTTCATCCCGGCGAGATGCTGGATCGCCCCGGAAATCCCCACCGCGATATAAAGCGTCGGCGCCACCACCTTGCCGGTCTGCCCGACCTGCCAGTCGTTCGGCGCGTAGCCCGAGTCGACCGCCGCGCGGCTCGCGCCCACGGCGGCGCCCAGCTTGTCGGCCAGCTGCTCGATCATGGCGAAGTTCTCCTCCGACCCGATCCCGCGCCCGCCCGAGACGACGATCTTGGCCGAGGTCAGCTCCGGCCGGTCCGAGGTCGCCACCTTGTCCTCGACCCAGGACGACAGCCCCTTGTCGCCGGCCGCGGCGATGGTCTCGACCGGGGCCGAACCGCCCGCCGCCGCCGCCTCGAAGGTCGCGGTGCGGATCGTCGCCACCTTGGTCGCGTCGCCCGACTTCACGGTCTGCACCGCGTTGCCGGCATAGATCGGCCGCTCGAAGGTGTCGGCATCGATCACCGCGGTCACGTCCGACAGAACCATCACGTCCAGGAGCGCCGCGACCCGCGGCAGCACGTTCTTCGCCGCCGAGGTGGCGGGCGCGAAGATGTGGCTGTAGCCCGGCGCGAGGCTGACGATCAGATCGGCCAACGGCTCGGCCAGCCCGTTGCCATAGGCGGCGTCATCGGCGGCCAGAACCTTGCCCACGCCCGCCAGCCCCGCCGCCTCGGCAGCGGCGCCCGACACGCCCGAGCCCGCCACCAGCACGGTCACGTCGCCCAGAACCTTCGCCGCGCTCAGCGCCTTGGCGGTGGAATCGAGCCCCAGCGCCCCGCCGGTCACTTCGGCAATCAGCAGAACAGCCATCAGAGCACCCCCGCTTCGTCTTTGAGTTTGGCGATCAGCTCGTCCACCGAGCCGACCTTGACGCCGGCCTTGCGGCCCGCCGGTTCGGTGGTCTTCACCACCGTCAGCCGCGGCGCGACATCGACGCCGTAATCGGCGGCGGTCTTCTCCTCCAGCGGCTTCTTCTTGGCCTTCATGATGTTCGGGAGCGAGGCATAGCGCGGCTCGTTCATCCGCAGGTCCACGGTGACGATGGTCGGCATCTTGACCTTGATGGTCTGCATCCCGCCATCGACCTCGCGCGTCACCAGCGCGGTGTCGCCCTCGATCGCCAGCTCCGAGGCGAAGGTGCCCTGGCTCCAGCCGAGGAGCGCGGCCAGCATCTGCCCGGTCGCGTTCATGTCGTTGTCGATCGCCTGCTTGCCGCAGATCACCAGACCCGGGGCTTCGGCCTCGACCACCGCCTTCAGCAGCTTGGCCACGGCCAGCGGCTCGATGTCCTGATGCACGTCATCGGCGGCCTGGATCAGGATGGCGCGGTCGGCGCCCATCGCCAGCGCGGTGCGCAGGGTTTCCTGCGCCTGCTTCACGCCGATGGAGACGACGACGACCTCGGTCGCGGCGCCCGCCTCGCGCAGACGGATCGCCGCTTCGACCGCGATCTCGTCGAAGGGGTTCATCGACATCTTCACGTTGGCCAGATCGACACCCGTCCCGTCCGCCTTAACGCGCACCTTGACGTTGTAGTCGATCACTCGTTTGACAGGCACAAGAACCTTCATCCGCGCAATCTCCCTTATCCGTGCCCCTGAGGGCATCATTCAAGCTCTCCCGCCCGTTGTTAGCCGCAACGCAGCACGGAAAACAGATCAAAACCGACAGGCCCTGATGCCGCTACGTCGCGTCTTCAGGCCTCGCGCGTCAGCCCCGGCACCCAGAGCACGTCGTCGGCGCCGTCGTTGTTGGCGATGCGGCCGGCGACGAAGAACCAGTCCGACAGCCGGTTGAGGTAGCGCACCGCCTCGGCATTGATCGATTCCATGGTGCCGAGCTCCACCGTCAGCCGTTCGGCCCGGCGGCAGATGGTGCGGCAGAGGTGCAGATGCGCCGCCAGCGCCGAGCCGCCGGGCAGGATGAAGCTGCGCAGCGGCGTCAGTTTGGCGTTCATCGCGTCGATCTCGCGCTCCAGCCGCTCCACCTGCACCGCGAGGATGCGCAGCGGGACGTAGGCCGCCTCGCTGTCGCGCTCCATATCGGGGCGGCAGAGGTCGGCGCCGAGGTCGAAGAGGTCGTTGGAGATCCGGGCGAGGGCCAGGTCCATCTCGCCGGTCGCATGCTGGCGGGCGAGGCCGACGGTCGCGTTGGTCTCGTCCACCGTGCCATAGGCGTTCACCCGGCTTGAATGTTTGGCGACGCGGGCGCCGTTGCCGAGCGCGGTCTCGCCGGCATCGCCGGTCTTGGTGTAGATCTTGGACAGGACGACCATTAGAAAACTCCGTATTGCCGCACCGCGACGAACAGCAGGATCAGCGCGACGGCGAAGGCCTGCGCGTAGATGCGGTAGCGCATGATGCGGTTGGCATGTTTGCGGTTGAAATCGCCGCCCTTGGCGAAGCCGCCGATGCCGACCAGCAGGATGAAGAGCACGGCCAGCACCGCGACGGCGGCGATGATGAAAAGCGGATCGTCGAGCATGGGGCGTCCTCCGGTGTGTCGGCGAGATGTAGCGGCAGGGGCGGCAAAAGCGAAAGCTATTTCGCTTCAGCCCCTGGAGATCACCCAGTCCAGCGCCCGGGTCGGCAGCAGCCGGCGGGCGATGTTCATCAGATGGGTGGGCGTGGTGATGAAGTAGCGCGGGGCCGGGCGCGGATGCTCCAGCGCCTCGATGAGCTTTGCGCTGACGGCGGAGGGCGGCAGCTCGAACCTATCGGGGCCGCGCTCCTCGTAGAGCCGTTTCAGCAGGCTCGTCTGGTATTGCGCGGCGCGGGCCGAGGCCTTCCAGTCGATCCAGCGCTCGAAGGCGGCGATGGAGTTCTTGCGGATGCGCGAGGTGACCGGCCCGGGCTCGAGCAGGATCACCTTGATCGGCGTGTCGGCCATCTCCAGCCGCAGCACGTCGGTCAGGCCCTCGAGCGCGAATTTCGTCGCCACATAGGCGCCACGCCACTGGTAACCGACGAGGCCCAGCACCGACGAACAGGTGACGATGCGCCCGTGGCCCTGCGCCCGCATCACCGGAATCACCCGGCGGGTGAGGTCATGCGTGCCGAAGAGGTTGACCTCGAAGATCTCGCGCAGCGCGCAGCGCGGCAGGTCCTCGACCGCGCCGGGGCAGGCGAAGGCGCCATTGTTGTAAAGCGCGTCGAGCGTGCCGCCAGTGCGGCGCAGGGTCTCGGTGACGGCCTCGCCGATGCTGGCCTCGTCGGCGAGGTCGAGGCGGAAGCTTTCCAGCCCCTCGGCCCTCAGCCGCTCGCAATCCGCTTCCTGCCGACAGGTGGCGAAGACGCGCCAGCCGCGCCTTTGCAGGGCGCGGGCGGCGTCGAGGCCGATGCCGGAGGAACAGCCGGTGATCAGGACGGATTTCACGGGGGTCTCCTGCGTTGCCCGCCCCCTGTTAGGAGGTTTGCCCGCAGGAGGCAAAGGGATCGGGGTCAGAAGGGGGCGACGCTCGACAGGTATTTCGACGAGACGAAGCCCTCGACGCCGTCGCCCTCGATGCGGATCGGGGCCCAGCCGGCCTCGTCGGCGCCGACCAGCAGCGCGGCCTCGCCCTCGGCCAGCCGGCCGATCACCGGAAAGCGGGTGGAGGGGCCGCTGCGCACGTTCACCAGCTCGGCGGTGACGTAGAGCAGGGGCATGGTTTCCTCGACCGGCGCGGCAAGCGCGACCGGCTCGACTCGCTCGGGGGCGGGCAGGACGACGATCGACGGCTTGGGCGGGACCGGCAGCTGGACGGCGGCCTGCGCCGAGGCGGAGAGGGCCGGCGCCTCGGTATCGAGCGAGGCGACCTCGACCTGCTGGATCAGAGGCTGCGCTTCGGCCTCGGGGGTGACGACGGCGGCGGCGAGGCCGGGGCGCATCTGGCCGTAATCGCGGCCGCCGATGAGCAGGGTCAGGAAAAGGGCTGCACAAAGCAGAAAGGTCAGGCGGAGCATGGAAATCCTCGCTCGTCGGAAAATGTTCTGGTGACGCTGGGTTGTACTGGGAGAATGCGGAAAGCCGCCGATGGTTCCGCGGAATCTTGCCGACGCATGAGGCTGGACCCCCGGCCTGCCTGCGACTAGAGAATGCGCATGACCCAGCCTCCCGAAGACCCGACCTCCCCGCCTCTCACCACGTCGGAGCCGCTGCGCCGCGCCATCGGCGAGCGCTACCTGACCTATGCGCTGTCCACCATCATGAACCGGGCGCTGCCGGATGCGCGCGACGGTCTGAAGCCGGTGCATCGCCGCATCCTGTTCGCGATGCGCGAGCTGCGGCTGTCGCCCACGGGGGGCTTCCGCAAGTCGGCCAAGATCTCCGGCGACGTGATGGGCAACTACCACCCGCACGGCGACGCGGCGATCTATGACGCGATGGCGCGTCTGGCGCAGGATTTCAACGTGCGCTACCCGCTGGTCGACGGGCAGGGCAACTTCGGCAACATCGACGGCGACAACCCGGCGGCCTCGCGCTATACCGAGGCCCGGCTGACCGCCATCGCCGAGACGCTGATGGAAGGTCTGGCCGAGAACGCCGTCGACTTCCGCCCGAACTACGACGGCACGCTGGAAGAGCCGGTGGTGATGCCGGCCGCCTTTCCGAACCTGCTGGCGAACGGGTCGTCCGGCATCGCGGTCGGCATGGCGACCAACATCCCGCCGCACAACCTGCACGAGCTGATCGACGCCTGTCTCGCCATCATCAAGACGCCTGCGATCGAGGAGGAGGCGCTGGTGGCGCTGGTGCCCGGCCCGGATTTCCCCACGGGCGGCGTCATCGTCGAGCCGCGCCAGTCGATCATCGACAGCTACCGCACCGGGCGGGGCAGCTTCCGGCTGCGTGCGAGGTGGAGCGTCGAGGATCTGGGCCGCGGGACATGGCAGATCGTCATCACCGAGATCCCCTATCAGGTGCCGAAGTCGCGGCTGATCGAGAAGCTGGCCGAGGTGATCCAGACCAAGAAGGTGCCGCTCCTGGCCGATGTGCGCGACGAATCCGCCGATGACGTGCGCATCGTGCTGGAGCCGCGGGCCCGGACGGTGGACCCGGAGATGCTGATGGGCATGCTGTTCCGCAGCACCGATCTCGAGATCCGCTTCAGCCTGAACATGAACGTGCTGATCGACGGGCGCACCCCCAAGGTCTGCTCGCTGAAGGAGGTGCTGCGCGCCTTCCTCGACCACAAGCGCGACGTGCTGCTGCGCCGCAGCGAGCACCGGATGGAGAAGATCGACCACCGGCTGGAGGTGCTGGAAGGCTTCATCATCGCCTTCCTCAACCTCGACCGGGTGATCGACATCATCCGCTACGACCCGGACCCGCGCGGCGCGCTGATGGCCGAGCGCTGGGGACGGGAGTTCCCGCGGGCGATGTCGGAGAAGGATTACGTCTCGCCCGAGCCGGGCGAGGGCGAGCTGACCGAGGTGCAGGCCGAGGCGATCCTGAACCTGCGGCTGCGCAGCCTGCGCCGGCTGGAAGAGCTGGAGCTGATCGCCGAACGCGACGCGCTGATGAACGAGCGCGCCGGGCTGGAGGACCTGCTGGCCAACGAGCCGGTGCAGTGGAAGCGCATCGGCGCCGACCTGCGGATCATCCAGAAGACCTTCGGCAAGGGCACCAAGCTCGGCAACCGCCGCACCGAATTCGCCGAGGCGGGCGAGGTGGAGGAAGTCTCCTACGAGGCGATGATCGAGCGTGAGCCGATCACGGTGATCTGCTCCAAGATGGGCTGGATCCGCGCCATGAAGGGGCACCAGCCGCTCGATACCGAGGTGAAGTTCAAGGATGGCGACGAGGGTCGCTTCCTGTTCCATGCCGAGACCACCGACAAGATCCTGCTGATCGGCTCCAACGGGCGGTTCTACACGCTGCTTGGCGCCAACCTGCCCGGCGGGCGCGGCATGGGCGAACCGGTGCGGCTGATGGTCGACCTGCCGAACGAAGCCGCCATCGTCGATCTGGCGATCTGGCGCCCGGCGGAGAAGCTTCTGGTCTGCTCCACCGCGGGCGACGGGTTCATCGTGCCCTCGGAAGAGGTGCTGGCCCAGACCCGCGCCGGCAAGGCGGTGCTGACGGTGAAGGAGGGCGTGACGCTGGCGCTCTGCCGTCCGGTGAAGGGCGACCATGTCGCGGTCATCGGCGAGAACCGCAAGCTGCTGGTCTTCGAACTGGGCGAGCTGCCCGAGATGGCCAAGGGCAAGGGCGTCCGGCTGCAGAAATACAAGGACGGCGGTCTGGTCGACGCCATCACCTTCAACTGGGCCACCGGCATCAGCTGGAAGGAGACCGGCGGCCGCACCCGGTCGGAACCCGACATGAGCGAGTGGAAGGCGGCCCGCGCCACCGCGGGCCGCATGGCCCCGCGCGGCTTCCCGCGCGACAATCACTTCGCCTGAGAGGGGCCCGGACCGGCGATGGTCCGGGCCTTCGCTTTTGGCGTCACGGTTGCGCAGGGGCCGCCGCCACGCTATGCGGGCAGAAGCACAGCACAGGATTTTCCCATGTCGTTTTTCCGCGTGACGGCCTTCTGCCTTGGTCTGGCCCTCGTCGCGGGCTGCGAACGCAGCGATCTGGAAGAGCCGCCGGTCCCCTTGGGCGACTTCGCGCTGGGCCTGAACATCGTCGTGGCCGACAATGTCGAGAAGGTGCCGATCTCGCGCACCGCGACGGTGGAGGAATGGGAAGCGGCGATGAAGCACGCGGTGCGGAGCCGCTTCGGCCGCTACCAGGGCAGCAAGCTCTACAACATCGGCATCAGCGTCGACGGCTATGCGCTGGCCCCGCCCGGCATCCCGGTGGTGGCCGCGCCGAAATCGGTGCTGGTGGTGACGGCGAACATCTGGGACGACGCGGCGCAGAAGAAGCTGAATGCCGAGGGCAAGCAGATGACGATCTTCGAGAGCCTGTCGGGCGAGTCGGTGATCGGCACCGGCCTCACCCGGTCGAAGAAGCAGCAGATGGACGCGCTGTCCTACAATGCGGCCAAGCAGGTGGAGCGCTGGCTGCTGGAAAATCCCGAGTGGTTCGGCCTGCCGCCGCTGCCGCCCAAGCCGGTGGAACGGGGCAACTGAGCCACGGGAGGCTTGATTTTCCCCTTGCCAATGGATAAGTGCCCTCGCGGTGTAGAACAGGGCATTCCGGCCCCCCAATTCCGCGAGGCGCCACCCAATGGCAAAGGCAAAGTTCGAACGTAACAAACCGCACGTCAACATCGGCACGATCGGCCACGTTGACCACGGCAAGACGACGCTGACGGCGGCGATCACCAAGTATTTCGGCGAATTCCGCGCCTATGACCAGATCGACGGCGCGCCGGAAGAGAAGGCCCGCGGGATCACGATCTCGACCGCCCACGTGGAATACGAGTCGGAAACCCGTCACTACGCCCACGTCGACTGCCCCGGCCACGCCGACTATGTGAAGAACATGATCACCGGCGCCGCGCAGATGGACGGCGCGATCCTGGTGGTGAACGCGGCCGACGGCCCGATGCCGCAGACC
>NZ_PZKG01000029.1 GCF_003034985.1 Cereibacter changlensis JA139
AGCATCTGCTCCTTCAGCGGGATGCCGAGCTTGGCATAGGTCGCCAGCAGCTTGGGGTCGACCTCGTCCAGCGACTTCGGCTTGCCCTCCATGCTCTTGGGGCTCGCGTAGTAGTAGATGTCCTGGTAGTCGATGTCCGGGTAGTTCAGCATGGCCCAGCGGGGCTCCTGCATCTGCAGCCAGCGGCGATAGGCGGTCAGCCGCCACTCCAGCATCCACTCCGGCTCGCCGTTCTTGGCCGAGATCAGCCGCACGATGTCCTCGTTCAGCCCCTTGGGGGCGAAGTCCATCTCGATCTCGGTGTCCCAGCCATACTTGTACTTGCCGGACATCGCATGGACGGTCTCGATCGTCTCCCGGTCGACGCCTTCGCGGACCTCGGGAACGTCGATCTCTTCAAGTGCTGTCATCGGTGTCAATCTCCGTTCCTGTGCGGGGCTATCCCCTGTTCCTTACGCGGCCCGCGCCCGGTGCCTCGCCCGCGCGGCGCGCCAGGCGTCGGCGAAGCGCATCACCTCGGCCTCTGTCGTCATGGGCCCCAGCGAGACCCGGATCGCCGACGCGGCGGCGACCTCGTCGAAACCCATCGCCTTGAGTACGCGGCTGGCGCGCACCTTCCCCGACGAGCAGGCCGAGCCCGCGGAAACCGCGAAACCGGCAAGGTCCATCTGCATCACCTGCGTTTCGCCCTTCCAGCCCGGCGTGACAAGGCACAGCGTGTTGGGAAGCCGCATCGCGTCTTTCCCGACAGAAATAGTTCCTTTCTCGTCACCACACAATGCCGAATCTAGAATATCTCTAAGTTGCGCAACTTGTTCCCAGACGCCGGCGGAAAGATCGCGCGCCGCCGCCTCGGCCGCCGCGCCGAAACCGGCGATGCCGATCAGGTTCTCGGTGCCGGCGCGACGTCCCATCTCCTGCCCGCCGCCTTTCAGCTGCGCCGGAACGTCCAGCCCCCGCCGCAGGATCAGTGCGCCGATCCCCTTCGGACCGCCCAGCTTGTGCGCCGAGATCAGCGCCATGTCGCAGCCGAGCCAGTTGAAGGCGAAGGCCACCTTGCCGAAGGCCTGCGTCAGGTCGCTGACCGCCAGCCCCTCCGGCAGCGCCTGCATCACCCCCGTCTCGGAATTTGCCAGCTGCAGCGCGCTCCGCGCCGGATCGGTCACCGCCACCCGCCCCGACGCATCGACGGCGAGCGAAGGTTCGCACCAAGCGGCTACCGCCTCGTGCTCCAGATCGGCACAGACGAGGCCCCGCCCGGCGCAGGCCAGCGCCGCCGCTTCGGTCGCGCCGGAGGTGAAGACGATATCCGCCCCCTCGGCCCCCAGCGCCGCGGCGATCTGCCCGCGCGCCCGCTCCACCAGCGCCTTGGCCGCCCGCCCCTCGGCATGGACCGAGGAGGGGTTGCCCACGAGGTCCATCGCCTCGATCATCGCCGCCCGCGCCTCGGGGCGCAGCGGCGTCGTCGCGTTCCAGTCGAGATAGCCGCGCGTCACCATCCCCGCGCCTCCGGTCCCCGCCGCCTCACTCCTCGTCCACCACGCGGAACAGCGCCGGCACCGCCGGACAGGGGCGCATCTCGTTCTTGATCACGTCCGACAGCCGGGTCTGGTGCAGGAAAACATAGACATGCGCCGAAAGCCCCTCCCAGAGCCGATTGGTCAGCGACTGCGCCCGGCTGCCCGAGACGCCGCCATTGGCCCCCGCCCCGGTATGCATCGCGTTCACCGTCTCCTCGACCGCCTCCATGATCTCGCTGACCCGGATCGAATCCGCCGAGCGCGCCAGCCGGTAGCCGCCGCCCGGACCCCGCACCGCCTCGACCAACCCGGCGCGGCGCAGCTTGACGAAGAGCTGCTCCAGATAGGGCAGCGAGATGTCCTGCCGCCGCGACACTTCGGCCAGCGACACCAGCCCCTCGTCCGGGGTCTTCTTCTGGGCCAAGGCCAGATCGGCCAGAGCCACCATCGCATACCGTCCCTTGGTCGACAGTTTCATCGCAGTCTCCGCCCAAATCCATTGACGCCAAGCGGCAGGCCGCTTAACTCCTCTACACTTCCGGGGCGCCCTGCCCTTTGGAACCGTTCTAAGTTCTCCGACCGATTTCGTCAACAATCGTCGGACAAGAAAGAGGCGAGCGATGCCCGAAGTCATTTTTGCCGGCCCCGAAGGTCGGCTCGAAGGTCGCTATCATCCGCAAAAGGAACGAGACGCCCCCATCGCCATCGTGCTGCACCCCCATCCGCAGTTCGGCGGCTCGATGAACAACAAGGTTGTCTACAACCTGCATTATGCCTTCTATCGCCTCGGCTTCACAGTGCTTCGCTTCAACTTCCGTGGCGTCGGACGGTCGCAGGGCGAATACGACCAGGGCATCGGCGAATTGTCCGACGCGGCCTCTGCGCTCGACTACCTGCAGTCGATGAACCAGAACGCCAAGCACTGCTGGGTCGCGGGCTTCTCCTTCGGGGCCTGGATCGGCATGCAGCTCCTGATGCGCCGCCCCGAGATCACCGGCTTCATCTCGGTCTCGCCGCCGGCCAACATGTATGATTTCTCCTTCCTCGCGCCCTGCCCCTCCTCCGGCCTGATCATCAACGGCACCGCCGACCGGGTGGCCCAGCCGAAGGATACGGTGACGCTGGTGAACAAGCTGCACGAGCAGAAGGGCATCAAGATCACCCACGAGCAGATCGAGGGAGCCGACCACTTCTTCAAGGACGAGGAAGCCCATATGACGCCGATGATCTCGACCGTGTCGAGCTATGTGAAGCGGCGGCTCACCGAGGCCTCGCGTTGACCGACCGGCTGGAGGCCCAGTTCGCCTTCCTGAACGAGGCCGACAGGCTGAAATCGGTGCTGCGCGCCACCACGCTCTGCGACGGCTCGCGGCGCGAGAATTCGGGTGAGCATTCCTGGCATCTGGCGCTCTACGCGCTAGTGCTGGCCGATCAGGCCGGCCCCGGCGTCAACATCGACCGGGTGGTCAGGATGCTGATCCTGCACGATCTGGTCGAGATCGACGTGGGCGACGTGCCGATCCATTCGGCGAATGGCGCGGCGCATGGCTCGGAGGCCACGCTGGTCGCCGAGGCCCGCGCCGCCGACCGGATCTTCGGCCTGCTGCCGCCCGACCTCGGCGCCGAACTGCGCGCCCTCTGGGCCGAGTTCGAGGCCGCCGAAACCCCCGACGCCATCTTCGCCAAATCGCTCGATCGGGTGCAGCCGGTGATGCACAACATCGAAAGCGGCGGCGGCACCTGGACTGAATATGCCGTCACCGCCGAGCAGCTCGAGGCCCGCGTCGGCGCCAAGATCGCCCGCGGCGCCCCGCGGCTCTGGGACTATGTGAAGGCGCGCAGCGCCCGTTTCTTCAAGGTATCCGCATGACCCCGCAGTACGACCCCGCCCTTGACGACGAGGCCCTGAAGCAGCTGCTGGAAGACGGCGCGCTCTCCGTCGGCTCGCTCGACGCTCTCGCCCATCTCGCCGGCCGGCTCGAAGCGCTCGACGAATGGGTGCACACGCTGGAAGTGACCGAATGCCGCGGCGAGCGCGAGGTGGGCCGGATCGACCTCTCGATCATGGGGCTCGACGGCGAGGACGAGTGGGATGTGCCGCTGGAACCCGCGCGGATGCGGGCGCTGCTGCAGGACAAGCTCGCCCGGATGCGCGAGACCGGCGCCGCCTTCCGCTTCGATCTCTGGCTCGGCGAAACCGCCGAAGACCCCGCCTGAACGGTATACCGCCGCATACAACTCTTTCCAATTCCGGTGGGATCGGCTATGTCCGGGCCACCGCAACCAGCCTCAGGAGGCCTCATGTCGAAGATCAAGGTAGCCAACCCCGTCGTCGAGCTCGACGGCGACGAGATGACCCGGATCATCTGGGACTTCATCAAGCAGAAGCTTATCCTGCCCTATCTCGACATCGATCTGGCCTATTACGACCTCGGCATCGAGGAGCGTGACCGCACCAACGACCAGATCACCATCGACGCGGCGCATGCGATCCAGAAGCACGGCGTCGGCGTGAAATGCGCCACCATCACCCCGGACGAGCAGCGGGTCGAGGAATTCGGCCTGAAGCAGATGTGGAAATCGCCGAACGGCACGATCCGCAACATCCTCGGCGGCGTGATCTTCCGCGAGCCGATCATCTGCAAGAACGTGCCGCGTCTGGTGCCGGGCTGGACCCAGCCGATCGTCGTCGGCCGCCACGCCTTCGGCGACCAGTACCGCGCGACCGACTTCCGCTTCCCGGGCAAGGGCAAGCTGACGATCAAGTTCGTCGGCGAGGACGGGACCGTCATCGAGCGAGACGTGTTCGACGCGCCCTCGGCCGGCGTGACCATGGCGATGTACAACCTCGACGACAGCATCATCGATTTCGCCCGCGCCTCGATGAACTACGGCCTGGTCAAGGGCTGGCCGGTCTATCTCTCGACCAAGAACACCATCCTCAAGGCCTATGACGGCCGCTTCAAGGACCTGTTCCAGAAGGTCTATGACGAGGAGTTCGCCGACAAGTTCAAGAAGGCCGGCATCACCTACGAGCACCGGCTGATCGACGACATGGTGGCCTCGGCGATGAAATGGTCGGGCGGCTATGTTTGGGCATGCAAGAACTACGACGGCGACGTGCAGTCCGACACCGTGGCCCAGGGCTTCGGCTCGCTCGGTCTGATGACCTCGGTGCTGATGACGCCGGATGGCAAGACGGTGGAGGCCGAGGCCGCCCATGGCACGGTGACGCGGCACTTCCGCCAGCACCAGCAGGGCAAGCAGACCTCGACCAACTCCATCGCCTCGATCTTCGCCTGGACCGGCGGCCTGAAGCACCGCGCCAAGCTCGACGACAACGCGCAGCTCCTGCGCTTCGCCGAGACGCTTGAGAAGGTGACTGTGCAGGCGGTCGAGGACGGCCACATGACCAAGGACCTGGCGCTGCTGGTCGGCCCGGACCAGAAATGGCTGACCACCATCGGCTATCTCGAGAAGGTCGACGAATACCTGAACAAGGCCCTCGTCGGCTGAGAAGACACAGGGCGGCCCCGATGCGGGCCGCCCCCTCCCATTTCACCTTGCCTAAATATCCCACGGGGTGATGAGCGAGGTGAAATCCTCCAGTGGAGGATTTCAGCGAAGAACGCCCGGCCCGTGGCCGGGCTGGGGGGCGTGAAGCGCCCGGCGCTCCCCGACAGGCGCGACCTCTCCAAACCGCGCCAAAGTTTCGCAGAAACTTTGTCCCCGTTCCGAGTTCCCCGATGACCGATCCCGCCCGCCACAGCCTCACCGAAGACGCGCAGGCGCTGGCCTATGGCGCGGGGATGGCGGCCTTCGGCATCACGCTCCTTACGCATCTCGGCCTCGTCACCGGCCAGACCGCCGGGCTCGCCGTGCTGATCTCCTACGCCACCGGCTGGGGCTTCGGCCCGGTGTTCTTCGTGATCAACATCCCCTTCTACTGGATCGGCTACCGCCGCATGGGCTGGCAGTTCACGCTGAAGACCTTCCTCGCCGTCGGCCTGCTCTCGGCCCTCAGCCTCTGGATGCCCGGCTGGGTCAGTTTCGCCAGCCTGAACCCGATCTTCGGCGCCATCCTGTTCGGCGCGGTCTCCGGCTCGGCGCTCTTGGCGCTGTTCCGCCACGGCGCGAGCCTCGGCGGCGTCGGCATCCTCGCCCTCCTCCTGCAGGACAAGACCGGCTTCCGCGCCGGCCATACCCAGCTCCTGTTCGACGCCGCGCTCTTCGCCGTCGCGGCGACGCTGCTCGACTGGCGCACCGTGGCGCTGTCCTTCCTCGGGGCGCTGGTGGTGAACCTCGTCATCGCCATCAACCACCGCCGCGACCGCTATATCGCCACCTGAGCCGGAAATCTGCCGCCCGCGATGCTGCCGGTGCGAAGACCTCTGGTGTTTTCGGGGCTTCTCCTGTAACGCCGCCCCAACTTCTGACAAAACCAAAGAGAGTCCCCCGATGGAGCTTCGCAACATCGCCATTATCGCGCACGTCGACCATGGCAAGACAACCCTGGTGGACGAGCTGCTCAAACAGTCCGGCGCCTTTCGCGACAACCAGGCCGTCGCCGAACGGGCGATGGACAGCAATGACATCGAGCGCGAGCGCGGCATCACCATCCTCGCCAAATGCACCTCGCTCGAATGGGCGGGCAAGCGCATCAACATCGTCGACACCCCCGGCCACGCCGACTTCGGCGGCGAGGTGGAGCGGATCCTGTCGATGGTCGATGGCGTGGTGCTCCTCGTCGACGCCGCCGAAGGCCCGATGCCGCAGACCAAGTTCGTCACCGCCAAGGCGCTGGCCCTCGGCCTGCGCCCGATCGTGGTGCTGAACAAGGTCGACAAGCCGGACGCCGAGCCCGACCGCGCGCTGAACGAGGTCTTCGACCTCTTCGCCAACCTCGGCGCCGATGACCACCAGCTCGATTTCCCGGTGCTCTACGCTTCGGGCCGCTCCGGCTGGGCGGACGAGGCGCTGGACGGCCCGCGCAAGGACCTCTCGGCCCTCTACGAGCTGGTGCTGCGCCATGTGCCGCAGCCCAAGCAGCTGTCGCGCCGCGACGAGCCGTTCCAGATGCTGGCGACCACGCTCTCCGCCGACCCCTTCATCGGCCGCATCCTGACCGGCCGCGTCGAGGCCGGCACGCTGAAGGCCGGCGACACGATCAAGGCGCTGCACCGCGACGGCGAGAAGATCGAGCAGTTCCGCGTCTCCAAGGTCCTCGCCTTCCGCGGCCTGTCGCAGACCCCGATCGATCTGGCCGAGGCCGGCGACATCGTCACCCTCGCCGGCATGTCCAAGGCCACCGTGGCCGACACGCTCTGCGACCTCTCGATCGACGTGGCGATCCCGGCGCAGCCGATCGACCCGCCGACCATCTCGGTCACCTTCGGCATCAACGACTCGCCGCTGGCCGGCAAGGACGGCTCCAAGGTGCAGTCCCGCGTCATCCGCGAGCGGCTGATGAAGGAGGCCGAGATCAACGTCGCGATCAAGGTCACCGACTCGCCCACCGGCGATTCCTTCGAGGTCGCCGGCCGCGGCGAACTTCAGATGGGCGTGCTGATCGAGAACATGCGCCGCGAGGGCTTCGAGCTCTCGATCTCGCGCCCGCGCGTGCTGTTCCAGGAGATCGACGGCGTCCGGCACGAGCCGATCGAGGAAGTCACCATCGACGTGGATGACGAATTCACCGGCGCGGTGATCGAGAAGCTGACCGGCCCGCGCAAGGGTGATCTGGTCGAGATGAAGGCCGCGGGCGCCGGCAAGACCCGGATCATCGCCCATGTGCCCTCGCGCGGCCTGATCGGCTATCACGGCCAGTTCCTGACCGACACCCGCGGCACCGGCGTCCTGAACCGCGTATTCCACGAATGGGCCCCGCACAAGGGCCCGATCGAGGGCCGCCGCGCCGGCGTGCTGATCTCGATGGAAAGCGGAACCTCGGTCGCCTATGCGATGTGGAAGCTGGAAGACCGAGGCCACTTCTTCATCGGCGTTCAGGAAGCGGTCTACACCGGCATGATCATCGGCGAGCACAACCGGGACAACGACCTGGAAGTGAACCCGCTGAAGGGCAAGCAGTTGACCAACGTCCGCGCCTCCGGCACCGACGAGGCCGTGCGCCTGACGACGCCGGTTAGGCTCTCGTTGGAGCAGGCCATCGCCTATATCGACGATGACGAGCTGGTCGAAGTGACGCCGAAGAACATCCGCATGCGCAAGCGCTACCTCGACCCCCACGAGCGCAAGCGCCAGTCGCGCGCCAGCTGAGCCGCCGACGCCCGAAAACCAGAAGGCCGCGCCCAGAGCGCGGCCTTTGTCTTTTGTGGCATGGTTCGCGCCGCCCGCCGCCTAGGCCGCGGCGCGGCGCGCCTCGGGCAGGAAGGGCTCCACCGTCACCGCCTCGCCCTCGAAGGTGCAGAACGACCCCGGCGCCACCGCCTGCCAGTCCCCCTCGTCGCTCTCCAGGGGCTCCGACACCACCGCCCGGCCCTGCCGCCGCGCGCTCCAGCGGTGATAGAGTGTCGGCGCATGCTCGTCGCTGGCATAGCGCACCGCATGGAGCCGCTCGCCATCCGACAGCGCCGCCGTCAGCCGCAGATGCGGGGCGCAGCCCTTCTCGCGGCTGATCGTCTCGAAGCGCCGCACCGCCCGCTCCAGCGCGCCCTTGGGGTCCTCCGCAAGCCCCTCGGCCAGGGCGACCAGAAACAGGGCCTCACTGTCGGTCGCGCCGCGCCGGTGCGGGTAGAGCCCGTCCGGCACCAGCATGTCGGCATCGCGGCGGAAACTGTCATAGCCGCCGACCTGCCCGTTGTGCATGAAGCTCCAGCGACCAACCGCGAAGGGATGGCAATTGTTGCGGCTGGTCGCCGTGCCGGTCGAGGCGCGGACATGGGCGAGGAACAGCCGCGACTTCACCTGCGCGGTCAGGCTGCGCAGGTTCGGGTCCGACCAAGCCGGCAGCACGTCGCGGTAAAGCCCCGGCTCGGGCCGCTCGCCGTACCATGCGATGCCGAAGCCATCGGCATTGATCGCCGTCTTGCATTCGGTGGCGCAGTGGCTCTGGTGGATCAGGGAATGTCCGGGGCGGCTGACGATCTCCTCGAGGAAGATCGGCGCGCCGATGTAGGCGGCCCAACGGCACATCTCAGAAAGCCCCCGCTCGAAGGCCCGAAGTCACAAAAGCCTGCCCGTTCATCGCTGCCCCGGTTCTTGTTTGGCCAAGCATAGCAAAGCCCCGAACCGCAGGCATCATCAAAACGTCACAGACCGGAGCCCCCAATCATCATCTCGGCCCAAAAATCCCACGGGGGTGGAGTGCGGCAAGGATATCCTCCGGTGGAGGATGTCCCGCGCGGAACGCCCGGCCCCTGGCCGGGCTATGGGGCGTGAAGCCCCCGGCGGGTAGCCGCCAGAGCCTCACTCGGACTCTTCGACCACCACCAGATCGCGCACCGAGGCGCCGCGGGCATTGTCCAGCGCCGCCTGATACTCGGCCGAGTTGTAGCAGGCCACCGCCGCCTCCAGCGACGGAAAGCGCGCCACCACATTGCGCGAGCGGTCACGCCCCTCGAGCTGCACATGCCGCCCGCCGCGGGCGAGGAAAACCCCGCCATGCGCGGCAATGGCCGGCCCCGCGCCTTTGGCGTAGAGCGCATAGGCCTCCGCGTCGGTCACCTCGACATTCGCGATCCACAATGCCGTCGCCATCTCAGCCTCCGATCACGGCTTCCGCCGCCTTCACTGCCGCTTCCGCTTGCGAGGCATCCGCCGCCCCGGCCTGCGCCATGTCCGGACGGCCACCGCCGCCCTTGCCGCCAAGCGCCTCGGCCGCCGCCTTCACCAGCGTCACCGCCGAGATCCGGTCGGTCAGATCCGCCGTGACACCCGCCGCCAGCGCCGCCTTGCCGCCGGTGTCGGAGATCAGCAGCACCGCGCCCGAGCCGACCCGTGCCTTCATCTCGTCGATCAGCCCCGGCATGTCCTTGCCGGCAACGCCCTGCACGATCTGCGCGAGGAACTTCACCCCGCCGATCTCCTTGGCCTCCGCCGCGGCGCCGCCACCCATCGCGGCCTCGCGCCGCAGCTGCGCCACCTCGTTGGAGAGCTGCCGCCGCTCCTCGACCAGCGCCTTCACCCGGTCGACGACCTCCGCCGGCGCCGCCTTCAGCGCCCCGGCCACCTCGGCCAGACGCTTCATCTGCTCGTTGAGATAGGCCAGCGCCCCCTCGCCGGTCAGCGCCTCGACCCGCCGCACACCGGCGGAGGAGGCGGAATCGCCGAGGATCACGCAGAGCCCGATATCGCCCAGCCGCGCCACATGGGTGCCGCCGCAGAGCTCGAGGCTGTAGGTCCGCCCGTCGGCGCCCTTGCCCGAGCCCTCCTGCACGCCCATCGACACGACGCGCACCTCGTCGCCGTATTTCTCGCCGAACAGCGCCTGCGCCCCCAGCGCCCGCGCGTCGTCGGGGGTCATGATCCGGGTCTCGACGGCGCCGTTCGAGCGGATGAAGCCGTTCACCTCGGCCTCGACCTGCGCCAGTTCCTCGGGCGAGAGCGCCTTGGAATGGCTGAAGTCGAAGCGCAGCCGGTCCGGCGCGTTGAGCGAGCCGCGCTGAGCCACATGGTCGCCGAGCGCGCGCCGCAGCGCCTCGTGCAGGAGGTGCGTCGCCGAGTGGTTCGCCCGGATCGCCGAGCGCCGCGCGTGATCCACCACCAGCGAGGCGCCCTGCCCCTGCCGGATCTCGCCCTCGGTCACTTCGGCGAAATGGATGAACAGCCCCTGACCCTTCTTGGTGTCGGTGATCCGCGCCACGCCGCTGTCGGTCTTCAACAGGCCGGTGTCGCCCACCTGTCCGCCCGATTCCGCATAGAACGGCGTCTGGTTCAGCACGATCTGCACCGTGTCGCCGGCCTTTGCCACATCGACCGCGCCGCCCATGACCAGCGCCAGAACCTGACCCTCGGCCGTCTCGGTGTCATAGCCGAGGAATTCGGTCGCGCCGTGCTGCTCGGCCAGATCGAACCAGATCGCCGCATCCTTGGTCTCGCCCGACCCGGCCCAGCTGGCGCGCGCCTTGGCCTTCTGCTCGGCCATCGCCGCGTCGAAGCCCTCGGTATCGACCGCCAGCCCCTTCTCGCGCGCCGCGTCCTGCGTCAGGTCGAGCGGGAAGCCGTAGGTGTCGTAAAGCTTGAAGGCCGCGGCCCCCGGCAGAGCCTGCCCCTCGCCAAGACCCGAAACCTCATCCTCCAGCAGCTTCAGACCGCGGTCCAGCGTCTGGCGGAAGCGAGTCTCTTCCAGCCGTAGCGTCTCCTCGATCAGCGCCTGCCCGCGCTGCAGCTCCGGATAGGCCCCGCCCATCTGCCGCACCAGCGCCGGCACCAGACGGTGCATCACCGGGTCCTGCGCGCCTAGCTGATGCGCGTGGCGCATCGCGCGGCGCATGATCCGCCGCAGCACATAGCCACGCCCCTCGTTGGAGGGCATCACCCCGTCGGCGATCAGGAAACTGGTCGAACGCAGGTGGTCGGCGATGACGCGGTGATGCGTCTTGCCGGGGCCGTCCGGGTCCGAGCTCGTCGCATGGGCCGACGCCTCGATCAGCGCGCGCATGAGATCGGTGTCGTAGTTGTCGTGCTTGCCCTGAAGCAGCGCGCCGATCCGCTCCAACCCCATGCCGGTGTCGATCGACTGCGACGGCAGCGGCGTCATCGACCCGTCGGGATGCTGCTCGTTCTGCATGAAGACGAGGTTCCAGATCTCGATGAAGCGATCGCCATCCTCGTCGGCCGAGCCGGGCGGTCCGCCCCAGATCTTGTCGCCATGGTCGAAGAAGATCTCGGTGCAGGGGCCGCAGGGGCCGGTCGGGCCCATCATCCAGAAGTTGTCGTTGGTCGGGATGCGGATGATCCGGTCATCGGTCAGCCCGGCGACCTTCTTCCAGATCGCCGCCGCCTCGTCATCGGTGTGATAGACGGTGACCAGCAGCCGGTCCTTCGGGATGTCGAAATCCTTGGTCAGCAGCTCCCAGGCGAAGGGGATCGCCTCGTTCTTGAAATAGTCGCCGAAGCTGAAATTGCCCAGCATCTCGAAGAAGGTGTGGTGCCGCGCGGTATAGCCGACGTTGTCGAGGTCGTTGTGCTTGCCGCCCGCGCGCACGCATTTCTGCGCGGTGGTGGCGCGCTTGTAGTCGCGGGTCTCGACCCCGGTGAAGCAGTTTTTGAACTGCACCATCCCCGAGTTGGCGAACATCAGCGTCGGGTCGTTGCGCGGGACCAGCGGCGAGCTGTCGACCACGCGATGGCCGTTGCGTTCGAAGAAATTGAGAAAGGTGGAGCGGATATCGTTCAGCGACGGCATGCAGGGCCCCCATGTCAGGCGGATGGCGTGTTCGGCGTTCCGTTTAGCCCTGCCGGCGGGGGCTGTCCACCGCGACCGCGCCGCGCCATGCAAAAGGGGCCGGCGCTTCTGCGTCCGGCCCCTCGCTCGCAGCTTCGCTGCTTACATGTCGACGATTTCATCGTCCTTGCCGCCCTCGGGCGCGCTGAAGTCCAGACCGTGCGAGGCGCGGATCTTCTCCTCGATGTCGGCGGCGACCGAAGGGTTCGACTTCAGGAAGGTCTTGGCGTTCTCGCGTCCCTGGCCGATCCGCTCGTCGCCATAGGAATACCAGGAGCCGGATTTCTCCACCACGCCGGCCTTCACCCCCAGATCGACCAGCTCGCCGACCTTGGAGATGCCCTCGCCATACATGATGTCGAATTCGACCTGCTTGAAGGGCGGCGCCACCTTGTTCTTCACCACCTTCACCCGGGTCGAGTTGCCCACCACATCCTCGCGCTCCTTGATCGAGCCGGTGCGCCGGATGTCGAGCCGGACCGAGGCGTAGAATTTCAACGCGTTGCCGCCGGTGGTGGTCTCCGGGCTGCCGAACATCACCCCAATCTTCATGCGGATCTGGTTGATGAAGATCACCATGCAGTTCGAACGGCCGATCGAGGCGGTCAGTTTGCGCATCGCCTGGCTCATCAGCCGGGCCTGGGCGCCCATCTGCATGTCGCCCATCTCGCCCTCGATCTCGGATTTCGGCGTCAGCGCCGCCACCGAATCGACCACGATCAGGCTTACCGCGCCGGAGCGCACCAGCGTGTCGACGATCTCCAGCGCCTGCTCGCCGGTGTCGGGCTGGCTGATCAGCAGTTCGTCGAGGTTCACGCCCAGCTTCTTGGCATATTGCGGGTCGAGCGCATGTTCGGCGTCGACGAAGGCGCAGACGCCGCCCTTCTTCTGCTCCTCGGCGACCACATGCAGGGTGAGCGTGGTCTTGCCCGAGCTTTCCGGCCCGTAGATCTCGATGATGCGGCCCTTGGGCAGGCCGCCGATGCCCAGCGCGATGTCGAGCCCCAGCGAGCCGGTCGAGGTCGCCTCGACATCCATCACCGGGTTGTTCGCGCCGAGCTTCATGATCGAGCCCTTGCCGAACTGCCGTTCGATCTGTGCCAGCGCGCTTTCCAGCGCCTTCGCCTTGTCCATCTCGCGCTTTCCGTTCAAATCGAGGAGGTTCGCCGTCGCCATGTCCTGATCCTTATTCCACAGCCGCGGGTGCGCAGCAATCGTTCCTGGTGTTCCCCAAGTGTTCCTGCCGTTATGCGATCAAAACGGGAACAATACAACTGTTTTCTGGTGAATCCAGCTTTTTCAGAAAAGAGTTACGGTCTAGTTTACGCCGGAGGCCGGAAGCGGTTGCGGTGGTGAAAAGGAAGAGTGATGCTGGTTTTCTGGGAGCAAAGGCTGGCGTTTCTCGCCACGCCGAAGACAGGTTCGACCGCCATCGCGGCGGCGCTCGAATCGCTGGCCACCCTGTCCTTCCAGCGCCCGCCGGTGCTCAAGCACACCACCGCCCAGCGCTACCGGCGGTTCCTCGGCCCCTATTTCGCCGCCGCCTCGGGCCATGACTTCACCGTGGTCGCGCTGATGCGAGAGCCGCGCTCCTGGCTGGGCAGCTGGTATCGCTACCGCCAGCGTGACGAGATGACCGAGACGGAGAAGAGCACCCGGGGTCTCAGCTTCGACGACTTCGTGCGGGCCTATGTCCGCGATCCGCAGCCGGAGTATGCGGCGGTCGGGTCGCAGGCGCGCTTCCTGCAGCCGCGCAACGGGCCGGGCGTCGACCGGCTGTTCCGCTACGAGGAGATCGACCGGCTGGTCGACTTCCTCGAGGACCGGCTGGATTGCCGCATCACCCTGCCGCGGCTGAACGTCTCTCCGGAGGCGGAAATGGACCTTTCGCCGGAGACCGCCGCACTGCTGCGCCAGGTTGCGGCCCGGGATTACGCGCTCTACGACAGCCTCGGCTGAGCTTCACTGCAGCTGGCCCTGCACCGTCGCCGTCAGCTCGGTCAGCGAGAAGGGTTTCGGCAGGAAGACCGAGTTCGGGATCCGCGCCTTGGTGCCCGCCAGGCATTCCTCGGCATAGCCGGAAACGAAGACCACCCTCACCTCCGGCCGGTCCTCCAGCGCCCTCCGCACCCAGGTGGGGCCGTCCATCCCCGGCATCACTACATCGGTGACGAAGACATCGACCTCCAGCGCGGAGTCCTCCAGCGTGTGCAGCGCCTCCTCGGCATTTTCGGCCTCGAGCACGGTGAAGCCGCGCATCCTGAGCGCGCGCGAAGCGAAGGCCCGCACCGGCGCCTCGTCCTCGACCAGCAGCACCACCCCCTCGCCGCAGCGCATCGGCGCGCGGGGGGCGGGCGCGGGCCGCGCCGGCTCGGGCAGCGGCAGGTCGTGGATCGGGAAATAGAGATGGAAGACCGAGCCCTCCCCCGGTTCTGAATCGACGAAGATGAAGCCGCCGGACTGTTTCACGATACCGTAAGCGGTCGAGAGCCCGAGCCCGGTGCCCTCCCCCGGCCGCTTGGTGGTGTAGAATGGCTCGAAGATCTTCTGCAGCCGGTCGGCGGGGATGCCGGTGCCGGTGTCCTGCACATGGATCAGCGCGTAATTGCCCGCCGGCACCACCGCCCGGTCGCGCCTGAGCTCTTCGGTCAGGGTCACCGCCTCGGTAGAAATGCGGATCACGCCGCCCTCCGGCATGGCGTCCCGGGCGTTCACCACCAGGTTCATCAGCACCTGCTCCAGCTGCCGCTTGTCGGCGCGGATCGGCCCCAGGTCGGCGGCCGGGGACAGCCGCAGGCTCACCCGCTCGCCGACCAGCCGGTTCAGCAGATGGGTGAGATCGGACAGCACCTCCTGCAGGTCGACCCGCTCGGGCTGCAGCGTCTGCTTGCGCGAGAAGGCCAGCAGCTGGCCGACGAGGCTGGCGGCGCGATTGGCGTTCTGGTGGATCTGCACCAGATCGGCATATTCCGGGTCCTCGCGCTCGTGGCGCAGCAGCAAGAGGTCGCAATGGCCGGAGATCGCGGTCAGCAGGTTGTTGAAGTCATGCGCGATTCCGCCGGCAAGCTGGCCGATGGCCTGCATCTTCTGGCTCTGGACGAACTGCGCCTCCAATGTCTTCAGCGCCGTCGCGTCGTTCAGCACCGCCAGCACCGCGGGACGGCCGCGCTCGACGATGCGGCGCAGGGTGATCTGCAGGAACACGTCCTCCTCGGCGCGGCGCAGGCGCAGCACCTCGGCCCCGCCGGGGCTGCGCTCAGTCGCGACATCCGCCAGCCAGTCCGAGACCGAGCGGCCGAGCCCCTCGAAGAGATCGGCGAATTCCGCCTCCGCCCCGGGCGCCAGCCAGAGCAGGTCGCGCGCCGCCCGGTTGGCGGCGTGCAGGCCGCCGTCGCCCTCGAATTTCAGCAGCGCCACCGGCAGATGTTCGAAATCGGCCATCACCTCATCATCGGCCCGACAGCACGGCGCCGGCAGCAGGTAGACCTCGCGCCGCTCGCCCGGCCCGGCGATCTCCACCGGCAGGGCGCGCAGCTGGCCCTCGGCCGCGCGGATCTCGACCTCCTCTCCCGGACGCGGCGGGCCGGAAACGAACAGGCTGTCCAGCTGGTCGGGCCGCCGCCCCAGCAGGCGGCGCATCGCCTCGTTGCTGAACAGCACGACGCCGGCCTTGTTGGCGATCAGCATCGGCAGGCTCAGCGTCTCGGCCCCGCGGCCCTGGCCGGGGCGGTCGAGAAACTCTTCCAGCCGCCATAGGAAGCGCGCCTTGCCGATCCGGTGCACCGAAAGCCGGGTGTGGCCGCGCCGGGTCGCCACATCCTCCCGTGCGCTGCCGCCCTGGGCGGCGCGGCATTGCAGCCGGTAGAGCACCGAGGCCGGGCTGGCGAAATGGTCCTTCAGCGCGGCGAGCAGGGTGGAGCCGACGCCCTCGCCGAAGCGCTCCGCCGCGGCGGCGTTCTGGAAACCGATGCGGCCGAGCGCATCGGTGCTGAAACAGGGCGAGGCGTCCTGACCGATCAGCCGTCGCAATCGCCCATTCAGCCGCCGGTCGCCGATCCAGCCGAGCACCAGCAGCAGCCGCGAGACAATGACCATCCCGGCGAAGGTCAGCCCGGCGACCCCGGCGATCATCCGCAACTCGGTATCGCGGGTCAGCGAGGCCACCGCGAAGCTGGCGAGCGCCACGGCGATCAGCAGCCAGAGCCGCGAGGAGAAGCTGCGCGCCGTCCCGATCAGATCCAAGGCCTGTGCCACGGTCACCCATCCTGCTGGAGTCGCCTCGCACCCCATTCAGGACCAGAACGTTTAATCAGGACTTAACCGCCGGGCAGAAATCCGCGCTCAGGGCGCCGCCAGCAGGCTAAGGAAGAAGCCGTCGCCGCCGTCCAGCGGTGTCAGCACCCGCTGGTCGCGGCGCTGCCAGCCGGGGTGGCGCACGAGGAAAGCCTCGACCTGGGCCTCGTTCTCCACCGACAGCAGCGAGCAGGTGGCATAGGCCAGATGCCCGCCGGGCGCGACCAGCGGGGCCACCCGGTCGAGGATGTCCGCCTGCAGCGCGCAGAGCGCCTGCAGCCGCGCCTCGGTCAGCGCCCATTTCGCTTCGGGCGCGCGGCGCCAGCTGCCCGAGCCGCTGCAGGGCGCATCGGCCAGCACCAGGTCGAAGGGCGCCTGGCGCGAGACCGCCGCGCCGTCGAGCAGCGCCACCCGCTCGCCCGCCCGCTCGGCCCGCACCGGCAGGTCGCGCATCCGCCCGGGATCGGCGTCATGGGCGAAGAGCGCCAGCCGCGCCCGCGCCGCCATCGCGAGCGTCTTGCCGCCGCCGCCGGCGCAATAATCCAGCACGCGCTGCCCCGCGACCAGAGGCAGCGCCTCCACCACCGCTTGCGAGGCGGCATCCTGCAGCTCCACCAGCCCCTCGGCATAGATGCGCGAGGCATGGATCTTGCGCGCGCCGGCGGTGACCTGCAGCGCGGTGGCGGCCAGCGGGTGCGGCTCGGCGATGATGGCCTCAACCGCGAGCCTCTGCCGCGCCTCCTCAAGGCTGCACCGCGCGGTGTTCACCCGCAGGAAGACCGGGGCGCGGTGGCGCAGCGCCTGCATCACCGGAGCGAAGCGCTCGCCCAGGCTGTCGCGCAGCTGCGGCGCCAGCCAGTCGGGGCAGTCCAGCGCCTCCAGCTCGGAGAGCGGCGGGCGGGGCTCCAACTCCTCCTCGGTCAGCGGCGCCGGGGCATGGCCCTCGCCGGTGAAGAGGCCAGCGGGGTCAGTCCCCGCCGCACGCAGCCCGCCGAGGATCAGCCCGCGGCCTCCCAGCCCGCCCATCGCCGCGAAGGAGCGGCGGCAGCGCAGCGCTTCGAACACCAGGTCGCGCACCGCCGCCCGGTCGCCCGAGCCAGCGAATCGGCTGGCGCGGCCCCAGTTGGTCAGCGCCTGTTCGGCGGAGGCCCCGGCGAGCACCCGGTCAAGGATCTCGATCGCGGCGGAAAGGCGGGCGGAGGGTGTCATCTGGGTCTCGTGCTGCTTCGGGTCAGGATGGCGCGCGGCGTCAGCCCAGCGCCGCGCGGCGGAAAAACGCAAAACCTTGGTTCCGCGCCGCTTTGCCACCATCGGAACGCATGACACGTCGCGGGAAGCATGGCAAACAGGTCGCGACCCCAGCGACGAGACCCAGATGGCCCTGAACTTCCGGCAGACCGAGATCCTTGAAATGGCCCGCAGCGAAGGCCGCGTGGTGGTGGAACAGCTGGCCGAGCGCTTCGCCGTCACGCTGCAGACCATCCGCCGCGACCTGACCGAGCTGTCGGAGGCGGGACTTCTCGACCGGGTGCATGGCGGCGCGGTGATGCGCACCGGCGTGTCGAACATCGGCTACGAGGAGCGGCGGCGGATGAACGACGCCGCCAAGGCCGCGATCGGCCGCTGCTGCGCCAAGGCGATTCCCGACAACAGCTCGATGATCCTCAACATCGGCACCACCACCGAGGCGGTGGCGCGCGAACTGCTGAACCACCGCAACATCACCGTGGTCACCAACAACATGAACGTGGCCAATATCCTCGTCGCCAACGAGAGCTGCGAGATCATGGTGGCGGGCGGCGGGCTCCGGCGGTCGGACGGCGGGTTGGTGGGGGATCTCACCACCCAGTTCATCGAGCAGTTCAAGGTCGATTTCGCCATCATCGGCATCTCGGCGCTGGACCGCGACGGCGACCTGCTGGATTTCGACCTGGCCGAGGTGCGGGTCGCCAAGGCGATCATCCGCCAGTCGCGCCAGACCTTCCTCGTCGCCGACGCCTCCAAGCTCGACCGCTCGGCCCCGGTGAAGCTGGCCTCGCTCTCCGAGATCGACGCGATCTTCACCGACCGCGCCCTGCCCGACGACCTGATGGCGCGCTGCGACGCCTGGCACACCGCCGTCCATCTGGGCTGACCCCGGACTGTGTCCGGATTCCGTCGCCGATCACGGATTCGGGAGCGGGCCTGCTTGACAAGCCCCCCATTCATCCCACATCGGGAGCTATCGCATGGCTCTCCCGCCCCCCGGCGGGAGAGCCATGCGGGCAACCGCCTCATCAGGCGGTTCTACGATGTCCGGGCCCCTCTGGCGAGAGAACTGCGGCACTCTCGTGATGTCGGCATCGCAGCGTCAATGCCGCCTGGATACTTCTCCATGACCCTTCTTCCCTCGCATGCGCGCTCCGGCGCCTGCTTCCTTCCGACGCCGACCTTTGGACCCGGGGCCAGCGCATGACCACCGTCACCCACAAAGCCCCGATCCGCTACTTCACCTGGGCCTTCATCGTCACCGCCATCGGCCTCGCGCTGGGGGCGCTGCTCGGCTGGCAGAGCACCGGCACGGTCTCGGGCACGCTGTCGATCTTCTTCATCGTCACCGTGCTGGCGGTGCTGGAGATCTCGCTCTCCTTCGACAACGCCATCGTCAACGCCAACAAGCTGAAGACGATGACCCCAGTCTGGCAGCACCGCTTCCTGACCTGGGGCATCATCATCGCCGTCTTCGGCATGCGCATCGTCTTCCCGCTGCTGATCGTGGTGATCGCCGCCAATATCGGGCCGATCGACGCGCTGGTGCTGGCCGCCTCGCAGCCCGAGGAATACGCCCGCATCATGCATGACGCCCACCTGCCGATCGCGGCCTTCGGCGGTGCCTTCCTGATGATGGTCGGCCTGTCCTACTTCTTCGACCACGAGAAGGACGTGCACTGGGTCGCCTGGATCGAGGAGCAGGCCTCGCGCTATTCCTCGATCCGCGGCATCGAGGTGGCGGTGGTGCTGTCGATCACCCTCGCCTTCTCGCGGCTGCTGGAGGGGCCGGAGGCGCAGGTCTTCGTCAATGCGGCGATCTACGGCCTGCTGACCTTCCTGCTGGTCGAGGTGCTGGGCGGCTTCCTCGACGCCAGCCAGCAAACCACCGACGTGGCGGTGAAGGGCGGGCTCGGCGCCTTCCTCTATCTCGAGGTGTTGGATGCCTCCTTCTCCTTCGACGGGGTGATCGGGGCCTTCGCGCTGAGCCAGAACCTGTTCGTCATCGCCATCGGTCTGGGGATCGGCGCGATGTATGTCCGCTCGATGACCATCATGCTGGTCGAGCACGGCACGCTGGCGCAATACCGCTACCTCGAGCACGGGGCCTTCTACGCGATCCTGATCCTGTCGGTGATCATGTTCGTGCAGACGATCTACCACATCCCGGAAGTGATCACCGGGCTGGGCGGCGCGGCGCTGATCGGGGTCTCTCTCTGGTCCTCGATCCGCTGGAACCGGAACAATCCCGAACCGCTGGCGGAGGCGACGGCCTGACGGCCGGAGCAGTACCAGTGAAACGGAAGGCCCGCGGCGACGCGGGCCTTTTCTTTTGCGGTGTCAGAACCGGGTCGGGAAATCGGCTTCGTTGATGCCGAGTCTCCGCAGATCCTCGGCGCTGGGACGGCGGTGGTAACGGACCGCCGCGCTGACGGAAAAGGCTGCACCGAACACATCCAGGAGCCCGACGAGGCTGCGGACGGTCGAGGTGGTCAGGCCGGTCATGATGGTCTCGCTTTCCTGATTGCTGCGATGGGGCGAGACTGGGCCGGAACCGGATCGGCGGCCTTGACCGATATCAAGCGGGAATGGCCGCTCTGGGTGGGGGCGTTCGGTTTTCACGCGTGAAAATGGAGGTAACCCATTGTTTTTGATGCGTGTCCTATGTTCTGTTAGTACGGTGTTAACCTTCGGCAGGCGGCTCTGTGCCGGAAGGTCGCAGGTGGTGCAGGGACCGCCGCGCCAGCCGGGCCGGCGGCGCGTCCGGGGCCGGCCCCGGAGGGCTGTCTGCCCTCCGGACCTCCCGAGGATATTTGGGCAAGGTGAAAGGGTGGAGGGCGGAGGGCTCTGCGGCTGGCGCGGGGGCCGGCTCTGTGCCGGAAGGTCGCAGGTGATGCGGGGACTGCCGCCAGCCGGGCCGGCGGCGCGTCCGGGCTGGCCCCGGAGGGCATGTCTGCCCTCCGGACCTCCCGAGGATATTTGGGCAAGGTGAGAGGGGTGCGGGCTCTGCCGACGGCGCCGGGTCAGGCGCAGGCGGCGGGGGAAGCGCGGCCCGGGGGCGCGGGCTGCGGTGCGGAGCCGGGGCGCGGGAGCGGGAGGAGAGGCGGAGAGCGGGTGGGCCTCGGTCAGAGCACCACGATGCCGGAATGCTTGGCCTTGTGCTCCGGCTCGACATGGATGCTGACCCGGCTGTCGGGCACCACCCGGTGCAGCGCGGTCTCGATCCGGTCGCAGATGTCATGCGCCGCGGCGACGGTGGTCTCGCCGGTGACGACGAGGTGGAAGTCGATGAAGGTCACCTGCCCCGCATGGCGGGTGCGCAGGTCATGCGCCTCCACCGCGCCGCTGGCCTCGGCCGAGATCACCGCCTTCACCGTCGCCAGCGTCTCGTCCGAGACGGATTCGTCGAGCAGTCCGCTGAGCGAGGTGGACATCACCTTCCAGCCCGACCAGAGGATGTTCACCGCCACCAGCGCCGCCAGGAGCGGGTCGAGCACCGACCAGCCGGTCGAGATCGCCAGCAGCACCCCGGCGGTGACGCCGATCGAGGAGACCACGTCGGTCAAGAGGTGACGGCCGTCGGCCACCAGCGCCGGCGAGCGCAGCAGCCGGCCGCGGGTGATCAGGATCCAGCACCAGAAGGCGTTCAGCAGCGAGGCGCCGACATTGACCGCCAGCCCGTTCAGCGGCGCGTCGAGCGGCATCGGGGCGAGGAAGCCGTGATAGGCCTCGCGCAGGATCAGGAGGGCTGCGATGATGATCATCACGCCTTCGAGCACGGCGCTGAGGAATTCGGCCTTGTGATGGCCGTAGGGGTGATTGGCGTCGGCCGGGATTGCCGCGACCCGGATCGCCACCAGCGCGACGATGGCCGTCGCCACGTTGACGATGCTCTCCATCGCGTCGGAGAGAAGCGCGATGGAGCCGGTCATCCGCCAGGCGAGCGTCTTCAGACCGAGCACCAGGATGCCAACGATCAGGCTGCCGATGGCCAGCTTCACGACATGGGTCATCTGTGCGCTCCGGCCCCGGGGAATGAGAGCGGCTGTCTAGCGAAAGCGGGCCCGCGGTTCAAGGGCCTAATAATCTGAGAATGTCTCGCATTCTCATGGACTTGCGCTGAGGCAGGGCCCCGGCCTCAGGCCGGCGCCCACTCTGCCCCCGCATGGCCGCGCAGATAGCCGTTGGCGAGCTGCCCGCCCGGCGCTGCCGCACGGGCCGCGGCCTCCAGCGCCGGGCCGGCCTTGCCTGCCGCGATCGCCGCCTCGAACTCCCGCGCCAGCGCCACCATGTTGCCGGTCTGCGGCGAGAGCCGCAGCGCCGAGACCTGCGCCGCCGCCAGCGCGCCGATCTCGCCCCCGGCAAAGGAGGTGGCCGCCGACAGCGTCTGCACCCCGTTCACCGCGAGGAAGCGTTCGCCGTCCAGCGTATCGACCTCGCGCCCGTCGGGATCGGCGTTGCAGATGAACTGGCAGCTGTCCTTCGAGCGGTTGTGCAGCCGCGCATGATAGCAACGCCCCGAGATCGCCAGCGGCTGCCGCCCAAAGCCCCAGACCTCGACCGCCACGCCGCGCTCGGCCCCCGCGGCCGCCAGCTTGGCTGCCGAGGCCAGCGGCAGCTCGTTCGGCAGGCAGATCCGCTTCGCCCCGCGCTCGGCCAGCCAGTCGAGCGTGCCGATGTTGTAGACATTGATCAGCGGGCTCACCGAGAAGGGTGTGCCCTTCGGCAGATAGGCCAGTGTCGTCAGGTCCGAGATCTCGACCCCCACCCCGGCATCGACCAGCTCTTCGGTCAGCTGCCGTTCGCGTTTCAGCGTGACGAGGGCGAGCGAGGTCAGCCAGACCTCCTTGCCCGCCGCCTTCAGCCGCTCCACCGCCACCGGGATTTCGCCCTGCCAGAACGGCAGGCGCTTGGAGCAGACCAGTTCGCCCAGCACGACGCGGGCCACCGGGGCCTCGTCGGCGATGCGGGCGTAGAAATCGCGGATGCGGGGGGCCTCCCAGAAGAACTGGATCGGGCCAAGGGTGAGATCCATGATGTTACCTCCAGGTCTTGGCATAGGCGCCGGTGGTCGAGGCCTGCCCTTCGGACAGGGCGGCCAGCGCCGAGGTCGGCATCGGCCGCCCCGCCTCCAGCGCATCGACGGCGGCGCGGAACGAGCGCACCACCTGCGCGACATAGGACCGCGAGCGTTGCCGCCCCTCGATCTTCAGCGCGGTGACGCCGGCCTTCTTCAGCTGCGGCAGAAGCTCGGTCGCGTTCAGTGACACCGCGTCTTCGAAGATATGCCCGGTCTCGTCGCCCGAGGTGAAGCAGCCCTTGCAGAGCGTGGGATAGGGCGCGGGCTCGGAGGCGCCGACGCGGTGGATGGTGAAATTGCCAAGCCGCGCCGCCAGTTGCGCGCCTTCCTGCACATATTCCACCTCGGAGGCGGGCGAGCAGACGCCGTTCATGTTGGGCGATTGCCCGGTGGCATAGGAGGACAGCGAGCAGCGGCCCTCGGCCATGACGCAGAGCCCGCCGAAGACGAAGACCTCGGTCTCCACCTCGGTCTCGCGGTTGATCGCGGCGATCTCGGCCACGGTCAGGACGCGGGGCAGGACGACGCGGCTGACGCCGAATTCGCGGGCGTAGAAGTTGATCACATCGGCATTGGCCGCCGCCGCCTGCACCGAGAGGTTGCGGCGCAGCTTGGGGTGGTGCTTGGCGGCATGGGCGAGGAGGCCGATGTCGGCCAGGATCACCGCATCGACGCCGGCCTTTTCGGCATCGGCCACGGCGCGGTGCCAGATCGCCTCGTCCCCGGCGCGGGGGAAGGTGTTGATCGCCACCAGCACCTTGGCGCCATGCCGATGCGCGAAGGCCACGCCCTCGGCCAGTTCGGGACGCGAGAAGTTCAGGCCGGGGAAGTTGCGCGCATTGGTCTCGTCGGCGAAGCCGCAATAGACCGAATGGGCGCCCGCCTCGACGGCGGCGCGCAGGGCGGCGGGGGTGCCCGCAGGGCAGACCAGTTCCATCAGTTCACTCCAGAGGCGCGGTGCAGGGCCACGCCGGTTTGTCGCTCCAGCAGCGCCACCACCGGGCGCAGCGCCCGCGCCAAGGGCGGGGCGAGATGCTGCAGCTCTTCCATGATATCAAGCTCGGCATTGTCGATCGCATTGCGCAGGGCCAGCGCCGCCGCCGTATCCCCCGCGATCACCAGATCGCGCGAGAAGAACAGCGCATCGCCATCCACCGCCCCATGCACCAGCGCGAAGAGCGCCGAGAGCTTGCCCGAGATCCTGCAATCGGTGCCGGCGTCGTCCTTCTGCAGCCGGATGCGCGGCACGCCGCCCGGCAGGGTCAGGACCATCACCACGGGCAGGTCTGTCGGATCGAGCGCGAAAGTGGCGCCGGCATGGTAGCCGAGCCGCGAGACGATCTCGGGGTGGCGGGCGGCGATGCGGCGGGCGAGCAGGGTCAGCGCCACCGAGGCGGGCGGCTTCGGCAGAAGCCCGGCGAGCCGCGACAGCGGCGGGGCGAGAGTGGGCAAAGCGGTCATGGCGCACCTTCCGATCGGATGGGGCGGGTCTAGCAGCCGTGTCGCGGGTGAGAATTGATGTAAATCAAGCCATTGCATGGACGGGGCTGCTAGGCCGCTCGAAACAGACCGAAAGCCCCCGATGCGCAGCCTGCCCGTCTTCCCCGATCTTCGTTCCTTCACCGACTGGTGCGCCGCAAAAGGCCAGCTATTGCGGATAGTTGATCCGGTCTCGCTGCAGCAGCAAACCACCGCCGTCGCTGACCGCGTGCTGCGCGCCGGCGGGCCGGTGCTGCGCTTCGACCATGTGACGGGGCCTGCGGGCCGCGTCGCGATGCCGCTGCTGGCCAATCTCTTCGGCACGCGCGAGCGGGTTGCGGCGGGGCTGGGGCTGACGCTGGACCAGATCCCCGAGCTCGGCGCCTTTCTTGCCGCGCTGCGCACCCCTGCCCCGGTCGCCGGCATGCGCGACGCGCTGTCGCGCTGGCCGCATCTGCAGGCCGCGCTGAACACAAGGGCCAAGGTGGTGCGCTCCGCCGAGGTGCAGGAGGTGGTGCAGACCGCGCCCGACATGGGCAGGATCCCGGTGCCGACCTGCTGGCCGGGCGATGCCGGGCCGCTGATCACCTGGCCGGTGGTGCTGACCCGGCCCTATGGCTCGGCGCAGGAGGATACAGCCGCCTACAACGCCGGGGTCTACCGGGCGCAGGTCATCGGGCATGACCGGCTGATCATGCGCTGGCTCGCCCATCGCGGCGGCGCGGGGCATCACCGGACGTGGGAGCGCGCGGGCCAGCCGATGCCCGTGGCCCTCGCCCTCGGCTGCGATCCGGCGCTGCTTCTGGGCGCCGCCCTGCCCCTGCCGGAACAGGTGTCGGAGCTGACCTTCTCCGGCGTGCTGCGCGGCGCCCGCACCCCGCTCGTCGCGGCGAAGACCGTGCCGCTGATGGTGCCCGCCAATGCCGAGATCATCCTCGAGGGCTGGGTGCATCCCGGCGAGACGGCCCCTGAAGGCCCCTTCGGCGACCATACCGGCTATTACAACTCGGTCGATCAATTCCCGGTGCTGCGGCTTTCGGCCATCACCCATCGCCGCGATCCGGTCTATCTCACCACCCACACCGGCCGGCCGCCCGACGAGCCCTCGGTGATCGGCGAGGTGTTCAACGAGCTGGCGCTGCCGGTCTTCCGCCAGCAGATCCCCGAGCTGCGCGATCTCTGGCTGCCGCCGGCCGCCTGCTCCTACCGCATCGCCATCCTGTCGATCGACAAGCGCTATCCCGGTCAGGCGCGGCGGGTGATGCTGGCGCTCTGGGGGATGCTGGCGCAGTTCTCCTACACCAAGATGGTGATCGTGGTGGATGCCGACATCAACCCGCGCGACTGGAACGATGTCGCCTGGGCCATGGCCACGCGGATGGACCCGTCGCGCGACGTGACGATCCTTGACCGGACGCCGATGGACTACCTCGATTTCGCCTCGCCCGAGCCGGGGCTGGCGGGCAAGATCGGCATCGACGCCACCAACAAGATCGGCCCCGAGACGACCCGCGACTGGGGCGAGGTCATGGCGCAGGCGCCCGAGGCCGAGGCCTTCGCCGAACAGCTTCTGGCGCGGCTGGGGCAACGGCGATGAGGGTGGTTCTGGGGGTTGCCGGCGCGTCGGGCGCGGCCATCGGGCTGGCGGTGGCCGAGGGTCTCGCCCGGCTGGGGGCCGAGATCGACCTCGTGGTCAGCAAGGCGGGCGAGCGGACGCTGGTCGAGGAGATCGGCCCCGACGGGCCCGCGCGGCTGAGGGCGCTGGCGACCCGCACCCATGCCATCGGCAATATCGGCGCGGCCATCGCCTCGGGCTCCTGCCCGGTGGCGGGGATGATCGTCGCGCCCTGCTCGATGCGCAGCCTCGCCGCCATCGCCATCGGGCTCGACGACAACCTGTTGACCCGCGCCGCCTCGGTGCAGCTGAAGGAGCGGCGGCGGCTGGTGCTGATCGCCCGGGAAAGCCCGCTGACGCTGGCGCATCTGCGCAACATGACCACCGTGACCGAGATGGGCGCCATCGTGGCGCCGCCGGTCCCGGCCTTCTACCTCAACCCCGTCGATCTGCAGGCGGTGGTCGGGCAGATCGCCGCCCGGGCGGTGGACCTGATGCAGCTCGGCCCGCCGCAGGCGCGGGCCTGGGGGTAGTCCCCGGGCGAGCGCACGAAAAACCCTTTCACGCGGACGGCGCTGCCGATTGTCGCCGAAAGTTCAGATCCCTGTCACCGCCGCGTTGCCTGAGCGGCGGACTGATCTGGCCTTCCCAGCCCCGTGAACGGAGTTTCCCATGATCAATCGCCTGCTTCTGTCGAGCCTCGCCCTGCTGCCGCTGGCCGGCGCCGCCAGCGCGGAAGAGCGCTTTCCGGCGCGGCTTTCCGGCCATGCCGTGCTGCCGGCGCTGAGCCTTGTCGCCCCGCCCGCCGACGCGCCGCGCGACGCCTGGACCAGTGGCAAGTTCACCGGCGCCGCGCGCAACGACCGGCCGATGACCGTGATGGGCGACACCGGCGCCTCGCATGGCAAGCGCGCCACCGGCATCAGCCTGCCCTTCCTCGGCCAGCCGCTGCAGGGCTTCTCCGGCTTCGCCATGCAGCGGGCCGAGGACGGCTCGATCTACGCGCTGACCGACAACGGTTTCGGCACCAAGGCCAACAGCCCGGATGCGCTGCTGTTCTTCCACCGCCTGACCCCGGATTTCGAGACCGGCGCGGTGGAGCTGCACGAGACCGTCTTCCTGCATGACCCCGACCGCAAGGCGCCGTTCCGCATCGCCTATGAGGGTACCGACAGCCGCTATCTGACCGGCGCCGATTTCGACCCGGAGAGCATCCAGCTGCTGGATGGCGAACTGTGGATCGGCGAGGAGTTCGGCCCCTGGCTGATCCGCGCCGATCTCGACGGCCGGGTGACCGGCGTCTTCGCCACCCGGCAGGGCGGGACCGAGCTGCGCTCGCCCGACAATGCGGCGCTGAAGATCCCGGCGGAAGCGGGGGTGGATTACACTGTCGCCCGCTCCGGCGGTTTCGAGGGCATGGCGCTGCAGCCGGGCTCGAACCTGCTCTGGGCCATGCTGGAGAAGCCGCTGCTCGGGTCCAATGGCGCGCCGGCGGGCAATTTCCTCACCGTGCTGGCCTTTGACCCGGCGAAGGAGGAGTGGACCGGCGACAGCTTCAAGTTCGCGCTGGCCGAGGGGGCGACGGCGATCGGCGATTTCAACTTCATCGACGAGACCCGGGCGCTGGTGATCGAGCGCGACAATGGCGAGGGCGATCCGAGCCTGAAGTGCGCGGGCGAGCCGGCGGCGGATTGCTTCCCCGATCCGGCGATGCTGAAGCGCGTGGTGCTGATCGACACCGCCACCCGCGACGCCGAGGGCTTCGTGCGCCGCATCGGCCATATCGACCTGATGGACATCGAGGACCCGGAGGGGCTGAACCGGCTGCCGACCGCCGCGAACCGCGATCTGGCCGGGAAGATGACCTTCCCCTTCTTCACCATCGAGGATGTGATGCGGGTGGACGAGACGCATATCCTCGTCGCGAACGACAACAACCTGCCCTATTCCTCGGGGCGGGATCTCGACGCCGCGGCGCAGAACGAGTTCATCCTGCTGAGCGTGCCGGAACTGCTTTCGGCTAAATGAGCCCCCCGGCGCGGGCGCGGGCGCCCGCGCCGGAACTGAACCTAATGCGCGGGCGTCAGCGCCCGCGCCCCCGATCGACACGAAACCGTCGCAGAGCCGAAACGCAGCCGTCGCAAAGCCGCGGTAGCTCTGCAGCCGTCAGATCATGAGCGGGGATGCACAGCCGTGCAAGAACGGGATCACCTCAGCGTCGAGGGGCTTCAGGCGGGATACGGGGCCGGGCTGGTGCTGAAGGGCATCGATCTGGCGGTGCCGAAGGGCCAGTTCGTCGCCCTGCTGGGCTCTTCGGGCTGCGGCAAGACCACCCTGCTGCGCAGCATCGCCGGTTTCGAGACGCCGCGCGCCGGGCGCATCCTGCGCGACGGGGCCGAGATCACCGCCCTGCCCCCGGACCGGCGCGGCATGTCGATGGTGTTCCAGTCCTATGCTCTGTGGCCGCACAAGACCGTGGCGCAGCACATCGGCTACGGGCTGGCGCTGCGCGGCCTGCCCCGGGCCGAGATCGCGGCGCGGGTGGCCGAGGTGCTGGCGATGCTCGGGCTTGCCGGGCTGGAGGGGCGCAAGCCCGCGGCGCTGTCGGGCGGCCAGCGCCAGCGCGTGGCGCTGGGCCGGGCGCTGGCGGTCAGGCCCGACATCCTGCTGCTGGACGAGCCGCTCTCCAACCTCGACGCCCGCATAAGGCTGCAGCTGCGCGGCGAGATCCGTGCGCTGCAGCAGGCGCTGGGCATCACCGCGATCCATGTGACGCATGACCGCGAGGAGGCCATGGTGATGGCCGACCGCATCGTGATCCTCGACCAGGGCGTGATCCGGCAGGATGGCAGCCCCGAAGAGATCTACAACCGGCCGAATTCCGGCTTTGTCGCCGCCTTCATGGGGGCCGAGAACCTGCTGGCGCTGGAGGCGGTGGCCGGGGACGGCGGGGTCCGGCTGCCGGCCTCCGAGTGGAACCGGGCGCTGCCCCTGCCCGGGCTGCGCCCCGGCCCGGTGGAGGCGCGGTTCCGCGCCGAGGCGGCGGTGCTGCAGCCGGTCGATGCGCCCGAGGCGGCGCCGGGGGTGCTGTCGCTCTTTGGCCGGGTGACCGGCTGCAGCTATCCCGGCGGCTGCTGGCGGCTGTCGCTGCGCATCGGGCAGGCCCAGGTCGAGGCGCTCGCCCCGATGCCGCATGTCCCCGGCAGCGCCGTCCGGCTGGACGTGCCGCCAGCCCAGCTTTTCCTCTTCGCCGCCCCGGCAGACGGGCGCGGCGACACCCACGGTCCACGGACCGTCCCCGAGCCTCAACCCCAACGGAGTTTCCGATGAAAACCACCTTCGCCACCGCCCTGGCCTTCGGCGTCTCGCTGAGCCCGGCGTTCGCCCAGGAGCTGACCGTGCTCACCGCGGGCGACCAGAACATGGTCGATTACGTGAACGAATACCTCGGCCCGCTGTTCGAGGCCGAGCACCCGGGCGTCACCGTGCGCGCCGTGGGCACCGGCCCGGGCGACGCCGGGTCGCAGAAGATCCTCGAGCGCTTCGAGGCGCAGGCCGGGGCGAATGCCTCGGTCTGGGACACCGACGTGGCCGTGGTGCACGAGAAATTCGCCGGGCCGATGGTGACGGCGGGCTATCTCGCCGCCTATCGCGACGCGATCACGACCGGGTCGCTGGTCACCCGCGCCAATGCCGACATGGCGCTGGGGGCCGAGGTGAAGGGCTATGTCATGCCGATGTTCAACAGCCAGACCGCGCTGGCCTACAACCCGGCGATGGTCGAGACCCCGCCGCAGAGCTATGACGCGCTGAAGGCCTGGGCGGCCGAGCATCCCGGCCAGTTCGGCTACAACGGCATCAAGGGCGGCGCCTCGGGCGTCAGCTTCGTCATGGGCTGGATCTACGCCTATGGCGAGGGCGACGCCGCCAAGCTGATGAACGGCCCCTTTGAGGAAGCCGAGACCGGCAAGTGGGACAAGGCCTTCGACGAGCTGGCGGCCTTCACCAAGAACGCCACGCTGACGGCGGGCAATGCCGGCACGCTCGACATGCTGGCGCAGGGCGAGATCGCCATCGGGCCGGTCTGGGTCGACATGTTCTATTCCTGGAAGGCCAACGGCCAGCTGCCGGAAGACTTCCGTCTGGTGCTGCCGGAGCCGGGCATGCCGGGCCAGCCGATGCATTACGTCATCCCGGAGAAGGCCCCGAACGCCGATCTCGCGCGCGCCTTCGTCGAGCTGGCGACCAGCCCGAAGGTGCAGGCCGAAGGCATCGTCGAGCGCTTCAACTGGTATCCGGGCATCGACGCCGGCCATGTGCAGGCCGAGCTGCCGGCCGAGACCTGGGACAAGCTGTTCACCGACGTGACGCCGGACCAGCTGGCCGCGCGCGGCAAGCCCTTCCCGATCGCGCCCTACAACATCGCGATCCTCGAGGCCTACGAGCGCCATCTGGCGCAGTGAGCCTCAGCCTTCGGCCCGGCCCCTGACGGGGGGCTGGGCCTTCTCCGCGTCCAACGCCGATCCGACCCAGGACACCGCATGCCCTCTCCCGCTCTCCCGCGCCACCGCTCCGCCCTGCCCGGCCTGCTGCTGGTCGCCCCGGCGCTGGCCATGGTGCTGGTGTTCTTCGTGCTGCCGCTGGCCGCCTCGGTCACCGGGGCCTTCGCCACCGAAGAGGGCCGGAGCCTCGCCAATTTCGCCAAGATCGCCGATCTCTACCTGCCGGACATCCTGTTCACCCTGCTGGTCATCGGTCTTTCCACCCTGCTCATCGCAGTCTTCTCGCTGGCCATCGCCGGCTACCTGACGCTGGGGCGCAACCCGCGCGCCGTGGCGCTGCTGCGCTGGCTTTATCGCTGGCCGTTGTTCATCCCCTTCATCGTCACGGCGCAGGTGCTGCGCACCTTCCTCGCCAAGAACGGCATGCTGAACGGCGGGCTGGAGCTGGTGGGGCTGGTCGATCCGGCGACGGCCTCGAACTGGCTCGACGGCCGGGCCATCGTCTTCGCCTTCGTCTGGAAGCAGACCCCCTTCGTCACCCTGCTGGTTGCCGGGGCCATGACCTCGCTCGACCGCGGCACCATCGAGGCCGCGCTGAACATGGGGGCGAGCCGGCTGCGCACGCTGTGGGACATCGTGACGCCGCAGGTGGCGGGCACGCTGATGACCGGGCTGATCTTGTCGATCGTCACCATGATGTCGGTGCTCTCGGTGCCGATGATGCTGAACGCCACCGCGCCGACCACCATCACCGCCGACATCGCCTTCCGCATCAACGCCTACGGCGATTACGGCGTGGCCAATGCGCTGGGCGTGGTGTCGCTGCTGATGACCTCGGGCTTCGCCATCCTCTACCTCCGCCTCGGCCTGAAGGAACGCACATGACAAGGCTGCTCTGGATCCCGCGCGGCATCGGGCTGGGCCTTCTGGCCTTCCTGATCTTCGGCCCGCTCTTGAACCTGCTGCTCTGGGCCTTCGCCGAGAAGTGGTTCTACCCGAATGCGTTTCCCAGCGACTGGGGTTTTTCCTACTGGGGGCGGGTGTTCTCGCCGCGCGGCGCCGCCTGGGAGGCGCTGGGCAACAGCCTGACCGTGGCGCTGCTGACGGTGGCGCTGTCGCTCATGCTGTCGATCCCGGCGGGCTATGCGCTGGCGCGGCTGCCCTTGCCGGCCAAGGCGCTGATCCTTCTGTCCTTCCTGATCCCGCAGGCCTTTCCGAACCTGACGGTCTACGTCAACATCGCCCGGATCTTCTACCAGTTCGGCCTGAACGGCACGATTGCCGGGGTAGTGATCGTGCATACGGTGCACGGGCTGGTGCTGTCGGTCTGGATCGCCACCGCCGCCTTTTCCGCCGTGCCGCGCGACGGCGAGGAGGCGGCGCGCTCGATGGGCGCCGGGCCGTTCCGGGCCTTTCGCGACGTGACCCTGCCGCAGGCGCTGCCGGGGCTTCTGGCGGCGGCGATCTTCGTCTTCCTCGAGTCGCTCGACGAGTTCACCGGCAGCTATTTCGTCGGCGCGCCGGATGTGCAGATGCTGCCGCTGACCCTGTTCACCGCGGCGGGGGGCGGCAATTACCAGATCGCCTCGATCACCGCGCTGCTGCTGCTGGTCCCCTCCATCGGCTTCATGCTGCTGGTGGAGCGGTTCCTGAAGGCCGACGTGCTGGCGCGGGTGGGCAAGTAGATGCCGGACCGCAACCAGGGCTTCGTCAGCGCCGACGAGGTGGCGCGGCGGGCGGGCGTGTCGCGCTCGGCGGTGTCGCGCTGCTTCACCCCCGGCGCCTCGATCGCGCCGAAGACCCGCGCCCGCGTCATGGCGGCGGCGGAAGAGCTGGGCTACCGGGTGAACGACCTCGCCCGCGGTCTCTTGGCCCGGCAGAGCCGGCTGGTCGGGCTGGTGGTCAGCCGGCCAGAGCTCGGCTTCCGGGCGCATCTGGTGGCCGAGCTGTCGCGGGCGCTGATCCGCCAGGGCTCGATCCCGCTGATCATCGACACCGGCGACACCAAGACCGATCTCGCCGCCGCCTGCGAGATCGTCATCGGCCACCGCGCCTCGGCCACCATCGTGCTGTCCGGCTCGCCGCCGCCCGAGGTGGTGGCGCTGGCCCGGCTGAACGGTCAGCCGCTGGTCGCCATCGGCCGCAACGAGCCCGAGGTCGACACCGTGCATATCGGCAACGAGGCTGCGGCGCGCACTGCCGCCCGGCGCTTCGCCGCCAGCGGCGCGCGGCGGCTGGGGCTTGTCGGCTCGGCCTCGGCCACGCCGATGATCGTGGAGCGCGAGGCGGCCTTCCTTGCCGAGGCGGCGCTGCTCGGCCTGCCGCTGGCCTGGGAGCGCGGCGCCGACAGCGACTATGCCGGCGGACGGCAGGCGGCCGAGGCGCTGCTGGCGGCGGCCGACCCGCCCGACGCGCTGTTCTGCGTCAACGACCTGATGGCCTTCGGCGCGCTGGACGTGGCGCGGCGGCGCGGGATCGACGTGCCCGGGGCGCTGCAGGTGATCGGCTTCGACGACATCCCCGAGGCCGCCTGGGAGGCCTATCGCCTTACCAGCTTCCGGCAGGACCCGGCGCTGATGGCGGAAAAGGCGCTGGAGCTGCTTGCCCGCCGCCGCGCGGCGCCCGAGCTTGCGCCGATGACCCTGCGCCTCGCCGCCGACCTCGTCTGCCGCGGCACCACCCGCCCCCTGCCCTGAGGACCCTGCCGATGAAGATCATCCAGCTCTCCGACCCGCATCTCGCGCAACCCGGCCAAAGGGTCGGCGGCCGCGACCCCGAGGCCGGGCTTGCCCGCGCCATCGCCGACATCAACCTGCGCCATGCCGATGCCGATCTGGTGGTGATCTCCGGCGACCTGAGCGACGACGGCAGCCCCGAATCCTACGCCACGCTGGAGCGGCTGCTGGCGGCGCTGCTGCCGCCCGTTCGGCTGACGCTGGGCAATCACGACGACCGGCCGGCCTTCCTCGCCCGCTTCCCGGGGCTCGCCTGCGACAGCGGCCATGTGCAGAGCATGACGGCGCTGGGCGAGACCCGGGTGATCCTGATCGACACGCTGGAGGAGGGCGAGGTCGGGGGGCGGCTCTGCGAGAAGCGGCTCGATTGGCTGGAGGCGCGGCTGGCCGAGGCGGCGGCCTCTGACGTCGCGCTGTTCCTGCACCACCCGCCGATGCCGATCGGCCTGCCCGCGCCCGACGCCTGCCGGCTGGAGCCCGGCTCCGCCGAGGCGCTGGCCCGGCTCTGCGCGCGGCATGGGAGGGTGCGGCATCTTTCGGCCGGTCATGTCCACCGCCCGAGCGCCGGGCAGTGGCAGGGCCTGTCGGTCAGCACGGTGCGCAGCACCTGCCAGCAGACGGCGCTGCTGTTCGAGAACCGCTTCGCCACCGCGGACGAGGCGCCGGGCTACGGCATCCTGCTGCTGGACCCCGAGGCGGTTACGATGCATTTCCACCAGCTGCCGCACCCGGGCAGCTGAGCGGGAGGCGGCGCCGGCCGCCTCCCCGCAGGGTCAGCCATCCTTGCGGATGCGGGCGTTCGAGGGGTCGAAGGGCGAATCCTCCACCACCGTCACGTCATAGAGCTCGCGGAACATGCGCACCTTCAGCTTCTGGCCGACTTCGGCCAGATCCGAACGCACATAGCCCATGCCGATCTGCTTGCCGAAGGCCACCGACCAGCCGCCCGAGGTCAGACGGCCGATCTTCTCGCCGTCATGCAGCAGGGCTTCCTTGCCCCAGGGGTCGGCATCGGCCGGTCCGTCGATCAGCACGGTGACGCATTTCGAGCGGATGCCGGTATCGAGCATCGCCTGCTTGCCCTGGAAGTCCTTCGAGAGGTCGATGAAGCGGTCGAGACCGGCCTCCATCGGCGTCGCGTCGCGGCCCAGTTCGTTGCCGAAGGCGCGGTAGGATTTCTCCTGCCGGAGCCAGTTCTGCGCCCGCGCACCGACGAGCTTCAACCCGTGCTTCTCGCCCGCCTTCAGGAGCAGGTCCCAGAGATAGGCCGACATCTCGATCGGGTGGTGCAGCTCCCAGCCGAGCTCGCCGGTATAGGCGACGCGGATGGCGCGGACCGGGCACATGCCGAGCTCGATGTTGCGGTAGCTGAGCCAGGGGAAGCGCTTGTTCGACAGCACCGTGGCCGGGTCGGCATCCTTGACGATCTCGTTCAGGATCGCGCGGGAATTGGGGCCGGCAAGGGCGAAGACGCCGTATTGGGTGGTGACGTCGTGGATGTCGATCCAGCCGAATTCGGCCATCTTCTCGGCGGCGCATTGCTTGAGATAGTCGGCGTCATAGGCCGTCCAGGCCCCGGCGGAGACGAGGTAGTATTCGTTCTCGGCGAAGCGGACGATGGTGTATTCGGTGCGCGTCGTGCCGGTGGCGGTCAGCGCATAGGTCAGGTTGATGCGGCCCACGGCGGGCAGCTTGTTGCAGGTGAACCAGTCGAGGAAGGCGGTGGCGCCGGGGCCGCGCACCAGATGCTTGGTGAAGGCGGTGGCGTCGATCAGGCCGGCCGTCTCGCGCAGCGCCTCGGCCTCGGCCTTGGCGTATTGCCACCACTCGCCGCGCCGGAAGCTGCGGCTGTCGTGGTCGAAATTCGACGGCGCATCGAGCGGACCGTAGTAGTTCGGCCGCTCCCAGCCGTTCACCTGACCGAATTGCGCGCCGAGCGCCTTCTGGCGGTCGTAGACCGGGGCGGTGCGCAGCGGGCGGCAGGCTTCGCGCTCCTCGTCCGGGTGGTGCAGGATGAAGACATGCTCATAGCATTCCTCGTTCTTGCGCGCCGCGTATTCCGTGGTCATCCACGAGCCGTAGCGCTTGGGATCGAGCGAGGCCATGTCGATCTCGGCTTCGCCCTGGGTCATCATCTGCGCGAGATAGTAGCCGGTGCCGCCCGCCGCGGTGATGCCGAAGGAGAAGCCCTCGGCCAGCCACATGTTGCGCAGCCCAGGAGCCGGGCCGACCAGCGGGTTGCCGTCGGGGGTGTAGCAGATCGGGCCGTTGTAATCGTCCTTCAGGCCGACCGTTTCCGACGAGGGCAGACGGTGGATCATCGACATGTATTCCTCCTCGATCCGCTCCAGATCGAGCGGGAAGAGGTCGGCGCGGAAGCTCTGCGGCACGTCATAGAGGAAGCGCGCCGGGGCGTTGCGCTCGTAGGGCCCGAGGATCCAGCCGCCGCGCTCCTCGCGGACATACCACTTGGCGTCGGCGTCGCGCAGCACCGGGTGCTGCGGGTTGGTCTTGCGCCATTCGACCAGCGCGGGGTCGGGTTCGGTCACGATATACTGGTGCTCGACCGGGATCGCCGGGATCTTGATCCCGAGGAGCCGCGCGGTGCGCTGCGCATGGTTGCCGGTGGCGGTGACCACATGCTCGGCATGGATCTCGAAGGTCTCCTCGGAGGCCACGAGATTGCCGCCCTGCTCCACCATCCGGGCGCAGGTGACGATCCATTCGCTGCCGGTCCAGCGGTAGCCGTTCACCTGGATCCGCCGCTCGATGGTCGCGCCGAGTTGCCGCGCGCCCTTGGCCATCGCCTGCGTCACGTCGGCCGGGTTGATGTAGCCGTCCTGCGGGTGGTAGAGCGCGCCCTTCAGATCCTCGGTGCGCACCAGCGGCCAGCGCTCCTTGATCTGCGCCGGGGTGAGGAATTCATGATAGACCCCGGCGGTCTCGGCCACGGACGAGTAGAGCATGTACTCGTCCATCCGCGCATCGGTCTGGGCCATGCGCAGGTTGCCGACGACGTAGAAGCCCGGGTTCAGCCCGGTCTCCGCCTCGAGACCCTTGTAGAAGTCGACCGAATACTTGTGGATGTGGGTGGTGGCGTAGCTCATGTTGAAGAGCGGCAGAAGCCCCGCGGCATGCCAGGTGGAGCCGGAGGTCAGCTCGTCGCGCTCGATCAGCATGGTGTCCCAGCCGGCCTTGGCGAGGTGATAGGCGATCCCGGTTCCGACGGCGCCACCACCGACGACAAGGGCTTTCACATGGGTCTTCATCGGGGCAACTCCGTACGGCAGGGTTTTGCGCATACATGCCCTAACGCGGCCGCGCGCGACAAGTCAGCCCGACATTTGGCGTCCGAAAACGACATGGGGGTAAGAAGCTGGCTTGCGGGGTGCCTGTGGTCGGCGGCGCAGCGGGGGGTTTCACACCCCCCGCACCCCCCGTGGGATATTTGAGGACAGAAAATGAGGGGAGGTCAGGTGCGGCGCAGTTTGCCCAAGGTCGCCGAGGCGGCGAAGGCCAGCGCGGCGGCGGCGACGATGGAGGGGCCGGCGGGGGTGTCGTAGAGGAGCGAGAGCTGCAGGCCGCCGAGGGTGGCCGCGCCGCCGATCAGGGCGGCGAGAACGGCCATGGATTCGGGCGTGCGTGCGAGGCCGCGCGCGGCGGCGGCGGGGATGATGAGCATGGCGGCGATGAGGAGCGCGCCGACCACCTTCAGCGCCACGGCGACGGTCAGGGCCAGCGCCAGCGTCAGGATCAGCCGCTCGCGGTCGGGATCGAGGCCCGAGGCATGGGCCAGATCCTCGTTCAGCGTCGAGGTCAGGAGCGCCGACCAGCGCCAGATCAGCAGGGCCACGACCAGAGCGGCCCCGCCCCAGATGAAGACGAGATCGGCGGCGGAGACGGCGAGGATGTCGCCGAAGAGATAGGCCGAGAGGTCGGTGCGCACCCCCGGAACGAAGCTGACGGCGACGAGGCCGAAGGCCAGCGCCGAATGGGCGAGCACGCCCAGCGTCGTGTCCATCGCCCAGCCGCGCGCGGCGAGGCTGGAGACGGTGAGCGCCATGAGGAGCGCGACGGCGAGCGTGCCGAGGCCGACGGGCAGGTCGCTCGCCAAGGCCAGCGCCACGCCGAGGATCGCGGCATGCGAGGTCGCGTCGCCGAAATAGGCCATGCGGCGCCAGACCACGAAGGCGCCGAGCGGCCCCGCCGCCAGCGCCACGCCGATCCCGGCGAGGGCGGCGCGGATCAGGAAATCGTCAAACATGGTCGTGCTCCGCGGCATCGTGGTCATGCGCATGCGGATGGGCATGGTCATGCGTATGGTCGTGATCGTGGCTGTGCTGGTAGAGCGCCAGCGCGCCCTGCGTGCCCAGACCGAAGAGCGCGCGGTATTCCGGCGCGTTCGACACCACCCGCGGCGTGCCCTGGCAGCAGACATGGCCGTTGAGGCAGATCACCCGGTCGGAGGCCGACATCACCACATGCAGATCGTGGCTGACCATCAGCACCGCCGCCCCTGTCTCGGAGCGGACCTCCTCGATCAGCCGGTAGAAGGCGGCCTCGCCGGGCTGGTCGAGCCCCTGCGTCGGCTCGTCGAGGATGAGCAGGTCGGGCGTGGTCAGCAGCGCGCGGGCCAAGAGTACCCGCTGGAACTGGCCGCCGGAGAGATCGGCCATCTGCCGCTCGCGCACCTCGGGCACCCCGACCCGCTCCAGCGCCGTGCGGGCCTCGGCCTCGCTGCGGCGCTGCGGCAGCGACAGGAAGCGGCGGACGGTCAAGGGCAGGCTGCGGTCGATGTGCAGCTTCTGCGGCACATAGCCGATGCGCAGCCCCGGCTTGCGCGTCACCTCGCCGCCGGCGGACGGCAGGATGCCGAGGAGCGCGCGCAGGAGCGTGCTTTTCCCCGAGCCGTTCGGGCCGACGATGGTGACGATCTCGCCCGCGGCGACCGACATGCTGACCCCGGTCAGCACCTCGGCGCCACCGAGACGGATGCTCAGGCGATGCGCGGCGATCAGGCTCATGCGGCGGCCTTGCAGCCGGGGCAGAGGCCGACCGCCTCGATGTTGCTGCGCTCGATGCTGAAGCCGAGCGAGGTCGCCGCCTGATCCAGCGCCGCGCGCACCGGCTCGGCCGGGGCCTCGGCCACGGCGTCGCAGAGCCGGCAGATCAGGAAGGCGGGCGCATGGGCGGTGCCGGGATGCATGCAGGCGGTGAAGGCGTTGAGCCGGCGGATGCGATGGGCGAAGCCCTGCTCCACCAGGAAGTCGAGCGCGCGATAGGCCACGGGCGGCTGGTTGCCGAAGCCCTCCTTCGCCAGCCGCTGCAACACGTCATAGGCGCCGAGCGCGCGGTGCTCCTCCAGCAGGATCTCCAGCACGCGGCGGCGCACCGGGGTCAGCCGCGCCCCGGTCTCGGCCGCCATGCTTTCGGCGCGGGCGAGGAGGTCGCCCGAGCAATGGCTGTGGTCATGCGCAGCGAAGGCGAGCGGCTTGGACATGCTTGGCCCCTTGACGTGTTATGCTATAACATACTACCGATCCCGGAGAGTTCAAGGAAAGGCGAAACCATGCGTTATACCATATCATCCGCAGTGACGAGTCTGCTGATCGCCCCGGCGGCCCTCGCCGAGGTGCCGCTGGTGGTCACCGACATCCCGCCGGTGCACTCGCTGGTGGCGCAGGTCATGGGCGATCTGGGCGCGCCGGAGCTGCTGCTGGACCGCGGCGCGGATGCGCATTCCTTCCAGCTGCGGCCCAGCCAGGCGCGGTCGCTCTCCACCGCCGGGCTGGTGATCTGGATCGGGCCTGAGATGACGCCCTGGCTCGACCGGACGCTGGGGAGCCTGGGGGCCAAGGCGCAGCTCAGGCTCTCGACCGTGGCGGGGCTGCATGTGCAGGACTATGGCGACGCCGCTGCGCATGAGCATGAGGGGCATGAGCAGGAAGAGCATGCCGACCACGATCACGCGGAGCACGCGCATGAGGAGCATGCGGAGCACGATCATGCCGAGCATGAGCATGAGGCCGAGCCGGCGGGTCACGACCATGATGCCGAAGAGGCCAGCCACGAGGGCCACAGCCACAGCGGGCTCGACCCGCATCTCTGGCTCGATCCGGCCAATGCGCGGCTCTGGCTGCCGGCGATCGCCGCCGAGCTGGGCAAGCTCGATCCCGAGAATGCCGCGACCTATGCCGCCAATGCCGAAGCGGCGGCGGCGGGGGTCGCCCGGCTCGATGCCGAGACGGCGGCGCGGCTGGAGGCCGTGCAGGACCGGCCCTTCGTCGTGTTCCACGATGCCTATGGCTATTTCGCGGCGCATTACGGGCTCGAGGTCGCCGGGACGGTGGCGATCGGCGACGCCTCGGCCCCCGGTGCGGCGCGGCTGAGCGCGCTGCGCGAGGAGCTGGCGGCGGAGGGCGCGGTCTGCATCTTCCCCGAGGTGCAGCACGATCCGAAGCTGGTGGCGCAGCTGGCCGAGGGCACGCCGGTGAAGATCGGCGCGCCGCTCGATCCTCAGGGCGCACAGCTGGAGCCGGGCGCGGGGCTTTATGCCGAGCTCATGACCGGGCTCGCCACGACGCTGACCGACTGTCTCGCTGAGCGCTGAGCCTTGGCGGGCCAGCCTTGACCGGACCAACCGGATCGGCAAAGGCTGGCCCGCCAGCGAGGAGAGCGACGTGACAGGCCAGATCACCCCTTTCGGAACCGCGCCCGACGGTCGGCCCGTCGAGCGCATCACCCTGCGCAACGCCGCGCTGACCGTGCAGCTGCTGACCCGGGGCGCGGTGGTGCAGGATCTGCGGCTGGCGGGTGTGGACTGGCCGCTGACGCTGGGCTCGGCGGATCTGGCGGCCTATGTCGGGCCGCTCGGCTATTACGGCGCGGTGGTGGGGCCGGTGGCCAACCGCATCGCCGGGGCCTCGGCGCTGATCGACGGCACGCGCCATGACTTCCCGCCGAACGAGGGGGGGAACCTGCTGCATGGCGGGCGCTTCGGCACGCAGGCGCGGGTCTGGGACATTGCCTCGGTCGGCGAGACCTCGGCGGTGCTGCGGCTGGCGCTTGCGGCGGGCGATCAGGGCTTTCCCGGCGCGCGGGTGATCGAGGCGGGTTTCGCGCTGGAGGGCGCGACGCTGGTGCTGCGGCTGAGCGCCACCAGCGACGCGCCGACACTGATGAACCTCGCCAATCACAGCTACTGGAACCTCGACGGATCGGAGAGCATCGCCGGGCACCGCCTGACCGTGGCCGCGGACCGGGTGCTGGAGACGGTGGCGGGCCTGCCCACCGGCCGGGTGCTGCCGGCAGCGGGCGCCTTCGACCTGCGGCAGGGTCGGGTGATCGACCTGAGCGAGGGCTTCGACCACAACTTCTGCCTTGCCGATGCGCCGCGCGGGCTGACCGAAGTGGCCGAGCTGGTGGGGCAGTCGGGAGTGCGGCTGAGGCTCGCCACCACGGAGCCGGGGCTGCAGGTCTACGATGGGGTTTACATCGACAGCGAGGGCTTCGCCGGGCTGCAGGGCCGACCGCTCCGCAAGCACGAGGCGATGGCGCTGGAGGCGCAGCGCTGGCCGGATGCGCCAAACCACCCGGGCTTCCCCTCGATCCGGCTGGATCCGGGCCAGACCTACCGGCAGGAGACGCGGCTGAGCTTCGACCGGCTGTAACGGCTCCTCCGGGCGCCATGGCAGCGACCTTCGCGCGGAAGTGACTGGCGCCCCGCGCCGCCCAAGTGCGACTGGGCAGCACGCGCTCCCTCCCCGTCTCGACCGCGGCAGCGCCGTCCGAGTGGGCCTCGATGGCCCCGAGGAGGGCTCCCCCCGGCGCGCCGTGGCCGGGACCAAGACACAAAGCAGTCGGCCCCTCGGCATCCCCGCATGCCCATAGGCGGCACGCGTCCCCCGTCGCGACCGCGGCAGCGCCGTCCGAGTGGGCCTCGATGGCCCCGAGGACGGCTCCCCCCGTCAGTCCAGCCGGAACAGCTTGTCGCGCGAGGTGGCGCCGCGCAGCAGGGTCAGGCGGGTTTTGGCCACCCCCAGCGCCTTGGCCAGCAGGGCCACGACCGCCTTGTTGGCCTTGCCGTCCTCCGGCACGCAGGTGACATGGATGCGGATCTGGCCCTCTTCCAGCACCACCCGGTCACGCGACGCGCGGGGCGTCACGCGGACGGCGAGCATGGCGCCGGGTTGGGCAAGGGAGCTCAGGTCGGTCATCGCTTTCCTCTTTCCCCCGGCATAGCCCGCTCTTAGGCTCGGGGCAAACGGAGGTGCGGATGACGACGGGTTTCTACTGGGACGAGCGCTGCTTCTGGCATGGCGGCGGGAACTATGCCTTCACCCTGCCGGTGGGCGGGCTGGTGCAACCGCTCGCCGGCGGCCTGCCGGAGAACCCCGAGACCAAGCGGCGGCTGCGCAACCTCCTGGAGGTGACCGGGCTGATCCGCGACCTTGCCGCCAGCTCCGCGCCCGAGGCGACGGCGGAAGACCTGCGCCGGGTGCATCCCGCAAGCTATCTCGACGCCTTCAAGGCGATGTCGGATGCCGGCGGCGGCGAGCTCGGCCTGCGCACGCCGTTCGGGCGCGGCGGCTACGAGCTCGCGGCGCTCTCCGCCGGGCTGGCCAAGGCGGCGCTCGGCGACGTGCTGCGCGGCAGGCATCGCAACAGCTACGCGCTGAGCCGCCCGCCGGGGCATCACTGCCTGCCGGATTTCCCCAATGGCTTCTGCCTGATGGCCAATATCGCCATCGCCATCGAGGCGGCGCGGGCCGAGGGGCTGACCGAGCGGGTCGCGGTGATCGACTGGGATGTGCATCACGGCAACGGCACCGAGGCGATCTTCTACGACCGGGCCGATGTGCTGACCATCAGCCTGCATCAGGAGCGCAACTATCCGATGGACACCGGCGAGGCCTCGGCGCGCGGGACCGGCGCGGGGCTGGGGACGAACATCAACATCCCGCTGCCGCCCGGCACCGGGCATCGCAGCTATCTCGAGGCGATGGAGCGGATCGTGCTGCCCGCCCTCGCCCGCTTCCGGCCCGACGCCATCGTGGTGGCCTGCGGCTTCGACGCCTCGGCGGTGGATCCGCTGTCACGCACCATGGCCACGGCCGAGACCTTCCGGCTGATGACCCGCATGGTGATGCAGGCGGCGGATGATCTCTGCGACGGTCGGCTGACGCTGGTGCATGAGGGCGGCTATTCCGAGGTGCATGTGCCGTTCTGCGGCCATGCCGTGCTGGAGGAGCTGTCGGGCAGCGCCGCCACGGCCCCCGATCCCCTGGCCGAGACGCTGAGGCTGCGCCAGCCCGGCCCGGGGTTCGACGCCTATGTCGGCGGGCTGATCGGCGAGATGGCCGGGCTGTTCGCCAGCCCGGCCTGAGGCGCGTCAGCGCCAGAGCGCGGCGATGCCGAAGAGCAGCGCGCCAGCGGCGAAGAAGCCGAGCCAGCTGAGCAGCGCGTTGCGCACCTCGGCCTTCGAGGCGCCGCCGCCGGCATTCCTACGGCCGGGCCGGGTC
>NZ_PZKG01000030.1 GCF_003034985.1 Cereibacter changlensis JA139
GCTGAAGCAGCAGTTCGGGCGGCTGTCGAAGGTCGAGGGCAAGGAGACCGGCGACTGGGTTCTGATCGACACGGGCGACGTGATCGTCCATGTCTTCCGGCCCGAGGTGCGCGAGTTCTACCAGCTGGAGAAGATGTGGCTTCCGGGCGGCACCCAAGGGCTGTCGTCGGGCATGTCGCAGGACTGATGCGGCTGCATCTGTGCGCGGTGGGGCGGCTCCGGGCCGGGCCCGAGCGCACGCTGGTCTACGATTATCTGGGACGTTTCGACAAGACCGGGCGGGCGCTGAGCCTTGGCCCGGTTTCCCAGCATGAGGTCGAGGACAAGCGCGGCGGCGGCATGGAGGCCGAGGCCGAGCTGCTGGCGCGCGCCGTGCCCTCGGGGGCGCTGCTCGCCGTGCTCGACGAGCGCGGGCGGGTGCTGTCCTCGCCGGAGTTCGCGGCGCAGATCGGCGGCTGGCGCGATTCGGGGCGGCAGGACGTGGCCTTCGTGATCGGTGGCGCCGATGGCATCGCGCCCGCGCTGCGCGATCGGGCGGATTTCGCCCTGTCCTTCGGGCGGATGGTCTGGCCGCATGTGCTGGTGCGGGTGATGCTGGCCGAACAGCTGTATCGTGCGGCGACGATTCTCGCGGGCGGGCCCTATCACCGGGTCTGACTTGTGCTGCGTCGCGTCCTTGTGTAGCGGGAGCCCATGCCAGATCTTTTCGCCTATACCGACGGAGCCTGCAGCGGAAACCCCGGACCGGGAGGCTGGGGTGTGCTCATGCTGGCCCGCGACGGGGCCGAGGTGGTGAAGGAACGCACGCTCTCGGGCGGCGAGGCGCTGACCACCAACAACCGGATGGAGCTGCTGGCGGCGATCTCGGCGCTGGAGGCGCTGTCGCGCGACAGCGAGATCACCATCGTCACCGACAGCGCCTATGTGAAAAATGGCGTGACGACCTGGATCCACGGCTGGAAGCGCAACGGCTGGCGCACGGCGGACAAGAAGCCGGTGAAGAACGTCGATCTCTGGCAGCGGCTGGACGAGGCGCAGGCGCGGCACAAGGTGATCTGGCGCTGGATCAAGGGCCATGCCGGCCACGCCGAGAACGAGCGCGCCGACGAGCTCGCCCGCGCCGGGATGGCGCCTTTCAAGCCGGCGCGGCAGAAATCGCTTTGATTTAGCGAACGGTCGTTTACCCTGCGGCGCATGGGCCGTCCAAGAACCATTCCCGATGCCGACATCCACGCCGCGATCTGCACGCTTCTGGCGCAGGGCGGCGACAAGGCGGTGTCCTTCTCCTCCGTCGCCCGGGTCAGCCGGCTGGCGGCGCCGACGCTGGTGCAACGCTATCAGTCGCGCGAGGGCATGATCCGCGCGGCGCTGACGGCGGCCTGGGACGGGCTGGAGCAGGCGCTGGACGCGGCCGAGATGGAGCAGAAGCCGGCGGCGCTGCTGAAGCAGCTCTCGGAGATCGACTCGGTCTCGCTGATGCCCGCGACGCTGCGCGATGCGGGGCTGCGCGAGCGGGCGGCGGGCTGGCGTGCCCGCGTCGAGGCGGCGCTGGCCCTGCGGCTCGGCGGCGGGACCAAGGGGCGCGAGGCGGCGTCGCTGATGTTCTCGGCCTGGCAGGGGCAGATGCTGTGGCAGGATGCCGGCGGCCGGGGCTTCAAGCTGAAGGAAGCGGCGAAGCGGGTTCAGCGCGCGATATAGCGCCGCCAGAGCCAGATCAGCAGCACCGCGCCCAGAACCGCGCCGACGAACATTGCCAGCGCGCCGGAGAGGAAGGCGAGCAGGCGCAGCAGCAGCCAGCCCATGAACACCCCGCCGACACCGACGGCGATTGTGGTCGGGACATCGGCCTCGACCCGCACGATCCGGGTGGCGAGAAATCCGGCAGCCGTGCCGATGACGAGGATCAGGAGCAGCGTGGGCATGGGGCACCTCCGGCCCTGATATGGGGGCGACCCCGTTCGCCGCGCAAGGGATCAGAGATCGCGGGCCAGCGTGCCGGGGGCGAGGGGGAAGCCGCGCAGGAACTCGTCACGCTCCATCGGGCGCTTGCCCTCGCGCTGCGCGAGGGTGATCTCCACCGCGCCGCTGCCGCAGGCGAAGGTCAGCCCGTCGATCAGGGCGCCGGGGGCGCCGGAGCCTTGGGCAAGACGGCTGCGCAACAGCTTCACCCGCTCGCCGTTCACGAGCGTCCATGCGCCGGGGAAGGGCGAGAGGCCGCGGATGCGGCGATCCACCTGCTCGGCGGATTGCGTCCAGTCGATCTGCGCCTCGGTCTTGGCGATCTTGTCGGCATAGGTCACGCCGGTCTCGGGCTGCGGCTGCGGAGCCAGATCGTCGAGCGAGGCCAGCGCCCCGAGGATCAGCCGCGCGCCCATGTCGGAGAGCCGGTCATGCAGGTCGGCGGTGGTCTCCTCGGGGCCGATATGGGTCGCCTCGCTCATCAGCACCGGGCCGGTGTCGAGCCCCGCCTCCATCCGCATGATGCAGACGCCGGTCTCGGCATCGCCCGCGAGGATCGCCCGATGGATCGGCGCCGCCCCGCGCCAGCGCGGCAGGAGCGAGGCGTGGATGTTCAGGCAGCCATCGGCGGGGGCATCGAGAATCGGCTGCGGCAGGATCAGCCCATAGGCGACGACCACGGCGACATCGGCGCCCAAGGCCGCGAACTCCGCCTGCGCCTCTGGGCTGCGCAGCGAGGTCGGGTGGCGGGTGGGCAGGCCCAGCGCCTCGGCGCGCGCCTGCACCGGGGAGGGACGGTCCTTCTTGCCGCGCCCGGCGGGGCGGGGCGGCTGGCTGTAGACGCAGACCACCTTGTGATGCGCGTTGAGCGCCTCGAGCACCGGAACCGAAAACTCGGGCGTCCCCATGAAAATCACTTTCATCCGCGCGCCTTTCTCTTCCGGTTTCCGGAAGCATTTTTCATTTCCGTGGCCGGAGCTTTTCCGACTTCGCGATCAGCATCTTGCGCTTCAGGGGCGAGAGATGGTCGAAATACATCTTCCCCGCCAGATGGTCGATCTGATGCTGCACCGAGGTGGCCCAGATATTGACGAAATCGCGGTCTTCCATCTCTCCGGCCGCGTTGAGGAAGCGCACCGTCACCGCGCGCGGCCGCGAGATCACCGCCGAGACGCCGGGCAGGTTGGGGCTGCCCTCGTCATGCTCGCGGAACTGGCCCGAGGCATGCAGCACCTGCGGATTGGCCATCAGGATCGACTTGCCCCGGCTTTCCGAGCAATCGACCACCGCCAGCGCCAGCCCGACGCCGATCTGCGGCGCGGCGAGGCCGTAGCCGGGCATGGCATCCATCGTCTCGACCATGTCGGCCCAGATCGTGCGGATCTCGTCGGTGATCGCCTCGACCGGGAGGGCCGGGGTCTTCAGGCGCTTGTCGGGATAGGGGACGAAGGGGCGTTTCATGCGGCATATCCGGCGAGGGCTTCGGCCCGGGCCTCGGGCGTGAGGCGGTCGAGGGTGACGAGACCGTCGAGATGGTCGTATTCGTGCTGGGCGCAGATGGCGGCCATGCCGGTCAGCGTCGCCTCCTGCACCGAGCCGTCGAGCGCCGACCAGCGCAGGCGGATGCTCTCGGCGCGGGGGACGAAGGTGGTGACATCGGGGATCGAGAGACAGCCTTCGGGGCCCTCGACGCGGCTGCCGGAGGACCAGAGGATCTCGGGGTTCACCATGACCAGCGGATCGGCGGCGCCTTCCTTCCACGCCACGTCCATGACGAAGAGGCGCAGCAGCACGCCGACCTGCGGCGCGGCGAGACCGCGGCCGGGGGCGTCATACATCGTCTCCAGCATGTCGGCGGCCAGACGGTCGAGCTCGGGGCCGACCTCGGCTGGCGCGCAGGGGGTGGAGAGACGCGGGTCGGGCCAGCGCAGGATCGGCAAGAGGGCCATCAGACCCGCGATCCGGTTTCGCGCGCCTTGTCCCGTTTCAGCTTTTCCAGTTTGCGGGTGATCATCTGCCGCTTCAGCGGGCGCAGATAGTCGATGAACAGCTTGCCATCCAGATGGTCGATCTCGTGCTGCACGCAGGTCGCCCAGAGGCCGGAGAACAGCTCTTCCTCCTGCTTGCCGTCCATGCCCATCCAGCGGACCTTCACCGAGGCCGGACGCTCGATATCGGCGAACTGGTTCGGCAGCGACAGGCAGCCCTCCTCGTAGGTGGAGATGTCTTCCGACGACCAGACCACCTCGGGGTTGAGCATCGCGATCGGGCGGGCCTTGCTGTCGGGCTCCTTCTCGCAATCCATCACGATCATCCGCTTGATGACGCCGACCTGCGGCGCCGCCAGACCGATGCCGGGCGCGTCATACATGGTGGCCAGCATGTCGTCGGCCAGACGGCGCAGGTCGTCGGTGATCTGGCCCACCGGGTCGCAGATCTTCTTCAGGCGCGGGTCGGGATGGATCAGGATCGGGCGTATCATAGGCCCGATTTAAGGGAAGCGCCGGGTTGGTGCAAGGATCAGCAGGCGGCCCGGATGCGTCACGGCTTCGCAGCAGCGGCAGGCCCGGACTTGCACCTGCGGAGCGCCGCGCTAGGCTGCGGCAAAACAAGGAACCTGCGATGAGCTTTGACGAGAAGATCGACCGCCTCGGCACCCATTCGGTGAAGTGGGACATGATGGAGAAACTCTATGGCGTGCCGCCCGAGACCGGGATCGCCATGTGGGTCGCCGACATGGAGTTCCGCCCGCCGGCCTATGTGCAGCAGGCGGTGGAGAAGATGGCGGCGCATGGAGTCTACGGCTATTACGGCGACGATGCCGAATATCTGGACGCGATCCGCTGGTGGATGAAGACCCGGCACGGCTGGGACGTGGCGCGCGAGGAGATCTTCACCACGCATGGGCTGGTGAACGGCACCGCGCTCTGCGTCGATGCCTTCACCGCGCCGGGCGATGGCGTTGTGCTGATGACGCCGGTCTACCACGCCTTCGCGCGGGTCATCAAAGCCGCCGGTCGCACGGTGGTGGAATGCCCGCTGGCGCTGGAGAACGGGCGCTACGAGATGGATTTCGCCGCCTGGGACAAGCAGATGACCGGGCGCGAGACGATGCTGGTGTTCTGCTCGCCGCACAATCCGGGCGGGCGGGTCTGGACGGTGGAGGAGCTGCAGGGGGTCGCGGACTTCTGCCAGCGGCACGGGCTCTTGCTGGTGTCGGACGAGATCCATCACGATCTGGTCTACCCGGGGCAGAAGCACAGCGTGATGCCGGTGGCGGTGCCCGGGATCGAGGATCGGCTGGTGATGATGACCGCGCCGACCAAGACCTTCAACATCGCGGGCTGCCATACCGGCAATGTCATCATCCCCGATCCGGCGCTCAGGGCGAAGTTCGCCGCGCGGATGGCGGCGCTGGGGATCTCGGCCAATTCCTTCGGGCTGTTCATGGCGACGGCGGCCTATTCGCCCGAGGGAGCGGCCTGGGTCGATGACCTGATGGGGTATCTTGAGGAGAACCGGCGGATCTTCGACGCGGGGCTGCAGGCGATTCCCGGGCTGAAGTCGATGCCGCTGGAGGCGACCTATCTGGCCTGGGTGGATTTCACCGATACCGGCATGACCGCGCCGGAGTTCATCGCCCGGGTCGAGACGGAGGCGCAGATCTGCGCCAACCACGGCGCGACCTTCGGCACGGGGGGCGAGAACTTCCTGCGCTTCAACATCGCGGCGCCGCGGGCGCAGGTGGAGGAAGCGGTGCAGCGGTTGCAGAAGGCCTTCGCCGATCTGCAGTGACAGGATCGGGTGGGGGAGACCCCACCCGCCTCAGTGGCGCGGCAGATAGCCCACAGGCGCGTTCTCATCCTTCCAGAAGTCCAGCGCCGCCGTCTCGCTGGCCGGGGTGGCGCGCTTGAATTCGCAGATCAGCTCGCCATTCTCGACCGTCGACAGCACGATCAGGCAGTGGCAGACATGCCGCGCGCCGTCGTAGAGATCGACGAGGCCGCGCAACTGCGGCATCTGGTCGGCGTCGAGCGCCAGCCCGCCCTCCCACAGCCGGAGCACCGGCAGTTCGGTGCCGCCGACGCGGACGCGCAGGCGCGACTTGCGCTTCAGCTCGCTCTTGCGGGCGGCATCGAGGCCGTCGCGTATGTGTTGTGGCAGATATTCAAGCATGTGATCCCCCCGGATGCCTGAATAACAGTCTGATCCGGAAAAGTAAAAAATCAAGCTGCCCGAAAAGCGCCACGGCAACTGTTCCGCGCCGTGTCCAAACGGCCACGCGGTCAGGCGGCGGCGCCGTAATGCTCGACGATGGCGGCCAGATCCTGCGCCGGGGTGGCAGTGCGCAGGAAGGCGCAGGCATTGGCGCAGAGCGAGAAGATCGACCCGTCGGAGAAGACGGCGCTGTCGGTCAGGAACACCACCTTGGCCCAGGGTTGGCGGAACCCGGCGAAATCCGCCACGGCCAGAGGCGAGCCCTCCTGCAGCATCAGGTCCAGCATGACGACCTCGATGCGCTGGCGCACCAGCACCAGCACCGCCGCCTCCTGGCTGCGGGTCAGATGCACGATGCAGCCCGCCGCGCGCAACGGCGCGGCCCAGCTTTCCGCCAGATCTTCGCGGCTCTCGACGATCAGGACCTGCATGGCGCGCCCCCGTGTTGGAATTGGTAAACACAGACTCGCGGCAATTCGTTAAACAGTCGTTAACAATTGGGAAGGTTTGATTAACCAGGCGACGCGGCGAGCGGATCGCCGCCGGTTGCCTTGGCGGGCGGAATGCGCTTTGTGAGGGCGAGCGCGGAGGCAGCATGACCCATTCTCCTGACACACCCGATCACGGCGGCGGCGTCGACGCGGCGGCGCAGCGCTTCGGCGGCGCGCGGCCCGACTGGATCGACCTCTCGACCGGGATCAACCCGCTGCCCTATCCGCTGCCCGCGCTTTCGGCCGATGCCTGGACCGCCCTGCCCGACGCCGGAGCGATGCAGGCGCTGGAGACGGCGGCGCGCGTCTTCTGGGACGTGCCGGCGACGGCGGCGGTGCTGGCTGCGCCCGGGGCCTCGGCGCTGATCGCCCGGCTGCCCTTCGCGCTGCAGGGAGAGCGGGTGGAGATCACCGCGCCTACCTACAACGAGCATGGCCGGGCCTATGCGGCGGCGGGCTGGGGCCTCGGCCCGGGTGGCGCCAAGGTGCTGGTGCATCCGAACAACCCCGACGGCCGGACCTGGCGCGAGGAGGAGGCCGGAGCGGAGATCTGCGTGATCGACGAGAGCTTCTGCGACGTGATGCCCGAGGCCTCGCTGATCCGGCTTGCCGCGAGGCCCGGGATGGTGGTGCTGAAGAGCTTCGGCAAGTTCTGGGGGCTGGCGGGGCTGCGGCTGGGCTTCGCCATCGGCGATCCGGCGATTCTTGCGCGGCTGGAGCAGATGCTGGGGCCCTGGCCGGTCTCGGGCCCGGCGCTGGAGATCGGCGCGCAGGCGCTGGGCGATACCGCCTGGGCCGAGGCGACGCGGGCGCGGCTGGCGGCGGATGCCACGCGGCTCGACGCGCTGATGGGGCTGCCGCTGGTCGGCGGCACGACCTTGTTCCGGCTCTATGACGCGGGCGACGCAAAGGCGCTGCAGGAGGCGCTGGCGCGGCGGCGGATCTGGAGCCGGGTGTTCCCCTACAGCGACCGTTGGCTGCGGCTCGGCCTGCCGGGGCCGCAGGATTGGCCCCGGCTCGAGGCGGCGCTGCGGGAGATCCGGGCATGAGCGCGGCGCTGCTGGTTCCCGCGCTGCTGCTCGACGCAGCCCTGGGCGAGCCCGACTGGCTGTGGAAGCGCTGGCCGCATCCGGCGGTGCTGATGGGTCGGGTGGTCGGCTGGTGCGACGCGCGGCTGAACCACGGGCGGGCGCGGCGGGCGAAGGGCGTGCTGGCGATGGCGCTGATGGGCTGCGGCGCGCTGATCCTCGGGGCGCTGATTGCGGCGGTGCCGGATTTCGGAGTGCTCGAGGTGATCGTGGCGGCGATCCTGCTGGCGCAACGCTCGCTGGTCGATCACGTGCGCGCGGTGGGTGATGCGCTGCGGCTGAGCCTCGGCGACGGGCGGCTGACGGTGGGCTGGATCGTCGGGCGCGATACCGCCGCGATGGACGAGCCCGCGGTGGCGCGGGCGGCGATCGAGAGCGCCGCCGAGAACCTGAGCGACGGCATCGTCGCCCCGGCGCTGTGGTTCCTGGTCTTCGGCCTGCCGGGGCTGATGCTCTACAAGATCACCAACACCGCCGACAGCATGATCGGCCACCGCACCCCGCGGCATGAAGAGTTCGGCTGGGCGGCGGCGCGGCTCGACGACGTGCTGAACTGGATCCCCGCACGGGTGACGGCGGCGCTGATCGCGCTGAGCCATGGCGTGACCGAGCCCCGCCGCATCTTGCGCGACGCGCCGCTGCACCGCTCGCCCAACGCGGGCTGGCCCGAGGCGGCGATGGCGGTGGTGCTGGGCGTCGCGCTGTCGGGGCCGCGCAGCTATCACGGGCGGCGGCAGGAGTTTCCCTGGGTGAACCCGGAGGGCCGCCGCGACGCCGGGCCCGCCGATGTCGACGCGGCCTGCGGGGCCTTGTGGCGGGCCTGGGCCGGGCTCCTGCTGCTGGCCGTGGCGGTCGCGCTTGTCTGAGTGGGGCGTCGTCGCCACGGTGAAGGCCCCGCAGCCGCAGCTGCTGGCCTTCGTCGCGCATCACCTGGAGCTTGGGGCGGCGCGGATCTGGCTCTGTTTCGACGATCCCGCCGACCCGGCGGCCGAGGCCCTGGAGCGCCTGCCCCGGGTGACCGTGCTGCGCTGCACCCTGCCCTATTGGCGCGAGACCTGCGGCCGCCGACCGGAGAAGCACCAGAACCGCCAGTCGCGCAACGCCCAGCACATCTATGCCGCGACCGATCTGCCCTGGCTCGCGCATCTCGACGTGGACGAGTTCCTGCTGCCCGACCGCCCGATCGCCGCGCTGCTGGCGGCGGCGCCCCCCGACCAGCCGATGCTGCGCGCCGCCCCCTGGGAGGCGCTGCACGAGCCCGGCGAGCCGGATGACATCTTCACCGCCCGGCAGTTCCGCGCGGCGCTGCCCGGCACCTCGGACCAGGCGGCGCGCGACGTGGCCTTCGGCCGTTACGCGCCGCTGCTGCCGGAGGGGGTGCTGAGCCATGCCGCCGGCAAATGCCTATTCCGCACCGGCCTCGCCGGCTTCGAGCCGCGGCTGCATGGCGCCTTCCGCTTCGGGGCGCGGGTGGTGGGCGTGCCGTTCCAGCCGGGGCTTGCCCTGCTGCATTTCCACGCCCAGGATCCGCTGGCCTGGCGGGAGCGGCTGGATTTCCGCCTGGCGCGCGGGGCCTATCAGTACAACCCGGCGCTGCAGGCGCATCTTCTGGCCGCCGATGACGCCGGGCGCGCCGCCTTCTACAGCCGGGTCCAGTCGCCGGACCCGTCGATCCGGGCGCAGCTCGCCGGTCTCGGCCTGCTGCGCAGCGAAACCCTGAAGCTGCGCGAGGCGATCGCGCGGATGGAGACGACATGCATCTGACCGAAGCCGACCTCGCTGCCGCCCTGCCGCATGTGCTGGCCGCCCCGAAGACCGAAGGGGTGATCGACAGCCTCTGCTTCCGCCCCGGCTTCAACCAGCGCAGCTTCCCCGACCGCCTGACGCTGACCGTGGCCGAGGGCGTTCCCGGCGAGCGCTGGCTGACGCATCCCTGGCTGAAGCTGGAGGATGGGCGGCCCGACCCGCGCATCCAGGTCTCGATCCTGCCGACGCGGGTCTGCGATCTGGTCTGGCGCGACCGCGAGGCCACGCCGCATCCGGGCGACACCATCGTGGCCGACATGGACATGTCGGAGGCGAACATGCCGGCAGGCACGCTTTTGCGCGCAGGGACCGCGGTGCTGCGGGTTTCGGAGGTGTTCAACGACGGTTGCGTGAAATGGAAGGCGCGCTACGGCGCGGCGGCGAAGGCCTGGATCGTGGCGCCGGGGCACCCGGAACTGCGGCTGCGCGGGGTGCTGTGCGAGATCATCGAGGACGGCGTGGTGACGCTGCAGGACCGGGTGCTGCGGCTGGATTGATAACGACGAATCGCTGCCGAGCTTTACATTTTCTTAGGAATTGGCATGCATAGTCGGGATCGGCGATAGTTGTGTGTTACCAGTTGCTCACATAAACGACCCCGCAGAGCTGCTACTCTGCGGGGTCTCCTTTTTATCGGGTCAGTGTCCGATCCAAAGGCGGATGATGGCGATCAGCAACATTCCTGCCGCAATCAGCACCATCCATCGGCGGTAGCTGTGTTCCTCCAGCTTGCTCACCTCCGTTCACCGCAAGGGATTGCGGCGCCGTAGGCGTAGCGCGGCAGGGTTAACAAAGGCTTGAGTGGTTCAGGCCACCAGCGCCTCGGCCTTCTTCAGATCGACCGAGACCAGCTGGCTCACCCCCTGCTCGGCCATGGTCACCCCGAAGAGCCGGTCCATCCGCGCCATGGTCACCGCATGGTGGGTGATCACCAGGAAACGCGTCTCGGTGCGGCGGGTCATCTCGTCGAGCATGTCGCAGAAGCGGGTGACGTTGGCATCGTCGAGCGGCGCATCCACCTCGTCCAGCACGCAGATCGGCGCGGGGTTGGCGAGGAAGACGGCGAAGATCAGCGCCATCGCCGTCAGGGTCTGCTCGCCGCCCGAGAGGAGGCTCAGCGTCGCCAGCTTCTTGCCCGGCGGCTGGCACATGATCTCGAGCCCCGCTTCCAGGGGGTCGTCGCTTTCCACCAGCACCAGACGCGCCTCGCCGCCGCCGAAGAGATGGGTGAAGAGCGTGGCGAAGCTGCCGTTCACCTGCTCGAAGGCGGTCAGGAGCCGCTCGCGACCCTCGCGGTTCAGCCCCTGGATGCCGGCGCGCAGCTTCTTCACCGCCTCCTCCAGATCGGCCTTCTCGCTGGCGAGCGTGTCATGCTCCACCTGCACGCTGGCCGCATCCTCCTCGGCGCGCAGGTTCACCGCGCCGAGGCTTTCGCGCTGCCGCTTCAGCCGGTTGACCTCTGCCTCCAGCGTCTCGGCATCGGGCATCCGCGCGGGATCGGCGCCGAGGCTTTCCAGCAGCTGCGGCGGGGTCAGGTCGGTCTCCTCGCGGATGCGCTCGGCGGCGGCCTGCACGGTTTCCAGCGCGGCATCGGCGCGGGCCTCGGCGCGGGCGCGGGCCTCGCGGGCTTCGCCGGCCAGCCGTTCGGTGTCGCGCTCGGCCATCTGCGCCTCGCGCAGCGCCGCTTCCGCCGTGGCCAGCGCCTCCGCGGCTTGGCTGCGGCGGTCTTCGGCGGCCTCGATCGCCTCGCTCAGCTCTTCGCGCTTGGCGGCAAGCTCCTCGGGGACTTCCGCCGCCTCGCGCAGATCCTCCTCGGTGTCGGCCTTGCGCTCGGCCAGTTCGGAGGAGCGTTTCTCGGCGGTCTCGAGCCGGTGCTTCCAGCCGGAGAGTTCCTTCGCCACCTCCTGCCGCCGCCGGGTGCGGGCCTCGCCCTCGCGGCGCAGCTCGTCGTGATGCGAGCGGCGCGACATCATGGTGATGCGCGCGGCCTCGACCGCCATCTTCAGCGCCTCGATCCCGGCGCGGGCCTCGTCGAGATCGGGCAGGCTACTGGCCCCGGCCTCGGCCTCGCGCAGCCGGGCGCGGGCTTCCATCGCCTCGTCCTCGTAGCGGCTGACGGCTAGGCGCGCGGCCTCCAGCTTGCCCCCGGCGATGGAGCGGTCGGCCTCGGCGCGCGAGGCGGCGCGGTTGGCCTCGGTCACGCGGGAATCGGCGGCGCGACGGGCGTCGCGGGCCATCTGGTCGGCGCGGGCGAGATCGGCCAGCCGGGCCTGCAGCGCCTCATGCGCCTGTTTCGCCTCGTCGGCGCGGGCGCTCACCTCGTCGAGATCGCGCTTCAGCGCCGTCAGACGGTTCAGCTGCTTCAGCCGCAGCGCCGCCGCCGAGGGCGCATCCTCGCCGCCCGCGCGGAAGCCGTCCCAGCGCCAGAGGTCGCCGTCGAGGCTGACCAGCCGCTGCCCGGGACGCAGCGCGGCCTGCAGCGCGAAGCCCTGCTCACGCGCGACGAGGCCGATCTGCCCGATCCGGCGGCGCAGCACCTCGGGGACCACGACATGCGCCGCCAGAGGCTCGGCCCCCTCGGGCAGGGGTTGCGGATCGCTGTAGTCCGGCAGGCCGGCCCAGCCGGAGCGGGCATCGGCGGCGACCTCGGGGGCGCGCAGGTCGTCGGCCAAGGCCGCGCCCAGCGCCGCCTCGTAGCCCGGCGTCACCTGCACCCGGTCAAGAAGCTGCGCCCCGGCGGAAGCCTCACGCTCCACCAGCCGCGACAGGGCGGCGACCTCGGCGCGCAGCGCATTGGCCTCGCCCTCGGCGCCGGAGCGGGCGGCGCGGGCCTCGGCCTCGCGGTTCTGCGCCTCGGCGCGGGCCTCCTCGGCCAGGGCCAGGGCTTCCTCGGTGGCTTCGGCCTGCTCCTGCGCCTCTTCCTGTGCGGCTTCGGCGGCCTCATAGGCCTCGGCGGCGGCGGCTTGCGCCTCTTCGGCGGTCTCGGCGGCGTCGCGCGCCTTCAGCGCCTCGGCTTCCAGCTTCTGCAGCGTGGTCCGGGTGTCCTGCAACAGCCGCTGCGCCGACTGGTGCCGGGCGGCGAGCCGGGCGACATCCTCGGTGCGCTCCGACAGCGAGCCCTCGCGCTCCGCCAGCACCGCCCCCGCCTCGCGCGCGGCTTCGGCGGTCTCGGTCAGCCGGTCGTCATGACCGTCATGGGCGCGGGCGAGCTGCTCCTGCTCGCCGTCCAGCCGGGCGATGGTGTCGACCGCGTCGCGGTTCAACCCGGCCTCGCGGTCCATGTCGCGGGACAGCTGATCGACCCGCGCCATCAGCGTCTCGATGGTCTGGCGGGCGCGGGCCTCCTGCTCGGTCAGCGCGTCGCGCTGCACGGTCAGCCGCTGCAGGATGGCCCCGGCGATGGCCTCTTCCTCGCGCTTGGCGGGAAGGCCCTCTTCGGCGGCGGCGCGGGCGGCGGCGGCGCTGCGGGCGGCGGTCTCGGCCTGACCGGCGCCGAGCATGCGGGCGCGCAGCAGGGTCTCGGCCTCGGCGCGGGCCATGTCGGCCTCGCGCCAGCGGCGGAACAGCAGCGAGCCTTCGGCGCGGCGCAGGTCTTCGCCGATCTCGCGGTAGCGCGCCGCCTGCCTGGCCTGCCGCGCCAGCGTGGCCAGCTGCTGCGCCAGCGCCTCCAGCACGTCATCGACGCGAGCGAGGTTGGTCTCGGTCGCGGTCAGCCGCAGCTCGGCCTCGTGCCGCCGCTGGTAAAGGCCGGAGATCCCGGCGGCCTCCTCCAGGATGCGGCGGCGGGATTTCGGCTTGGCGTTGATCAGCTCGGCGATCTGGCCCTGCCGCACCAGCGCGGGCGAATGCGCCCCGGTCGAGGCATCGGCGAACAGCATCTGGATGTCGCGCGCCCGCACCTCCTTGGTGTTGGCCTTGTAGGCCGACCCCGCGTCGCGGGTGATGCGGCGGACGATCTCCACCGTGTCGGCCTCGTTGAAGCCTGCGGGGGCGAGCCGTTCCTCGTTGTCGATCACCAGCGCCACTTCGGCGAAGTTGCGGGCCGAGCGGGTCGCGGTTCCGGCGAAGATCACGTCTTCCATGCCGCCGCCGCGCATCGCGGTGGGTCGGTTCTCGCCCATCACCCAGCGCAGCGCCTCGAGGAGGTTCGACTTGCCGCAGCCGTTCGGCCCGACAACGCCGGTCAGCCCCTCGTGGATGATGAGATCCGTGGGGTCGACAAAGCTCTTGAAGCCGTTGAGACGCAGGCGGGTGAACCGCAATTGGATGCTCCGTTGATTCCGAAGGGCTGGAATAGGGTCTGGCGCGCGGGGTTGCAAGTCAACCGCCACGCCCCGCATCTGGCGGTTTGGCGCTGGTTATCCCCAAGATGTTGGCATCTTGACCGGGGAAGCGGCGGGATGCCAGATGCCGGGATGGATGACATGACCCCCCGGCGCGCGACGCATGACGAAGACTGGCCGGCGCTTCTGGCGCTGATCCGGCAGGCCTTTGCCGGGATGGAGGGGCGGATCGACCCGCCCTCCTCGATGCACCGGCTGACGCCGGAGGCGATCGCGCGTCAGGCGGTGGAAGGGGAGATCTGGCTGATCGGCGCGCCGGTGCTGGCCTGCGTGTTCCTGACGCCGAAGCCGGATGTGCTTTATGTCGGCAAGCTGGCGGTCTCGCCTTTGGCGCAGCGGCAGGGCCATGCGCGGGCGCTGATGGCGGTGGCCGAGGAGCGGGCGCGGGCGCTCGGGTTTCCGGCGCTGGAGTTGCAGGTGCGGGTGGAGTTGGTGGAGAACCATGCGACCTTCGCGGCGCTCGGCTTTCGCCAGACGGCGGCGACCGCGCATGAAGGCTACGACCGCCCGACCTCGCTGACCTTCCGCAAGCCGCTCTGAGCTTGCGCGCCGCCTGCGGCAGGCTACCATCGCGGCAAAGCGAAGGAGACCGCATGACCCTGACCCTGCTCGGCATTTCCGGCGCGTTGCGCGCAGGCTCCACCAACCGGCTGCTCTTGGCCGAGGCCCGCCGCCGCTTCGGCGCGGCGACCCATACCGAGGGCGATCTGCGCCTGCCGCTCTATGACGAGGATCTGGAGATCGCGGAAGGCATCCCCGAAGCGGTGCAGCGGCTGGCGGAGCAGATGAAGGCCGCCGATGCCATCGTCATCGCCACGCCGGAATACAACAAGGCGCTGCCGGGGGTGCTGAAGAACGCGCTCGACTGGGTGAGCCGGGTGAAGGGCGGAGCGATGCGCGACAAGCCGGTGGCGATCGTCTCGGCCTCGGACGGGCGGGCCGGGGGCGACCGGGCGCAATTCTCGCTGCGGCTCTGCCTCACGCCGTTCCGCCCGCGGCTGATCTCGGGACCGGAGGTGATGGTGGCCTTTTCGCGCTCGGCCTTCGACGAGGCCGGGGCGCTGAAGGACGAGCGCACGGCGAAGGCGCTGGACGAGCTGATGGCGGGGTTGCGGGCCGAGGCCGTGAGGAGCTGAGGCTCAGGCCTGCCCCTTCACCCGCGCCCGCCAGAGGGTGAAGAGCCCGGCGCAGACCACGACGCCCGCGCCGATGGCGACGTTGGTCCGCAGCGTGTCGCCGAAGACTGCCATGCCCAGCACCGAGGCGAAGACCAGCTGCAGGAAGGCGAAGGGCTGCACCGCACTGGCCTCTGCCACCTCGTAGGAGCGGATCAGGCACCAATGCCCGGCGACGGCGGTGCAGCAGAGCGCCGCCATCCAGCCCCAGTCCGGCAGAGTCATCGGCTCCCAGAACCAGACGCCGACGCAGGTCATGGCGATCGAGCCTATGACGCCGGTCCAGAAGAAGCTGACGGCGGCGCTGTCGCGGTGCGAGACGTAGCGGGTCAGGAGGCCATACATCGCGAACATGGAAGCGGCGGCGAGCGGCAGCAGCGCCCAGGGCGAGAAGACGGCGAAGCCCGGCTTCAGGATGATCATCACCCCGACGAAGCCGATGCCGATGGCCGTCCAGCGCCGCCAGCCGACCTTCTCGCCGAGCACCGGGCCGGAAAGGGCGGCGACCAGCAGCGGGTAGGAGGTGAAGACGGCGTGGCTCTCGACCAGCCCCAGATGCACGAAGCCCAGCACCATGACGCAGACCTCCGCCGCCAGCAGCAGCGCCCGCGTCGCCTGCAGCACCGGATGCCGCGCCCGCAGCGCCGCCTTGAGCCCGCCGGTGGTGCGGCTGGTCAGGGCGATGACGAAGGCGGCGAAGAACCAGTAGCGGATCATCACCACCATGAAGACGTTGTATTCCCCCGCCAGATGGCGCGAGATCCCGTCCTGTATGGTGAAGATGAAGGTGGTCAGCACCATGAGCCAGATGCCGAGCCGCGTGTTCTGTTCGGTCATGTCCGCAGTTTTCCCGAGGACATGTGCCGTTTGCGCCCATGTCCGGGCGACCGTGTGACCTCGAATCCCGCCGCCTGCAAGGCCCGCCGCACATGACCGGCCGCCGTATAGGTGGCGAATGTGCCTTCGGGGGCCGTGTGCCCGGCAACCGCGCACATCAGGTCTTCCGACCAGAGCTCGGGGTTCTTGGCGGGCGAGAAACCGTCAAGAAACCACGCATCCGCCTGCCCCTGCCAGGCGGGAAGCGTCTCGCGCGCATCGCCGAGGATGACCTCGACCTGCAGCCCGCCATTCGTGAAGCACGAATGACCGGCCTGCCAGGCGGCAAGGAAGGGGCCCGCCACCGCCTCGGCCTCGGGGAAGGCCTGCAGCGCGCGGGCGATCTCTTCGGCGCGCATCGGGAAGGCCTCAAAGGAGGTGTAGTGCAGCGTGCCCTCGCAGCCCGCGCCCTGCCAGGCGATCAGGGTCGCCAGCATGTTCAGCCCGGTGCCGAAGCCGAGTTCGGCGATACGGAAGCCGGGGCAGAAGCGGTCGGGCAGGCCGTTTCCGGCGAGGAACACATGCCGCGTCTCGGCCAGACCGTCTGCCAGCGAGAAATACGGGTCGTCGAACCGCGTCGAGACCGGAACGATCCCGTCGCGCCACGCGACATCTGCGCTCTGGTCGCTCTCTGCCATCTGTCCTAAGCCTGCTGGTTCGGAGCGGACAATGGACAGGGAAGCGGGCAATGGCAACGCCGGATCTGACGGTAAGGGGCGCGGGCATCTTCGGGCTGGCGACCGCATGGGCCGCCGCCCGGCGCGGCGCGAAGGTGCGGCTGATCGAGACGGTGCGGATCGGCGCCGGATCGTCGGGCGGGCTGGTCGGCGCGCTCTCGCCGCATGTGCCCGAACAGTGGAACGACAAGAAAGCCTTCCAGTTCGACAGCCTGGCTATGGCCGAGGGCTGGTGGACCGAGGTGGCCGAAGCCTCCGGCCTGCCCACCGGCTATGCCCGGCTCGGGCGCTATCAGCCCTTGGCCGATGCGCGCGCGGTGGAGGCCGCGCGGGCCCGGGGGCTGGAGGCGCAGAGCCTCTGGCAGGGGCGCTTTCACTGGCAGGTGCTGGCGGCGGGTGCGCCGGGGATGCCGCAGAGCCCGAGCGGCTTCGTGATCCATGACACGCTGAGCGCCCGCATCCACCCGCGCCTCGCCTGCGCTGCGCTGGCTGGGGCGATCAAGGCTGCGGGGGGCGAGATCGTGATCGGCGCCGCGGAAGAGGCCGGGCCGGTGATCTGGGCCACCGGCCTCGACGGGCTGCAGGCGCTGGGCGAGGATCTGGGCAAGCCGGTGGGCAGCGGGGTGAAGGGGCAGGCGATGCTGGTTCAGGCCGATCTGCGCGACCAGCCGCAGGTCTTCGCCGACGGGCTGCTGATCGTGCCGCATGCCGATGGCACGGTGGCGGTCGGATCGACCAGCGAGAAGGAATGGCTTTCGCCCGACACGACCGACGAGCAGCTGGAGGCGGTGCATGCACGTGCGCTGGCGGTCTGTCCGCAGCTGGAGGGCGCGCCGGTGCTGGAACGCTGGGCGGCTCTCAGGCCGCGGGCGCGCAGCCTTGCGCCGATGCTGGGAGAGTGGCCGGGGCGGTCGGGGCAGTTCGTCGCCAACGGCGGCTTCAAGATCGGCTTCGGCATGGCGCCGAAGGTGGCCGAGGTGATGGCCGATCTGGTGCTGGAGGGGCGCGACGCGATCCCCGAGGGCTTCCGCGTCGCGGCCTCGCTGGTGTCGCGCAAGGGCCGCTAGGCGCTGGTCCAGCTCAGGCAGCCGACCGAGACCGGGCCGCGCGAGACGAGCAGCGCGCCGTGCCGGTAGAGGCTGAGCGCGCTGGCCTCGGGGCCGAGCGCCATGATCCAGACGGCCTCGCTGGCGTCGGCCCAGATCAGCCGGCCCTCCACCGCATCGGCGGCGGCGAGCACCTCGGCGAAGGAGATGCCGGGGCGGAAGAGGACGAGCGTGCGGCCATCGGGATCGGCCTCCGGCGGCAGCGCGGCGAGCGGGCCCGCGACCAGCACCGCCAGCGCCAGCGTGACGGCAGCGCGCCGCCCCGTGCCGCCGGGGCCGGGCGGCGGGCTTCGCAGCAGGTGGATGCCGAGGGCCAGCACGGCGAGGCCGAAGGGGACCAGCCAGGCGAGATCCCAGAACAGCGGATAGGCGCTGTCCATCCTGATCCGGTGGATCTGCAGCAGCCAATGCGAGAGCACCGCGTCGAGCACATGCCAGCTGCCGAAGCCGATCAGCGCCCAGCCGGTGAAGCGCCGCTCCACCCCCGGCACGGCGAAGGCGGCCCGGCGGGTCCAGATCAGCCAGAGGCCGAGCAGCGCGAAGAGGTAATGCGAGACGTGGAACAACCCGTCCGCGAGGATCTGGAAACGCAGGTCCTGCGGCGTGTCCGAGGGCGCCACGCCAGAGAGCAGGTGGTGCCACTGCAGCACCTGATGCAGCAGGATGCCGTCGAAGAAGCCGCTGAGCGCGAAGCCGAGCCAGAAGCCGCCCCAGAGGAGCCGCCGGGTAGGGTCCGCCGCCGATCGGTCTGCCATGCGCCACTCCTGCTGGTTGCCTGGGGCTGCAACATGGGATGGGGGGCGTTGTTCCGGGGGCTGTCGAGTGAGGATTATTCAGGTGGTCGCTGAGGGGCGCGCCTCCTCTGGCGCTGTTAAGGGGCGCGCGTGACATCGAGAAACGGTCCGCTGGCGGGCGCGCCTCGCCCGGGGCTACCACGGGTCGCCCGTGACATCGGGAAACGGTCCACCGGACCGTTTCCCGATGTCACCCGGCCCGCCGCTTGCGCGGCGTGCGTTCGGCGCTGACGATCTTCCACTGGAAGATCGTCCGGGCGCGCCTTACCCCTTCAGCTCCGCCGTGATCCGGACGGGGCCACCGGCGCCGCGGAGCTTGGCGCGGTAGATCACCACCGATTCCGCCACGCGCATCACATAGGTCCGCGTCTCGGCGAAGGGGATCGTCTCGACCCAGTCGACCACGTCCACCTCCGGCGCCCGCGGGTCGCCGAATTCCTGCACCCAGCGGCGGGGGCGGCCCGGGCCGGCATTGTAGCCCGAGGCGATCAGCGCGATCGAGGGGCCGAACTCCTCGACCAGCTGCGCCAGATAGGCGGTGCCCATCCGCACGTTGAAGGCGGGGTCGCTGGTCAGCATCCGCGGCTCGAAGACCGAGCCGGTCTTGGCCGCCATCATCTTGCCGGTGCCCGGCATCACCTGCATCAGCCCGCGCGCCCCGGCCGGGCTTACCACCACCGGGTTGAACTCGCTTTCCCGCCGCGCGATCGACAGGGCCAGCGCCCGGCTGACCGGCAGCCCGTCCGAGGGCACCATCTCCGACACCGGGAAATAGGCGGCGGGCAGGATGATGCCGCGCTCCGCCGCCTGCTTGCCCAGCAGCACCGCGATATGCGGCTCTCCCATCCCCAGCGCCATGTCGGCCAGCGCCGCCATGTCCTCGGCCCCCAGCCCCTCGCCCAGATGCAGGAGGAAGCGCTTGCCCTGGTCGAGGTCGCCTGCCTTCAGCAAAAGCCGCGCCGCCGCCAGAACCGAGGAGTTGGCGAAGCCGGCCTGCCGCCAGTCGCCGACGCGGGTCGGCTGCAGCAGCGCCGGGTCCAGCGGGATGCCCGCCCGCTCGGCGGCCAGCTGGCCGTAATAGGCGGTCTGATGCTGCGCCCCGGCCGCATAGGCCGCCCCGGCGGCGTCGAGCTGGCCCATCGCCTCCAGCGACCGGCCCTGCCAGTAGAGCGCCCGCGACAGGCTGATCGGCGTGCGCACCGCCGCCTCCAGCCGCTTGAAATGCCCCAGCGCCGTCGCCGGATCCTCCAGCCTCCGCAGCGCGATGAAACCGGCGAGGAACTCCAGATCGGCGAAGGTGCCGCCGCCGTCGAGCCCGTGACCCGCCGCCACCTTGTAGGCGGTGCGGATCTCGCCCTCGTCCAGCAGGCCGCGGGCGATGCCCGGACGGCGCGCGGCCCAGGCGGCCGGATCGCCGAGGCTGGCCGCATCGGCGCTGCGCTCCAAGAGCAGCGCCGCGGCGTCGTCGGTGCGGCCCTTGCGGGCGCGCCAGAGGAAGCGCTCGTAGGCCAGCCCCGGATCGGCGGTCAGCGCGGCGGGCACAGCGGCGATCAGCGTATCCACCCCGGCGGCATCGGCGCGCAGCGCCATCCGCGCACGCCCCAATGCCCGCCAGCCCGGCGAGACCCGCGACAGCATCCGCTCGGCCTGTTCGGGTCGGTTCTGCCACAGGAGCCGGTCCAGCCGCGCCTCATGCGCCAGGGCCAGCGCCTCGGGGGCCAGCGCCAGCAGCGCCACCTCCTCCTCCGGCTCGAAGCCGAGCTCGGTCCAGGCCTGCATCGCCCGCGTCTCGGCCTCCGCCACCCGCCCGGCGGCGGTCAGCGCCCGCACCTGAGCGATGGCGCCCTGCGCCGTCTCGGCCGGGCCGTTGCCGAAATAGCCCAGAACCCGCTCGGGCGTGGTGGAGCGCGCCACAGCCGCCTCGCCCTTCTGTCGCAAGAGCGGCAGGCCGGGCCAGTCGGGATAGCGGGCGAGGAAGGTCTCGTAGTCGCCGAGCAGCCCCTCGCCGGCGCGCAGCCTGTGCCATTCGACGATGGCCTGGCCGATGCTGCCCGCGTCCCGCGCCGCCGCCTGCGCGGCGGTCCAGTCGCGCGCCGCCACCCGCTGCAGCGCCGTCCGCAGCGCGCCGGCCTCGTCGGCCCGCGCCGCCGCGACCGGGCCGAGCAGCGAGGCAACCAGCCAGAACAGCAGGACAAACGGCGCAAGGCGCCCGGGGCGACGGGAGGAGGACAGGGTTCTGCGGATCATGCCGCGGAATTTGCCCCAGGCCCACGCGCCACGCAACACACAACAGCGCCAGCCCCGGCGCGGCGGGAACTTGGCAAGCGCCGCGGCCAAGGCTAGGAAGGCCGGGTTTGCAACCGGGCGACTCAGGGTCGGCCCACCCATCAGGAGAAGCGTGTCATGATCAAAGGGTCCATTCCCGCCCTTGTGACGCCGTTCAAGAACGGCGCCCTGGATCTCGAGACGCTGAAGAAACTGGTGGATTGGCAGATCGCCGAAGGCTCCACCGGCCTCGTGCCCGTCGGCACCACCGGCGAAAGCCCGACGCTGAGCCATGAAGAGCACGAGACAGTGATCGAGGCCGTGGTCAAGGCCGCGGCGGGCCGGGTGCCGGTGATCGCGGGCGCGGGCTCGAACAACACGGTCGAGGGCATCCGCCTGATCCGCTTCGCCGAACGGGTCGGCGCCGACGCCGCGCTGGTGGTGACGCCGTATTACAACAAGCCGACGCAGGCCGGGCTGATCGCGCATTTCACCGCGCTGCACGATTGCTGCAGCCTGCCGATCATCATCTACAACATCCCCGGCCGCTCGGTCGTCGACATGACGCCCGAAACGATGGGCACTCTGGCGAAACTGCCGCGCATCATCGGGGTGAAGGACGCAACCGGGAAGATCGAGCGCGTCAGCCAGCAGCGCGCCAGCTGCGGCGCCGATTTCATCCAGCTTTCCGGCGAGGATGCGACCGCGCTCGGCTTCAACGCGCATGGCGGCACCGGCTGCATCTCGGTCACCGCCAACGTGGCGCCGCGGCTCTGCGCCGAGTTCCAGCAGGCGACGCTGGCGGGCGATTACGCGAAGGCCTTGGAGTACCAGGACCGGCTGATGCCGCTGCACGAGGCGATCTTCCTCGAGCCGGGGCTGGCGGGGGCGAAATACGGCCTCTCGAAGCTCGGCCTCTGCGACGAGGAGGTCCGCCTGCCGCTGATTGGCCTGACCGACGGCACCAAGGCGCGGATCGACGCGGCCATGCGCCACGCCGGCCTGATCAACTGAGCCTGCTCCGGCCTTCGGCGGCGGAGGCCAGCGCCGGCAATCTGCGCGGCAGCATCCTCATGGTGCTGTCGATGGCGGGTTTCGCGCTGGAGGACATGCTGCTGAAATCGGTGGCGCAGAGCCTGCCGGTGGGCGAGATCCTGATGATCTTCGGCCTCGGCGGCATGCTGGCCTTCATGGTGCTGGCGGCGCGGCGCGGCGAGCGGGCGCTGCATCCGGCGATCCTCAGCCGTGCGATCCTGCTGCGCGCGCTATGCGAAAGCGCCGGGCGGCTGTTCTACACCCTGGCCATCGCGCTGACGCCGCTGTCCAGCGCCTCGGCCATCCTGCAGGCGACGCCGCTGGTGGTCGTCGGCGGCGCGGCGCTGATCTTCGGCGAGCGGGTGGGCTGGCGGCGCTGGACCGCCATCGCCATAGGATTTGCGGGCGTGCTGATCATCCTGCGGCCGGGGGTGGAGGGCTTCAGCCTTGCCTCGCTGCTGGCGGTGGCCGGAATGCTCGGCTTCGCCGGGCGCGACCTCGCCACCCGCGCCGCGCCGCCGGTGCTGTCGAACCTGCAGCTGGGGATCTACGGCTTCTTCATGCTGATCCCGACCGGGGCGGCGCTGCTGGCCTTCACCGGCGGCGCAGTGCTGCCCGACCCGCAACAGGCGGCGCTGCTGCTGGCGGCGACGACGGTCGGCGTCGGGGCCTATTACGCGCTGACCGCGGCGATGCGGATCGGCGAAGTCTCGGTCATCACCCCGTTCCGCTACACGCGGCTGCTGTTCGCGCTGATCCTCGGCGTGCTGGTCTTCGCCGAGCGCCCCGACGCGCCGACCCTGATCGGCAGCGCCGTGGTGGTGGCCTCGGGCCTCTACACCCTGCTGCGCAGCGCCCGGCTGCGGCGCGGCTGATCCCCGACCGGGGGAGCCGCCCTCAGGGGCATCGAGCCCCTTCGGGCGGCATCGCCATGGACCGACGTCCCGGCGTGCCTCCCGGAGCTTGCGGTTTCTCCTTGCGCAAATACTCCCCGCGGAGCGTCCGCGACCGGCTGCGGGCGCCTCCGGCGGGAGTATTTTGGCCAAGAAGAAACCCTGCCGCACCGCGACCGGCCTCCACCTTCCATGGCAATGCCGCTGACGGGGGCTCGATGCCCCCGGCGGCGGCTCCCCCGGCCCTGCAGAAGAACAGTCAGCGCCGGCGCGAGGCGACCTGGTGCATCCGCACGTGGCGCAGCGCCTCGACCAGCAGCGCGGTGAGCAGGCCGAAGTTCAAGAGACCGTTCGCCGCCGCCATGGCTCCCAGGATCCGCCAGCGATGCGGCATCAGCACGTCGCCGTAGCCGAGGGTGGTGAAGGTGACCATGGAGAAATACAGCGATTCCTCCATCGTCGCGAAGGCCCCGAGCTGCCAGAAGGTCAGCGTCCAGAGCCAGACCCCCACGGTCAGCATCGCCAACGCCCAGAGCGCGGTGCCAGCCACCACCAGGATCAGCTTGGGCCCGTGCGGCTCCGAGATCAGCCAGCCGTGGAAGCGCAGGAAGGCCGCCTCGACCAGCCAGGCGCTGGGGGCCATCACTAGGATGGAGGCGAGCAGCACCAGCGATCCGGCGAAGATCTGCAGAAACATCCGGCCCCTCCCCTTTTCGCCTGCTCTACACCCGAAGCCGGGCCGCTGTCTCGTCCCGCGCGCATCGCGGACAGGGCGTCGCAGCGGCAGGACAGTACGCGAGACGGCGGGCAGGCTGGACTTGGCGGGCCCGCTCGCCTATCTCGGAGGCATCATGGCCGAAAAATCAGATCCCAACAGCAAGCTCATCGCCGAAAACCGCCGCGCGCGCTTCGATTACCATATCGAGGACGATCTGGAGGCCGGCATCATGCTGTTCGGCTCCGAGGTGAAGTCGCTGCGGCAGGGCGGCTCGAACATCGCCGAGAGCTATGCCTCGGTGGAGAATGGCGAGCTCTGGCTGATCAACGGCTATATCGCGCCCTATGTCCGCGCCAAGACCTTCGGCCATGAGGAGCGGCGGCGCCGCAAGCTTCTGGTCTCGAAGAAGGAGCTGTCGCGGCTGTGGAACGCCACCGCGCGCGAAGGCATGACCATCGTGCCGATGAAGATGTATTTCAACGAGCGCGGCATCGTGAAGATCAAGCTTGGCGTCGCCAAGGGCAAGAAGCTCGCCGACAAGCGCCAGACCGAGATGAAGCGCGACTGGGACCGGCAGAAGGCCCGGCTGCTGAAACAGGGCTGACGCCCGGTTTTTCCGGCTTGCGTTGACAGGTCACGCCCGGGGGGCTTGCCTGCCCGGCCTTCGGGGATTACTCCGGGCGGGCCTTGCGAGGAGCCCGGACATGACCGCCGCCGCCACCGACGCCACCACAACCGCCGCGAAAGACGATCCCAGAACGCTGGTCTCGACCGACTGGCTTGCCGCCCATCTGCGCGACCCCGACCTGCGCCTGCTCGACGCTTCCTGGTTCATGCCGGGCACGCCGCGCGACCCGCGGGCCGAGCATGAGGCCGCCCATATCCCCGGCGCGCGTTTCTTCGACATCGACGAGATCAGCGACCAGCGCTCGTCGCTGCCGCATATGGCGCCGCCGCCCGAGAAGTTCATCAGCCGGATGCGGGCGATGGGCGTGGGCGACGGGCATCAGGTGGTGGTCTACGATTCCACCGGCATCTTTTCGGCGCCGCGGGTCTGGTGGACCTTCCGGCTGATGGGCAAGCTCGATGTCGCGGTGCTGGACGGGGGCTTTCCCAAATGGCAGGCCGAGGGCCATCCGGTCGAGGACATGCCGGCGCAGGTGCGCGACCGCCACATCACCGTGCAGCGGCAGGCCGGGCTGGTGAAGGACGTGACGCAGGTCGCCCATGCCTCGAAGCTGGGCGAGGCCGAGATCATCGACGCGCGCTCCGCCCCGCGCTTTGCCGGCGGCGAGCCCGAGCCGCGGCCCGGTCTGCGCTCGGGCCATATCCCCGGCTCGAAGAACCTGCCCTGGGGCAACCTGCTGAATTCCGACGGCACGATGAAATCGCCCGAGGCGCTGCGCAGGCTCTTCACCGAGGCCGGGGTCGATCTGGCGAAACCGGCGATCACCACCTGCGGCTCCGGCATTTCCGCCGCCATCCTCAGTCTCGCGCTGGAGCGGATCGGCCACCGCAACCATTCGCTCTACGACGGGTCCTGGGCCGAGTGGGGCATGTATGACGACCTCAAGGTCGCGAAAGGATAGACGATGCTCTCCGCGCTGAAACCGCAACCCGCCGACAAGATCCTGCAACTGATCCAGATGTATCGCGACGACCCGCGCGAGGCGAAGATCGACCTCGGCGTCGGCGTCTACAAGGACCCGACCGGGCTCACCCCGGTGATGCGCGCGGTGAAGGCGGCCGAGGCGAAGCTCTGGCAGACCGAGACCACCAAGACCTATACCGGGCTCGCGGGCGAGCCGGCCTATGCCGCCGCCATGGCCAAGATGATCCTCGGCGAGGACGCTGCGGCCGACCGGATCGCCGCCATCGCCACCCCCGGCGGCACCGGTGCGATCCGGCAGGCGCTGGAGCTGATCAAGCTGGCCTCGCCCGAGGCGACCGTCTGGCTCAGCAACCCGACCTGGCCGAACCACCCCTCGATCATCCGCTATCTCGGCATCCCGATGCGGGAATACCGCTATTTCGACGCCGAGACCGGGGGGGTGGATTTCGACGGGATGATGGCGGATCTGGCAGGGGTGAAGGAGGGCGACGTGGTGCTGCTGCACGGCTGCTGCCACAACCCGACCGGGGCCAATCCGAACGCGGTGGAATGGGCCGCAATCGCCGACGTGCTGGAAAAGACCGGGGCGATCCCGCTGATCGATCTGGCCTATCAGGGCTTCGGCGACGGGCTGGAGGAGGACGCCGCCGCGACCCGGCTGATCGCCGCCCGCCTGCCGGAAGTGCTGATCGCCGCCTCCTGCTCGAAGAACTTCGGCATCTACCGCGAACGCACCGGCGTGCTGATGGCGCTGGGGGACCCGGCGCTGAAACCCACGGTGCAGGCCAACCTGAACTTCCTCAACCGGCAGAACTTCTCCTTCCCGCCCGACCACGGCGCGCGGCTGGTGACGATGATCCTGACCGATGCCGAACTGACCGCCGACTGGAAGTCGGAGCTGGAGGAGGTGCGGCTGAACATGCTGACGCTGCGCCAGCTTCTGGCCGACGCGCTCAGGGCCGAGACCGGATCGGACCGCTTCGGCTTCATCGGCCAGCACCGCGGCATGTTCTCGCGGCTAGGGATCACGGCGGACCAGGTGGAGCGGCTGCGCAGCGAGCATGGCATCTACATGGTGGGCGACAGCCGGCTGAACATCGCCGGGCTGAACCGCAACACCGTGCCGGTGCTGGCCCGCGCGGTGGCGCAGGTGATCCGCTAGACCGGAAGAGCCGCCCTCGGGGCCATCGAGGCCCCTCGGGCGGCATTGCCATGGACGAAAGGGACCGGCAGGCGCAGACCGTCTGCCGGTTTCTCCTTGCCCAAATACTCCCGCCGGAGGCACCTTGGGCCAGCCGCGGACGCTCCGCGGGGAGTATTTCTGCAAGGAGAAGACCAGGGGCTACGCCAGGGTCTTTTGCGGCGGCAGGCCGTCGGCGCGGGTTCGATGCCCGCGACGACGGCTCCCCCGCCGGCAGGAAGCCCGGATGGCAAAAGGCCCGGACCGAGGTCCGGGCCTTTCGGAAGGGCGGCGGGGGAAGGGCCCGCCTGCCCGCGTGGTCTCAGGCGTGATAGGCCGATTCGCCGTGCGAGGTCTGGTCGAGGCCGATGCGCTCGCTCTCGGTGTCGACCCGCAGGCCGACGATCAGATCGGCGATCTTGAAGGCCACGAAGGAGACGACGGCCGTCCAGATGATGGTCACGACGATGGCCTGGATCTGGATGATGGTCTGGCCGACGATCGAGTAGTCGTCGCCGTTCACCCCACCCAGCGTCGCCGCCGAGAAGATGCCGGTCCCGACGGCGCCGATGATGCCGCCAACGCCATGGATGCCGAACACGTCGAGGCTGTCGTCATAGCCCAGCGCGTTCTTCACGGTGGTCACGAAGAAGTAGCAGACCGCCGAGGCGACCGCGCCCAGCACGATGGCGCCCATCGGCCCGATGGTGCCGCAAGCCGGGGTGACGGCGACGAGGCCGGCGATCATCCCGGAGGCCGCACCGAGCATCGAGGCCTTGCCGCGGGCCAGCGCCTCGATCAGCGACCAGGCGAGCACGGCGGCGGCCGTGGCCACGAAGGTGTTGATCATGGCCAGCGTCGCACCGCCGTTCGCCTCGAGATTCGAGCCGACGTTGAAGCCGAACCAGCCGAACCACAGCATCGAGGCGCCGATCATGGTCATCACCATCGAGTGCGGCGCCATGTTGTCCTTGCCGAAGCCCAGCCGCTTGCCGACCATCATCGCGCCGATCAGCGCCGCCACACCGGCGTTGATATGCACCACGGTGCCGCCGGCGAAGTCGATGGCGCCCCAGTTGAAGATCAGGCCCGAGGCGTCCCACACCATGTGAGCGATCGGGAAATAGGCGAAGGTCACCCAGATCACGCTGAAGATCAGCACGGCCGAGAACTTTATCCGCTCGGCGAAGCCGCCGATGATCAGGGCCGGGGTCAGGGCCGCGAAGGTCATCTGGAAGCAGATGAACAGGTATTCCGGGATGACGAAGCCATCCGAGAAGGTCGCCGCCATGCTCTCCGTGGTCACGCCCGCCAGGAACAGTTTGCCGAAGCCTCCCCAGAATGGGCTGGTGCCGCCGCCGAAGGCGAAGGAATAGCCGTAGAGCACCCAGATCACCATGACCGTGCAGCCGATCAGCGTGGTCTGCATCAGCACCGAGAGCATGTTCTTGGACCGCACGAGACCGCCGTAGAACAGGGCGATTCCCGGCAGGATCATGAAGAACACGAGCACGGTGGACATCAGCATCCAGGCCACGTCACCCTTGTCCATCACGGGGGCCGCCGCCTCGGCGACCTCGGCGGCTGCGGTGGCGGCCTCGGTGGTCGCCTCCTGCGCCCAGAGGGGCAGCGCGGAACCCGCGACGAGCGCGGAAAGTCCCGAAAGTTTCGCCAGAGTCTTCATTTATTCTATCCCTCTCCCGTCCGCGTCAGAGCGCGTCGTCGTTGATTTCGCCCGTGCGCACGCGGACAGCGTGTTCGACATCAAGCACGAAGATCTTGCCGTCGCCGATCTTGTCGGTCTTGGCGGTGGCGCGGATCGTCTCCACCACGGGGTCGGCGAGGCTGTCGCTCACCACGATCTCGAGACGGACCTTCGGCACGAAATTCACGGCATATTCGGCGCCGCGGTAGATCTCGGTGTGGCCCGACTGCGAGCCGAACCCCTTGATTTCCGTGACCATCATGCCGCGCACGCCGATGGTGGTGAGCGCCTCGCGCACCTCCTCCAGCTTGAACGGCTTGATTGCTGCAATGATGAGTTTCACATCGTTCCCCTGTCTTACTCGGCCCTCGCCGGACCCCACGTCATCACAAGGCAAGGTTCGACCCCGACGCACAACAATCGGGCAGGAGAAAAGCGGGCGGACCCTTCGGTTGTTGCACATTTTTTGCACCGATTTGCGGGATCGCTTAAATTAAAAGCAGTATGATGAGTGGGATTAAACCGGGGCCCACTCCACATTCCCCACTGCTGCGGATAGAGTCGCGCGAATGACATCGCGAACAGGCGGGCAGGTCGGGCATGAGCGGCACAGGCAAGCGGCAGGCGCCGCTGGTGGCAGACAGGCGTTATTCTTCGGCGGGCTCCGGCGGCAGCCGTGGCAAGGCCGGCGGTTCGGGCGGCGGTTCTGGCGGCGGGCGTAGCGGCTCGGGGAGCGGCGGGGGCGGCAAGCCGCCGCGCCGGCCCACGCCGCGCCGGCCGGCCAAGCGGCGCAACCCCTTGGTGGCGCTGGTCCTGGGGCTCTTCACCCTGATCTGGCGTATCGTCTGGGGCATCGGCTGGCGTATCGGCCTTCTGGTGGCGCTGGCTCTGGGGGCCACGACCTTCTACTTCTCGGAGAAGCTGCCCGAGGTGACGGCGCTGCTCGACGCCCGGGCCAAGGGGTCGGTCACGCTGCTCGACCGCGACGGCAAGGTCTTCGCCTGGCGTGGCGAGACCTTCGGCGGGCAGATCACCTCGGATTCGGTGTCGCATTACCTGCGTGACGCGGTGGTGGCGACCGAGGACCGGCGATTCTACCGGCATTTCGGCGTCAGCCCGCGCGGCGTCGCCTCGGCGATCAAGATCAACCTCTCCGAAGGCCGCGGCCCGCTGGATGGCAACGGCGGCTCGACCATCACCCAGCAGGTGGCCAAGCTGCTGTGCCTCGGCACGGAATACGACCCGAAGGAGTGGAAGTCGGAGGCGGAATACGAGGCCGACTGCCGCAAGGGCGGCATCTGGCGCAAGATCAAGGAAGTGCCCTTCGCCATGGCGATGGAGGCCAAGTACACCAAGGCCGAGATCCTGACGATCTACTTCAACCGCGCCTATCTCGGCGCCGGGGCCCGCGGCTTCGAGGCGGCGGCGCAGCGCTATTTCGGCAAGTCGGCCAATGTGGTCACCCCGGCCGAGGCGGCGATGCTGGCAGGTCTGCTGAAGGCGCCGTCCTATTACGCGCCGACCGGCAACCTGCAGCGGGCGCGCGACCGGGCCAACGTGATCGTCGGGCTGATGGAGGAGCAGGGCTATCTGACCAAGGCCGAGGCCGACGAGGCCCGGCGCAACCCGGCGAAGCTCTCCGAGGCGGCGCAGAGCCGGTCGGGCGGGTTCTTCGCCGACTGGGTGATGGAATCGGGACCCTCCTTCCTGACCCGCGACACCACGGAAGACGTGATCATCCGCACCACGCTGGACCAGAAGCTGCAGAAGGCTGCCGAGACCGCGCTGGCCGATGTCTTCGACGCCAAGGTGAAGGAAGGCTCCGAGGCGCAGGCGGCGGTGGTGGTGATGTCGGCGGATGGCGCAGTGCGCGCCATGGTCGGCGGCCGCAAGATCGAGGCGGCGGGCTCGTTCAACCGCGCGACCCAGGCGCTGCGGCAGACCGGGTCGGCCTTCAAGCCGTTCATCTATGCGGCGGCGATGGATCTGGGCTACAGCCCGGCCGATTTCGTCGACGACAGCCCGCTGACCATCAACATCAAGGGCTCCGGCCCCTGGTCGCCCTCGAACTACGACCGCAAGTTCCGCGGGCTGGTGACGCTGACCGACGCGCTGAAACAGTCGCTGAACATCCCCGCCGTGCGGATCTCCGAAGCGGTGGGCAGCGACCTCGTGCGGCAGGTGGCGTCGAATTTCGGCATCCAGAGCGATCTGGCTGCCGGTCCGGCGCTGGCGCTCGGCGCCTCGGAGTCCACGCTCCTGGAGACCACCGGCGCCTATGCCGGCATCCTGAACGGCGGTTCGGCGGTGAAACCCTACGGGCTGGTGGAGCTGCGGCTGCAGGGCGACGACACGCCGCTGATCGGCCAGGAGGGCGGCATCGGCGAGCGGGTGATCTCGGAGGAGGCGGCCAAGCTCTTGACCTACATGATGACCGAGGTGATCAACTCCGGCACCGGCACCCGGGCGCGGCTGCCCGACCGCGAGGCGGCGGGCAAGACCGGCACGACGCAGGCGGCGCGCGACGCCTGGTTCGTCGGCTTCACCGCCGATTACGTGGCCGGGGTCTGGATGGGCTATGACGACAACAAGCCGCTGACCGGCGTCACCGGCGGCGGGCTGCCGGCCGAGATCTGGCGCGAGGTGATGATCCGGGTGAACGAGGGGCTGCCGGCCCGTCCGCTCGCCAAGATCATCCCCGAGCCGCGGCTGCCGCCGGCCTCGCAGGCCGATGTGAACACCCAGCCGGTGCCGCAGGGCTCGCAGGACTGGCAGGCGGCCCCGGTGCCGCAAGGCTCGCAGGATTGGCAGGCGGCGCCGGTCCCCGAGCAGGACATCGGCGAGCGCATCCTGAACGACGTGCTGGGCGTGTTCGGCGCCGGCAACTGAGGCCAAGCCCCGGAATGCGAAACGCCGCCCCGAGGGGCGGCGTCTTGCTGTCCGGTCGTCGCTTTCCTCAGCGGGCGGTCTTCAGCGCCTCGGTCAGTCCGGCGATGCTGCCGCGCTGGCGGTCCAGCATGGCCCCGATCTCGGTGCGTTCGGAAGCGAGCATGTTCACCCCCTCGATGATGATGTTGAAGAACATCGGCTTGCCGCCCTTGTCCGACACATGCCAGCGCAGCTCGAACGGGGCCTCGCCGCGCAGATAGGCGGTGGAGATCACCTCGACGCTGCTCTTCAGCGGCCGCGCGTCGGTGACCTTGATCTCGCCGCCGATGAACTCGCGGAAGCGGCTGCCGTATTTGCGGCTGATGTAGCCCTGGTAGGCCTTGGTGAAGGCCGCCATCTCGGCGCGGCTCGCCCCGCGGCCGGCGACGCCCAGCGCGGTGCGGGCAATGGCCGGCACATCGGCGTATTGCACAAACATCCGCTCGAAATCGCCGTACATCTGCTGCTCGGACCGGCCCGAGTTGATGATCCGGTTCACCTCATCGATGGCGCGCGTCACCAGATTGCGCGCGGTGTTCACGTCAAGCGCCTGCGCCGGCTGCCAGGGCAGCGCCAGCACGGCGGCCCCGGCGAGCAGGCCGAGCGTCACGGCGCGGCGGGTCAGCAGGGGCGGGGGGATCATGTCATTGGGCATAGGGGTCCTCGAAACTGTCGGCGGAGAGATCGGCCGCGTAGGGATCGACGAACCCCGCATCGGCATCCGTCGCGTAGGGGTCGATGAAGTCGTCCTCGACGCCACCGGTCTGGCCCAGCTCGAACCTGCGGTTCTGCAGGTAAAGCAGGCGGGTCTGCGCATAGCTATCAGCGCTTTCATAGAGAACGGAATCCAAAGTGTCGCGATAGCGGTCGCGTTCACCAAGCTTTGATCCCAGCTTCGCCGCGGTGGCGTAAGAGCGCTCGGGCGTCGGCAGCAGCAGCCGCACCGGGTTCAGCGCCAGATCGACGACACTGCCGACCAGATCGCGCTCGGTCGTCGGCCCGAAGAACGGCGCCTCGCCATAGACGCCTTCCGGGGCGCCCCAGACATGCATCGTCTCGCCGAAGTCGGTCTCCTTGCCGGGCAGGCCCATGGCGCTGGCCGGGTCGAACAGCCCGCCGATGCCGAGCACGCTGTTCACCGCGAAGCGCGCGGTGTTCTGCGCCGCAAAGCCGAGCCGCGCCTGCAGCAGGTTGTTCACCACATCGCCCGGCACATCGAGGTTGCCGGCGAAATTGCCGATCCCGCGCTGCACCGGCTGCGGCAGCACCGTGCCATATCCGCGCGCCGCCGGGCGCAGCAGCGCCCGGTCGACGCCGCGGTTGAAGTCATGCACCCGGCGGTTGGAGGCCTCGGCCGGATCGTTGATCCCGACCGGCGCCGGGGCCGGCCCGCAGGCGGTCAACGCGGCGAGACCGAGCAGTGCGACGGCCCAACGCGACCGGGAAAGCAAAATGGTGTTCAAGATCATCTTTCCAATATCCGCCCTTACAAATCGACAACCGCAGCCTGCACCGCAGGGAAACAGCAATCGCGCCATGAGGCAACGGTGCAATCGCGGCCGCGACAGGCGGGCGCCCGGTCCCCGACCCCGCTTTAACCCGATGGTATCGGAAAGGCGCCAGAAGGACCAGAGACCGGCAGAACGGGCGCAGGATGGACCGCAAGGACCGAGATCAGGGATACCGCGAACTGCGCCGGGCGCAGCGGCCCTCGCTCGGTCTCCTGCTCACGGTCTTCCTGTTCAGCACCTTCGTGAACCTGCTGATGCTCACGGGTCCGCTCTACATGCTGCAGGTCTACGACCGGGTGCTGACCAGCCGCTCGCAGGAGACGCTGCTGGCCTTGTCGCTGCTGACCGGTTTCCTCTTCCTCGCCATGGGGCTGCTGGACCAGGCGCGCGGCCGGATCCTGGCGCGGATCGGCGCGCGGCTGCAGGACGGTCTCGATCGCAGGGTGTTCGAGGCCGCGCTGCGCCGGCTGACGCTGGCCCCGGAGGACCCGGCGGCGCTTTCGGCGCAGCGCGACCTCGAGGCGGTGCAGCGGCTCTGGGCGGCGCCGGTGCTCAGCGCATTGTTCGACCTGCCCTGGACGCCGCTGTTCCTCGCCGCGATCTTCGCCTTCCATCCCTGGCTGGGCTGGCTCGCCCTCGGCGGCGGGGCGGCGCTGGTGCTGGCGACCCTGCTGCACCAGCGCCTGGCCGAGGCCCCGCTGCGCCGCGCCGCGCAGCTGGGGCTGGAGGCCGACCGGCTGGCCGACCGGCTGAAGGCCGAGGCCGAGCCGGTGCAGGCGCTGGGGCTGTCCGGGGCCGGCCATGACCGCTGGCGACGCGCCCGCAGCGCCGCGCTGCGCCAAAGCCTCGCCGCCGCCGACCTGACCGGCGGCTTCGGCGCGCTGTCGAAGACGCTGCGGCTGGTCCTGCAATCGGCGATGCTCGGCCTCGGGGCCCTGCTCGTGCTGCGGCAGGAGCTCGGGGCCGGGGCGATGATCGCCGGCTCCATCCTGATGGGCCGCGCCCTCGCCCCGGTGGAGCTGACGATCGGCCACTGGGCGGTGGTGCAGCGCGCCCGGACCGGCTGGCATCGGCTGGCCGCGTTGCTGGCCCGGCAACCGCACGACCCGCCGCGTAGCGCGCTGCCCCGCCCGCGCGCCCTGGTGGAGGCCCGCGACCTTTCCGTGGCGCCGCCCGGCGGGCCCCCGGTGCTGCACGGGCTCGGCTTCCGGCTGGAGCCGGGCCAGGCGCTGGGGGTGATCGGCCCCTCGGGCGCGGGAAAATCCGGCCTCGCCCGCGCCCTGACCGGAGTCTGGCCCCCGGTGGCCGGGCAGATCCGGCTGGGCGGCGCGCCGCTGGACCAGTACGACCCGGCGCTGCTGGGCGACTGGCTTGGCTACCTGCCGCAGCGGGTGACGCTGTTCGACGGCACGGTGGCCGAGAACATCGCCCGGCTGCAGTCCAATCCAGAGGGCGGCGCGGTGGTGGCGGCGGCGCGGAAGGCGGCGGCGCATGACATGATCCTCGCCCTGCCGCAGGGCTACGACACCCCGATTTCCGGTGACGGCACCCGGCTGTCCGGCGGCCAGATCCAGCGCATCGGCCTCGCCCGCGCCCTCTACGGCGACCCGGTGCTCCTGGTGCTGGACGAGCCGAACGCCCATCTCGACAGCGAGGGATCGCTGGCGCTGAACCGCGCGATCCGCGCGGTGAAGGCTTCGGGTGGCGCGGTCCTCATCATGGCGCATCGCCCCGCCGCCATCCAGGAATGCGACCTGCTGCTGGTGCTGGAGGAAGGCCGGCAGCGCGCCTTCGGCCCGCGCGACCAGGTGCTGCGCGACCGGGTGCGCAACCACGGCGACATCCTGCGCGCCGCCGGAGGTACGACGTGACCGACCCCTGGTCCAGCCGCGGGCCGGTCATCGCCGGTTTCGCCACGCTCCTGCTGCTCCTCCTCGGCTTCGGCGGCTGGGGCATCGCCGCTTCGATCTCCGGCGCCATCGTGGTGGCCGGCCGGGTCGAGGTGGCGCAGGCCCGCCAGATCGTCCAGCACCCCGAGGGCGGCGTGGTGCTGGCGATCCACGTCACCGAGGGCGAGGCGGTCGCGGCCGGCGCGCCGCTGCTGACGCTGGACGGGACACTGCTGCGCGCCGAACTCGCCACCGTCGAGGGCCAGCTCTGCGACCTCGCCCCGCCCGCCGCGCCCGGCTGAAGGCCGAAGCCGAGGGGGCCGACCGGATGACCTTCCCGGCAGCGCTGGCGGCCCGCCCCCAAGCGGCCGAGCAATGGCAGGGCCAGCGCCGGCTGTTCGAGGCCCGCCGCGCCGCGCTGGCCCGCGAGGTCGACCGGCTCTCCCGCCGCCGCGACCAGACCGCCAGGCAGATCGCCGGCATCAATGCCGAGGCCGAGGCGCTGGCCACGCAGCTCACGCTGATCCGGCGCGAGTTGGCCGACCAGCAGAGCCTGCTCGACCGCGGCCTCGCCCCCTCCGGCCGGGCGCTGGCGCTGCAGCGCGAGGCGGCGCGGCTCGGCGGTGAGCAGGGCAGGCTGGCCGCCGCCCGCGCCGAGGCCGCGAGCCGCGGCGCCGAGATTGCGGCCGAGATCCTCGGCCTGACCGCCACCCGCCGCGCGACGGCGTTGGCCGAGGCGCGCGACCTCGCCCCCCGCGCGCTGGAGCTGGAAGGGCGACGCGCGGCGCTGCGCGAGAGGATCGCCTGGCTCGACATCCGCGCCCCGGTCTCGGGCGTCGTGCTGGGGCTGCAGGTCACCACCCCCCGCGCCGTGCTCAAGCCCGCCGATCCGATGCTGTACCTGATCCCGCAGGACCGCCCCCTGGTGATCGCGGCGCAGGTGCCGCCGATCCACATCGACCAGCTGCATACCGGCCAGCCGGTGCGTCTGGTGTTCTCGGCCTTCTCCAGCCGCACCACGCCCGAACTCGCCGGCCATGTCACGGTGATTTCCGCCGACGCGCTCTCCGACCCGCGCACCCAGGCCTCCTACTACCGGGCCGAGATCGTGCTGGACGAGGGCGAGATCGGCAAGCTTGCCGACAAGGCGCTGGTCCCCGGCATGCCGGTGGAGGCCTTCATCAGGACCGCCGACCGCTCACCGCTGGCCTATCTCTTGAAGCCCTTCACCGACTACTTCACCCGCGCCTTCCGCGAAACCTGAGCCCCCTTGCCGCCCCCGGCGGAGGGGGCTAGCCTCCGCCCCAACTGAAGGAGGCCCCCATGTCGATCGAAACCCGCCTTGCCGAACTCGGCGTCACCCTGCCCGACGCCCCCGCCCCGGCGGCGAATTACGTTCCTTACGTGATCAGCGGCGATCTCGTCTTCGTCTCCGGCCAGATCAGCCAGGGCCCCGATGGCCAGATCAAGGGCAAGCTCGGCGCCGACATGGAGATCGCCGCCGGGGCCGAGGCCGCCAAGGCCTGCGCCATCAGCCTGCTCGCCCAAGTGCGCAAGGCCTGCGACGGCGACCTCTCGCGCCTCGTCCGCGTGGTCAAGCTGACCGGCTTCGTCAACTCCACCCCCGACTTCGGCGACCAGCCCAAGGTGATCAACGGCGCCTCCGATTTCCTCGTCGAGGTGCTGGGCGACGCCGGCCGCCACTCGCGCTCCGCCGTCTCCGCCGCGAGCCTGCCCTTCGGCGTCGCGGTCGAGATCGAAGGCATCTTCGAGATCCGCTGATGCGCATCCCCCTGCCCGCGGCTTTCCGCACCACGCCCATCGCCCACCGCGCGCTGCACGACCGCGCGGCGGGGCGGCCGGAAAACTCGCGCGCCGCGATCCGCGCGGCGATTGCCGCCGGCTACGGCATCGAGATCGACCTGCAGCGGTCGGCCGACGGGCAGGCGATGGTGTTCCACGACGACGATCTCGACCGGCTGACCGGGGCCAAGGGTCCGGTCGCCGCGCTGACGGCGGCGGAACTCGGCGCGACCCGGCTGCGCGACGCCGAAGACGGCATCCCCACCCTCTCCGAGGTGCTTGCGATCGTCGCGGGCCGCGTTCCGCTGCTGATCGAGCTGAAGGACCAGAGCGGCGACATGGGCAAGGCCGTGGGCCCGCTGGAGGCCGCGACCGCCGCGGCCCTCGTCGGCTATGACGGCCCGGTGGCGCTGATGTCCTTCAATCCGCACAGCATTGCCGAGATGGCCCGCCTCGCCCCGAACCTGCCGCGCGGCCTCGTCACCTGCGATTACGACCCCGCCGACTGGGCCCCGCTGCCGGCCGAAACCTGCGCCCGGCTGCGCGAGATCCCGGATTACGACCGGGTGAACGCCAGCTTCCTGTCGCATCAATGGCAGGATCTGGCCCGCCCGCGCGTCGGCGCGCTGCGCGATGCGGGCGCGGCGATCCTCTGCTGGACGGTCCGCTCGCCCGAGGCCGAGGCCGAGGCGCGGCGCATCGCGGAAAACATCACCTTCGAAGGCTACCTCGCCCCGTTCCCGGCTTGACCCCGGCGCGCGCCGCGCCACCATCCCCGCCGGACCCGGGCTTTCATCTTGGCTCAATTATCGTCGGGGGGTCCGGGGGGCAGACAGCCCCCCGGCCTTGCCCGTGCAAGAGGCGCGCCGCATGACAACCGAGATCGAGCTCACCGCGCTGAGCTCCCTGACAGAGATCGACGCCGCCGACTGGGATGCCGTCGCCTGCCCCGAGGCGGCGACCGGTCGGCCTGTCGATCCCTTCACCACCCATCGCTTCCTCGCGGCGCTCGACCGCTCGCAGTCCACCGGAGCCGGCACCGGCTGGCACCCGCGCCCGCTGATCGCCCGGGCCGCAGGCCGGGTCATCGCCGCCGCCCCGCTCTACGCCAAGGGCCACAGCCAGGGCGAGTACATCTTCGACCACAACTGGGCCCGCGCCTATGAACAGGCGGGCGGGCGCTATTACCCCAAGCTGCAGCTCGCCGTGCCCTTCACCCCCGCCACCGGGCGCCGCCTGCTGACCCTGCCGGGGCTGGAGGCGACGGGCCGCGCCGCGCTGCTGCAAGGCGCGCTCTCCATCGCCCAGCAGAACCACCTCTCCTCGCTGCACATCACCTTCTGCACCGAGGAAGAGGCCGAGGCGGGCGCCGAGATGGGTCTCCTGCACCGCGTCACCCAGCAGTTCCACTGGGAGAACCGCGGCTACGGCGACTTCGCCGATTTCCTCGCCGATCTCTCCTCACGCAAGCGAAAGACGATCCGCAAGGAGCGCGAGACGGCAGCGGCTTTCGGCGGCGAGATCCGCTGCCTGACCGGCGACCAGATCGAGACGCAGCACTGGGATGCCTTCTGGGAGTTCTATCAGGACACCGGCGCGCGCAAATGGGGCACGCCCTATCTCACCCGCCGCGCCTTCTCGGAGTTCCACGCGACGATGCGCGACGACATCCTGCTGGTGCTGGCCGAACGCGACGGCCAGCCGGTGGCCGGAGCGCTGAACTTCATCGGCCGCGACACGCTCTTCGGCCGCTACTGGGGCTGCACCGAGGAGCACCCCTGCCTGCATTTCGAGCTCTGCTACTATCAGGCGATCGACTGGGCCATCGCCAACGGCCTCTCCCGGGTCGAGGCCGGGGCGCAGGGCGAGCACAAGCTGGCCCGCGGCTATCTGCCGACCCCGGTGCATTCGCTGCACTGGCTGGCCGATCCGGGCCTGTCGGACGCGGTGGAGCGCTATCTCATGGCCGAACGCGAGGCGATCGACGAGGAGATCGAGGTGCTGACCGCCTACGGGCCCTTCCGCCGCACCACCTCCGAGGAGTGACGGGGTGACGGAACCCGCCCGGCATGGCATCCTGAGTAAAACGTCGGAGGACAGCATGGCACCGCTCACACTCTACACCAACCCGCAGTCGCGCGGCCGGATCGCCCGCTGGATGCTGGAGGAAACCGGCGCAACCTACGAGACGGTGGTGATCGATTTCGACGGCGACGCCCGGACGCCGGAGCTTCTGGCGCTGAACCCGATGGGCAAGGTGCCCACGCTGGTGCATGACGGCCGGGTCGTCACCGAATGCGCCGCGATCTGCGCCTATCTGGCCGACGCCTTCCCCGAGGCCGGGCTGCTGCCCGACGAGACCTCGGCCTATTACCGGTGGATGTTCTTCGCCGCTGGCCCGCTGGAGGCCGCGGTCACCGACAAGGCGCTCGGCGTCACCGTGCCGGCCGAGCACCGCGTCATGGTCGGCTACGGCGATTTCGACCGGATGGTGACGGCGCTGGAGACTGCGGTGGCTGGCCAGCCCTACATCGCCGGCGAGCGTTTCTCGGCCGCCGATGTCTATGTCGGCAGCCAGATCGGCTGGGGGCTGAGCTTTGGCACGCTGCCGGCGAGACCGGCGTTCACCGCTTACTGGGACCGGCTGAAGGACCGCCCCGCCCTCGCTCGCGCCAATGCCATGGACGACGCCCTGATGCAGAAAGCCCCCGTCCCGAAAGGATGACCCATGCCCGATCCGCTCGCCGATCCCGACGCCCTCGCTCCGCTCTTGGCCTGCGGCTGGAGCCATGACGGGAAGCGGGGGTCGATCTCCAAGACCTTCACCTTCCGCAACTTCATCGAGGCCTTCGGCTTCATGACCCACGCGGCGCTCTGGGCCGAGAAATGGGATCATCATCCCGAATGGCGCAATGTCTACAAGGTGGTGGAGGTCACGCTCACCACCCATGACGCGGGCGGGCTGACCGAGCGTGACCTCAGGCTCGCCCGCAAGATGGACAGCTTGGTCGCCTGACCGGGGGTCGCCCCCCGGCCGGGCTTTCGGCCTCAGATCGCTTCCAGCAGCGCCTCGCCGCCCGAGACGGTGCAGGCCCCGGGGCTGTCCTCGATCTGGATCACCCGGACCTCGCCATCCACCGCCTGCAGCGCATAGCGGTGCGACCGGCCGATCAGCCCGGCGGGCGGCGCGTCGAAGGACAGGCCCATCGCCTTGGTCATCGCGCCCTCGGCGTCGGCCAGCAGGGTGATCCCGGCGGCGGCGGCGCCGGTCGCCTCGCCCCAGGCCTTC